>JBGOTG010000294.1:0-2501 GCA_041476405.1 Candidatus Dormibacteraceae bacterium | reverse complement strand
CCCCAATCGAGAAGGCTGAGGAGGGCAATCTCACCCAGCGTCAGGCCAACCGACTATGGGCCCGGCCGAGGAACAATCGCCATAACACCGCCGACGCAGGCGAGCGCGATTAATCTGAGTCGCGCGATGCGGCCTGAAGAGGAACCGAAGGACGTCCTGGGGAGCTGGTTTCTCACGGGCTCCGAACGGGGCAACGACTTCACCGGGCTCGACCGCCGTCATGCGGACGGGGCGGCATGGACCGCGGGCAACAGGGTTGAGACTCTGGTGCACGGCGCGACTTACTTTCGCCGCTTGCTAGAGGCCGTCGGTGAGCTCGGCGCCGGCGACCAGCTGTTCTTCGCCGACTGGCGCAGCGACCCCGACCAACGCCTTGGCGATGGCCCCGAGACGGAGATAGGGAGGGTCCTCTCCGCGGCGGTACGTCGCGGGGTCAGCGTCAAGGGGTTGCTGTGGCGGTCGCATGCCGACCGGCTCGGCTTCAGCGCCAGGGAGAACCGCCACCTCGGTGTGGTGGTGAATGCGGCGGGAGGAGAGGTCCTCCTCGACCAACGCGTACGGATCGGCGGCTCGCACCACCAGAAGCTGGTCGTCATCCGACCCGGTGGCGGGGCCGCTGCGGACGTTGCCTTTGTCGGCGGCATCGACCTCTGCCACCGCCGGCGCGACGATTCCGACCACCTCGGCGACCTGCAGCGTCAGAAGATGTCGCCGCGTTACGGGACGGCACCGCCCTGGCACGACGTCCAGGTCGCGATCGAGGGCCCGGCCGTCGGCGACCTGGAGTTCACCTTCCGCGAGAGGTGGGCCGATCGAAGCCCGCTCAGCCGCGATCCGATGGGGGTTCTGCATGACCTGCTGCGCCATACGGATCGCAGCGCGAGCACGCTGCCACCGATGCGGCCCGACCCGGCGGTCGCGGGAACGTGTGCGGTCCAGGTGCTGCGCACCTACGGCCGCCGTCCGCGGGGTTATCCGTTCGCTCCTCATGGCGAGCGGAGCATCGCTCGCGGATACCAGAAGGCGCTGCGCCGCGCCCGCCGGCTCATCTACATCGAGGACCAGTTCCTCTGGTCGCGGGACGTGATGAGGCCGTTCGTCGACGCCTTGACCTCCAACCCGGAGCTTCACCTGATAGCGGTTGTCCCCAGGTACTTTGACCAGGCGGGCGCCCTGACACTACCGCCCAATCAGGTGGGCAGGGAACAGGCGGTACAGGCTTTGCTCGACGCCGGCGGGGAGCGGGTCTCCATCTTCGATATCGAGAACCTGCTCGGTGTTCCGGTGTACGTCCACGCCAAGGTCTGTGTGATCGACGACGTATGGACCTCGGTCGGGTCCGACAACTTCAACAGGAGGTCATGGAGCCATGACTCCGAGATCTCATGCGCCGTGGTTGACGACGCGCGCGATTCGAGGGCACCAACCGATCCTGCCGGGCTGGGTGATGGCGCCCGCACATACGCCCGCGACCTGCGGCTGAGTCTTTGGCGGGAGCACCTCGGCCGCGCCGAAGGCGACGATCGAGACCTGCTCGATCCGGCCGAGGCCGTGCAGAAGTTCCAGGCGACGGCTGATGCGCTGGAACGGTGGCACACGAGCGGCGCGCGCGGCGAGCGTCCACCCGGGCGCGTGAGGCCGCACCTGCGGATCCGCCCTTCGCGAACGACCAGGCTCTGGGCAGAGCCTTTCTACCGAATCGTCTACGACCCGGACGCCAGGACGGGGGCGATGCGGAGGGCCGGTGAGTGGTAGGGGAGAGCGCCTGAAGCTCGGCGGTCTACGGCGATCTTCTCGCCTGCGGGAAGGTGATCAGCCTGCCTGCTTCGGCGGTCGGGACCGAGCCGGTCCCCGCCGCGCGTGAGGAAGGTAGGAACGATCACCGATCCACTTCGCCGGCATGATCGCCAGCCGGCGTGCCAGCTGATTGAGCGGTGACGCGTACATCGACCGAAGCGAGGCAAACTCGCTCCAGGCCGACTCACCTTCGCGGCAGTGGTAGCCGGCCTTGATCAGCCGCTCACGAGCGTCGTCAAACTCCTGGCGCTCCACGATCGGCACTCGGGCGTTCTTAAACCGGAAGTACCACGCCAGGTCCTCGACCAGGTGGTTGCCGACCTTGAACATCAGCCGGGCGTGTCCCTCGGTCGCGTCCTCGCTGACGATGGTGCTCAAGACCAGCGTCGCCGCGTCCATCACCGCGCCGAAGGAGTTTAACCACGCTTCGTTGTCGTGGCTCGATCGGAAATAGACAAGGATCGGGTAAGCGAGGTGGCTCTCGAGCACGGCCGCGGACCATCGCCTCCAGTCGTCGAACGTGGCCCGGAGCTCGTCAGGCATCCGGTGGCCCGCGACGGTCTCGAGGATCTGCAGGCCCGAGGGAGGCGCGCCGGCCAAAGCGTCGAGAGTGACGACGAGCTCCTCACGGCGCTGGAATGACCCATACAGCGAGA
Organism: Candidatus Dormibacteraceae bacterium; assembly: GCA_041476405.1. Lineage (GTDB taxonomy): Bacteria > Chloroflexota > Dormibacteria > Dormibacterales > Dormibacteraceae > Palsa-872. The sequence continues at coordinate 48 of JBGOTG010000294.1, read as the reverse complement.
AGAGCAGGCTGATCACCAGCGCGATCAGCGCGATTCCGGTCGCGCTCT
>JBGOTG010000293.1:0-2511 GCA_041476405.1 Candidatus Dormibacteraceae bacterium | reverse complement strand
CGAGCTCCAGCTGCAGCAGCCGCACTGGATCCAGCTCGAGTCTCGCCCACCCAACGTCGAGGGCAAGGGCGCAGTGCCCATCCGCGAGCTGGTCAAGAGCTGTCTGCGTATGCGCCCCGACCGCATCATCGTCGGCGAGTGTCGTGGCGGCGAGGCGCTCGACATGCTTCAGGCCATGAACACGGGCCACGATGGCTCGATGTCGACGCTGCACGCCAACAACCCGCACGAGTGCCTTGTCCGCCTTGAGACGCTGGTGCTCCAGGCCGGCCAGGACCTTCCATCCCGCGCCATCCGCGAGACGATCGGCGCCGCGATCCACCTGATCGTCCAGCAGTCGCGCCTTCGCGGCGGCATCCGGCGCATCGTCAGCGTTGCGGAGGTCCTCGGGATGAAGGACGGAGACGTCCAGTACCAGGAGATCTTCAAGTTCAATCAGCTCGGCGTGAGCGCCGAAGGGAAGGCTGTCGGTTACCACAGCGCCACCGGGGTGATCCCGATGCGGATGGAGCACCTCAAGTCCGAGGGCGAGGACGTGCCCGAATCGCTTTTCAACCCCACCCCTCAGCCACCGCCGGATAAGCTGTACTGACGGTCTAGGAGGCCCAAATGCAATTGTCCATCCCCCTCGTATTCGGGATCCTCGCCTTCGCGGGAGTCTTCCTGTTCTTCTTCGGCATCAGCCGCATGCGGCGCTCCGCCGGGGGTTCCGAAGACTTCCAGGCCAGGCTCGCGGCCTACGGTGTGACCACTGCAGGTGCCCAGACGCTTCCGCCGTCGAGCGGCTTGCGCGAGACGATGAACCGGCTCTTCCAGCCGGCCGCCGACCGCATCGGCAGGGGCGACAGCAAGAAGGGCAAGCCGTCCGTCGCCGAGCAGCTGCTGCGCGCGGACCTCAAGCTCCGCACGTCAGAGTTCTTCATGATCCAGATCGGCAGCACGCTGCTGTTCGCACTGATCGCGGCTCTTCGATTCGGTTTCTCGCTTGGGAGCGTTCCCGAGATCTTCATCGCCGCGGTGATCGGATATGTCATTCCGGGCCGGTACGTGAAGTACCGGGTCGCACGGCGCCTGCGACAGTTCAACAACCAGCTCGGCGACACGCTGACCCTGCTGTCGAACGCGATCAAGGCCGGCTATTCGTTCGCGCAGGCGATCGACACTGTCGCCAAGAACGCGGTGCCGCCCATCGCCGACGAGTTCGGTCGCGCCGTGCGCGAGATGAACCTCGGCGGGTCGCCCGACGAGGCGCTCCAGAACATCACCAAGCGCGTCGAGAGCGCGGATTTCGACCTCGTCGCCACTGCGTATTCGATCCACCGCACGGTGGGTGGAAACCTTGCCGAGATCCTCGACAACATCGCTTACACGATTCGGGAACGGGTCCGCATCAAGGGCGAGATCGCGACGCTCACCGCCCAGGCGCGCGCCTCCGGCACGCTCATCACGTTCCTGCCGATCGTGCTGGCGGTCTTCATGTACTTCGTCACACCGACCTACTTCAGACCGATGTTCGAGAACTTCATCGGCTGGATCCTGATCGCGATCGGCGCCTTCATGATCTTTGTCGGCAACCTGATCATTCGACGCGTGGTCGCCATAGAGGTATGAGCTGATGTCAATCACCCTTCTCCTTGCGATAGTCGTCGGCCTCGGGGTGCTGATGATCTTCTACGGGATCGCGCGCACCCCTTCGACCAACACCGCCGAGATGGTGCAGCAGCGCCTACAGGTCTACGGCGCGGGAGGCACGGTTCCGGACAAGCCTCTGTCCCTGGAAGAGGTGGAGCTGTCGAGGCCGTTCAGCGAGCGGTTCCTGCGGCCTGCCATCGAGCGCCTGGGCAACATAATGTCGCGCTCGACGCCGGAGAAGGCGCGCCAGGACCTCGACAACAGGTTGGAGCTGGCCGGGCGGCCGGGCAACCTCACCGCCGCAGACTTCGGGGCCATACGCATCGTCGGCGCAGCCATCGGCGCCGCGATCGGCCTGCTTCTCGGACTGCTCATGGGCAGCACCCTGAATGCGGTGATCGGCCTCGCCGTCGGCGCCGGGGTCGGCTATTACGCGCCCCCGTTCTGGCTTAAGCAGAAGGTGGATGCGCGACGGGCGGCCATTCAGAAAGGCCTGCCTGACGCCATGGACCTTCTCGTCATCGCTGTCGACGCCGGCCTTGGATTCGACGCCGCGCTCGCGCGCGTCACCGACAAGTACAAGAACGCCCTTTCGGACATGTTCGCGAAGGTCCTTCGCGAGGTGAGCCTCGGCCGTGCGCGTCTCGAGGCCATGGACGAGATGGGACGCAGCAGCGGAGTCGACGACCTCCACAACTTCATCCAGGCGATCATCCAGTCGGAGCAGTTCGGGACCGGCGTCGGCAAGATCCTGCGAATCCAGGCTGATGAGATGCGGCGCAAGCGGCGGCAGAGGGCGCAGGAGAAAGCGGCACAAGCGACGCTGAAGATGATGCTGCCGATGGTGGGCTGCATCTTCCCGGTGCTCTGGATCGTCCT
>JBGOTG010000292.1:0-2524 GCA_041476405.1 Candidatus Dormibacteraceae bacterium | reverse complement strand
TCGGCGGCCTGCCGCTTGGTGATGGCCATCAGTCGATGCTGAAGTAATCGGCCGATTGGTACACGCCGCTTCGCTCCTTCTCGATCTGCATGAGCACGTCATTGAGCAGTGTCGACGCGCCGAGACGGAACCGGTCCGGGGTCATCCAGTCGGCCCCCAGGGTTTCGTACAGGACGACCAGGTAGGCGATCGCCTGCTTGGAAGTGCGGATGCCGCCGGCTGCCTTGAAGCCCACGGGCCGGCCGGTCTCGCGCATGAAGTCGCGAATCGCCTCCATCATCACCAGGCTCACCGGAAGCGTTGCCGCGGGCTGGACCTTGCCGGTGGAGGTCTTGATGAAGTCGGCGCCGGCGGCCATCGCCAGGATGCTTGCCCGTCGGACGCCGTCATAGGTGCCGAGCTCTCCGGTTTCGAGGATCACCTTGAGATGCGCCGGGCCGCACTCCTCTTTCACGGCCACGATCTCGTCGTACACCTTCTGATAGTCGCCCGAGAGGAAAGCGCCTCGGTCGATGACCATGTCCACCTCGTCCGCGCCGGCGGCCACCACGTCCCTGGTCTCGGCCAGCTTGATCGACGTAAAGCTCTGCCCGGATGGAAAAGCCGTTGCCACCGATGCAACCTTGACGCCGCTGCCCTGCAGCCGCTCGCGAGCATCCGCAACTCGTGCCGGGTAGACGCAGATGGCGGCCACGGAAGGGATCGAGGAGTCGCCCGGCTTGGGGCGGATCGCCTTCGCGGAGAGGGCTGCGACCTTGCCCGGGGTGTCCGAGCCTTCCAGGGTGGTGAGGTCCATACATCGGATTGAGAGGTCAAGGGCCCACAGCTTCGAGGACTTCTTGATCGAGCGCTTCGCCAGGGAGGCGGCGCGCTCGTTGGCGCCCACTTCGTCGACGCTGCGCACGCCTCGCATCAGGGAGCCGAGATGAGACAGCGACAGCGCGGGAGCCACTCTTGGGATTATGCGCCGGGTCGAACCGCGCCCAGCCTCAGCGTCGAGATGCGGCTTATACCCGGCAGCCGCCTGCCGACGGGTGTGTCACCGGAGATCCGTGCGCATGCCTTCCCACCGGAACCGGTGGGGCCGCGCTCGTCGGATTGCCGCCGCAGCCGTGGTTCGGGTGAGGGGAGCCAGTTGAGGGCGGAGGTTGGGCAGCGGGTACAGGCGGGATGACCTTGACTGTTGGGCCGTCGGTGGTGGATAAGCCGGCCGTCTGCGTCGCTGATTTCTGTGGGGTCTCAAGGTTCGACAGCAGCGATGGAGCCCGAGGCAGCGCCACAATGGGCGCCGCGCCGATCAACGGGGCCCTCGCCGGAGTCGACGACCTGGTGGATCCCGCTGAGTCCGGCACGACGGCCGCGATTCCTATGGCCGCCGCGGTCACGGCGCCGACTGCCACAGCTGCCGCGACCTTTTGCGTCCAATCGGCGATGACAACGCGCTCGAGCTTGTGGGCTCGAGCAGTCAAGTAGCCGGCGCCAAGCAGGACGATGGCCGAGAGCCAGGTCCGGGGGCGGCTGATGTACGCGTCGAGTCGTTTGAGCGCTATCCATTGACGCCGCCTAACCGTGCTGACCGAAACCCCCAGCATGGCGGCGATCTCGCGGTTGGTTCGACCCTCCAGGTAGGCGAGCGTGATCACGCGGCGTTCCTCGGCGCTGAGCTCGGTCATGCCACCGCGAATGGTTTGCCTGTCCAAAGCGGACGCCAGGGCCTGCCAGTCTCCAGCGGATGCTTGGCTTCCCTGAATGTCGTCGGCAAGCAATTGCCTGGCGTGGCCGTGGTGGCCGCGGCGACGGCGGGGATCGACGCCGAATATGTGGTGTCCGCTGGCCAGCCATGAGCGCACGGCATCCAGTCGACCGTGGTCGCTCCGCGGCCCTTCCGTGGCAGCATCCGGCCGCTCTTGCTTTAAAGCCCTCACGCCGGGTCAACCGTCATCCCAACCCCAACAAAAAGACCGATGAATCGATCGTCAAGAGCCTACACCGCGCCTGAACAGCGAGCACGAATTCGGCCGGTTTTATTTACCTGCCAGCGACCCGTTCGCCCGCCACCCCGGCAGCTGTTCTGAGATAACCGCGTCCACCGCATCGACGAATTCCTGGATGTCGTGCTCACCCATCGCGGTGGATAAGGCGCCCATCGCGCGCGGCGCCATCAGGACACCATGGTTGACCAGGGCAAGGAAGAAGTCATGGGCGATCTTTGGGTTCGAGGTCGCCTTGGTCCGGTAATCGACGACCGGGACGTCGGTGAAATGGATCGCGAGCAGGGAGCCTGCCGAGTTGACCTGCGCCTCCAGACCGTGGGATGCGAACACCTCGGTGAGCTGGTCCTTGACCCTTGCACCCTTGCGGTTCAGGTCCTCGTAAACGTCAGGGGTCAGCTCCTTCAAGGCGGCGACGCCGGCCGCCATACCGAGGGGGTTGCCGTTGTATGTCCCACCCTGGGGGAGATTGGGCTCGCGTCGCGGGTCCATCAGCTCCTTCACGTCGGCGCGACCCCCGGCGACGTGACCCC
>JBGOTG010000291.1:0-2557 GCA_041476405.1 Candidatus Dormibacteraceae bacterium | reverse complement strand
GATCAAAGCCGCTGCGCACTATCAGGTCGTCTCGCTGACCAGTTATGAGCCCAGCCTCGAGGATATCTTCCTGCGCTACTACTCGGATGCAGGCGCCACCGCCAAGGAGGCCGACGATGTGGCTTAGCAGCGTCTTCCTGAAGACCCTCCGCGACTACCGGGTCGCAATCCTGGGCTGGGGCATCGGCATGGGGCTGGTGGTGGTGTCGCCGATGGCGAGCGTGTCCGCGCTGGTGACGACGCCGCAGGCGCGGCAGGAACTCATCAGCCTGGCCGCAACATTCGCCTGGAACGCCGACGCGGTCGCGGTCGACACGATCGGTGGCTACACGATGTTCAAGATCGGCATCTTCATCTTCCTGATCGCGATCTGGCCGCTGCTCGCCGCCAGCCGCATGCTGCGCGGCGAGGAGGATCGCGGCTCGCTCGACGTGCTGCTCTCGCTTCCACGTCCGAGGGTGCGCGTGGCGCTGGAGAAGGTGGCGGCGATGTGGGTGGCGCTGCTCGCCATGGGCCTGCTGATCGGGCTGCTGGCGTTCGCCGGCGGGAAGAAATTCGATGGCGACTTCGGCCTCGGTGACGCCCTTCTCTTCGGCTTGAACCTCGCCCTCGTGTGCGCCGTGATCGGCGGTTTGGCGCTCTTGATCTCGCAGTTCACCCAGGAGCAGGGCCCGGCGGCGGGTTGGACGGCAGGCCTGCTGCTCGTCTTCATCGTCCTCGACATGGTCCACCGCGTCGTTTCCAACACCGAGTGGATCTCGCGCCTGTCTCCCATCTACTACTTCAACCTGAGCAAGCCCCTGGTGCCCAGCCACGGCGCCAACGCCGGTGCGATGCTGGTCTTGCTCGTCCTGGCGGTGGTCCTGAGCGGAGCCGCGATCTGGCTCTTCGCCCGCCGAGACGTCGGCGGGACGGTCCCCCTTCCACGCTGGCTCCGGCTCCCGGAGCGCGCACCGAACCGAGCACTTCCAGTCCGCGACTGGTCGCTGCGCTCCGTGTACGCGCGAAGCCTGGCCATGATCGCGATGCCCACGGTCTGGTGGACATTGGGCATCGCCGGCTGGGCGGGCTGGATGGTCTACGTCGTTCAGCTGATGGAATCGAGGCTGTCCGAGCTGTTCGCCAGCTCGCCCACCGCGACGACGCTGATCAAGAACCTCGGCGGGGGGGACGCCAACCTCAACGCAGGCTTCCTCAGCGCGATGTTCATCTTCCTGCCGCTCTTCCTGATGGCCTTCGCCGTCACACAGGTCAATCGATGGTCCGCCGACGAGCAGGACGGCCGCCTCGATCTGGTGCTGGCAGCGCGGCAGCGACGCTTCGGGGTCCTCCTGGGTCGATTCGCCGCGCTCGGCACGGCCACCATGGTCATCAGCGTGATCACGCTGCTCGTCGCGGCCTTCGCCGCAGCGGCCGCCGGGCTGAAGGTCGACCCCGGCAACCTGACGGCGGCGACGCTGGGCATGATCCCACTCGGTCTGCTGATCGCCGCCATCGGCTACCTCGCGTCGGGCTGGCTGCGCACCGCCGCCGACACCGGGCTCCTCAGCTTCGTGCTCCTGGCCTGGTTCTTCATCACCTTCATCGGTCCGGAGCTCAAGTGGCCAGACGCGACGCTCCGCCTTTCGGCCTTCTACTACTACGGCACCCCGCTGCTGCACGGGCTGCAGCTGACGTCCATGTTGGGAGTCCTTGCGATCGCCGCTCTGGCGTTGGGAGTCGGTGCGCTGCGGTTCATGCGAAAAGACATCGGCGTGTAGGGTCGGGCACGGTCGAGTAACCCTGGCGGCCCCGCTGTCCAACCCCTGCGCTTCCCCTACGCTGGCGTGATGCCAGAGCGCGCTGTCGGCGACCCCATTGCAGCACGACTCGCCGGCGCGGTCGTGCCCGCGATCGTCGGCGCCTTCGACGGTTACCAGGCCGCATTCATCGAGATCACCAGGCGAGCGAAGGGTCGATTCGAGCGTTGCGATTGGCGCGGCACCGTGGCTGACGCCGCCGAGCGCCTCGACCTGTACGGGCACGTGATCGACAGCCTCGAGAATGAGGTTCGCTCGGCCCTCGGTGAGCGGGTCGCGGACCGGCATGTATGGGCGGCGATGAAGGCCGCCTACTCAGTCCGCATCGCGGACCGGCCGGACTACGGGCGGGCTGAAACGTTCTTCAACTCGGTGACGCGCCGCGTGTTCGCCACCGTCGGAGTGGACCGCAACATCGAATTCGTCGACTCGGACTTCGAGCCGTCGCCCCGGGAGTCCCGGGGACTTGAGTTGCGCATATACGCCCCGGTATCCGACCTGAACGAGCTGGTCGCGAACATACTGCGCGACTGCAGCTTCGAGTGCGATTTCGAGGATTCAGGCCGCGATGCCCGACTCGTGGCGGACCGGCTGGCCGGCCTGCTCCGAGTGGCCGGAGGCTCAGATCGCGTCGACCGGGCCGAGATCATCCCGGCCCTGTTCTGCCGGCGCAAGGGCGTCTACGTGTTTGGCCGACTGTACAGCGGAGAGGTGTGCCTCCCGCTGGGACTCGCCCTGCTCAATTCGGAGCGCGGCAT
>JBGOTG010000290.1:0-2575 GCA_041476405.1 Candidatus Dormibacteraceae bacterium | reverse complement strand
TCGGGCCGATTTATTCGGCCCAGTTCGCTGCGGCGACTACCGGTACCAGCACCGGCTCGGTGGACGCAGCCCACGACAGCTTCACGCCCATCGGCGGCTTGGTGCCGATGGTGCTCATCCAGCTGGGGGAGATCACTCCTGGTGGGGTTGGCGCCGGCCTGTACGGCATGCTCGTGTTTGCCATCCTCGCGGTCTTCATCGCCGGCCTGATGGTCGGCCGCACCCCCGAATACCTCGGTAAGAAGATTGAATCTAAAGAGGTGAGGCTGGCCGCCCTGGCCATCCTCATCCTTCCAGCCAGCATCCTCGGCTTCACCGCGCTCTCTGTGCTCGTGCACGCGGGGCTGGTCGGGCCTTTGAACCCCGGGGCGCACGGCTTCACCGAGATCCTCTACGCCTTCTCTTCACAGACCGGCAACAACGGAAGCGCCTTTGCCGGGCTGACTGGAAACACCGTGTACTACAACTCCACCGGCGGTGCGGCAATGTGGCTGGGCCGCTACATGATGGTGCTCCCGATCCTCGCCCTCGCGGGCGCGCTGGCGGGCAAGAAGGTCGTGCCGGCCGGGCCCGGAACCCTGCGCACCGACAGCCCGCTGTTCGTAGGTCTCTTGATCGGGGTCATCTTCATCGTCGGCGCCCTCACCTTCTTCCCGGCGCTCGCCCTTGGCCCGATCCTGGACCACCTGCAGCTCTTTGCGGGCCACGTGGCCGGGAGTTGATGTGATGGCCGAAGCACAGTCGCGATCCGAGCACTACCGCCGGCGCCGCCATTCAAGCCTGCTCGACAGGTCGATCCTGGTCCCCGCGATATGGGACAGCTTCAGGAAGCTCGATCCGCGGTCGATGGCCCGCAACCCGGTCATGTTCGTGGTCGAGGTCGGCTCGGTGATCACGACGATTGTCTTCGTTGCCGGGCTCTTCAACGGAGCGCCCGCTTTCAGAGGCGCCAACAACGAGCTGTTCGTGGGCCAGATCACGATCTGGCTCTGGTTCACCGTGCTGTTTGCCAACTTCGCCGAGGCCGTAGCCGAGGGCAGAGGCAAGGCGCAGGCTGCAGCGCTGCGCAAGACTCGCACCGAGACCATTGCGAGGCGCCTGGTCGACGGACGTGAGGAGCGGGTCCCGGCGACGTCGCTGCTCAAGGGCGATCGGGTGGTCTGCGAGGCGGGCGACGTCATCCCTGGCGACGGCGACGTGGTCGAGGGCATCGCGTCCGTCGACGAGTCCGCCATCACCGGCGAGTCGGCTCCTGTCATCCGCGAGGCCGGCGGCGACCGCACCTCCGTCACCGGAGGGACGAGGGTGCTCTCCGACCGCATCGTGGTCGAGATCACCGCCCACCCCGGGGAGACTTTCCTCGACCGCATGATCGGCCTCGTCGAGAGCGCCACGCGGCGAAAGACGCCCAACGAGATCGCCCTCAACATCCTGCTCGCCGCGCTGACCATCATCTTCATGTTCGCGACGGTCACTCTGCAGCCGTTCGCGATGTATGCAGGCACCTCCGTGACGATCACGGTCCTGATCGCGCTGCTGGTCTGCCTGATCCCGACCACGATCGGTGCGCTGCTCTCGGCCATCGGCATCGCGGGCATCGACCGCCTCCTGCAGCGAAACGTGGTTGCCCTTTCCGGCCGCGCAGTGGAGGCGGCGGGTGACGTCGACACCCTTCTCCTCGACAAGACCGGCACGATCACCTACGGAAACCGTCAAGCGTCTGAGTTCATCGCGGCGCCAGGTGTGCCGACCAATCGCCTGATCGAGGCGGCCGAGCTGTCTAGCCTGGCCGACGACACGCCGGAAGGGAAGTCGATAGTCGTCCTGGCGCGACGCCTCAGCCCGAACAGCCCCGAGCGGGACAAGAAAGGGATGACCTTCATCGCCTTTTCCGCAAGCACGAGGATGAGCGGGGTCGACGTCGACGGTCGAAGCATCCGCAAGGGCGCCGACGATGCCATCGCCCGATGGGCAGGCCAGGAGTTGCCTGCAGGCGTCCGGGAATCCGTGGACACCATCGCCCGCTCCGGCGGGACACCGCTCGTCGTGGCCGAGCGGAAGGTCGTGTTGGGCACCATCCATCTGAAGGACATCGTCAAGCCTGGGATCAAAGACCGGTTCGCCGACCTGCGCCGGATGGGTCTGCGCACGGTGATGATCACCGGCGACAACCCACTCACCGCGGCTGCGATCGCCAGGGAATCAGGGGTTGACGATTTCCTGGCGCAGGCGACGCCCGAGAGGAAGCTTGAGCTGATCAGGGTCGAGCAGTCGGCGGGCCGCATGATCGCGATGACCGGCGACGGCACCAACGACGCCCCTGCGCTGGCACAGGCCGACGTGGCGGTGGCGATGAACACCGGCACGCAGGCCGCGAAGGAGGCCGGCAACTTGATCGATCTGGATAGCGACCCGACGAAGCTCATCGAGATCGTGGAGGCGGGCAAGCAGATGCTCATGACCCGCGGCGCCCTGACGACGTTCAGCATCGCCAATGACGTCGCGAAGTATTTCGCGATCATCCCGGCCATCTTCGTTGCGGCGCTCCCCGAGCTCGGAGCGCTCAACGTAATGA
>JBGOTG010000289.1:0-2645 GCA_041476405.1 Candidatus Dormibacteraceae bacterium | reverse complement strand
TACGCGGCCCGCGTGGCGGGCTAGGGCGTCAGCCGGTAGAAGCGGAGCATCTCGAGCTCAGGCTGGTCCAGTCGCTTGACCTCTTCAGCAACTAGCCCGGTGGGTGGGTCCGGCGTCAAAGTCGAGGGTCTCCTCCGCGCCTAGGACCTGTGTGGCCATAGGGGCTGCGGAACGGTGAAACCCAGGTCGCCCTGCCAGTGGTTGCGCGCCGCGACCTCGTGGACCGCCTTGCGCGGAGCGACCCCCCACCTGCCGGTTGGGTAGCCCATCGGCACCACCCCGTGCATGTACCAACCCTCGTCCTTCGGCACCCCCAGAAGGTCAAACACCTCGTCCGCGTTGAAGGTCTGCAGCACCCCGGTCAGCGTTGCCCCGATCCCTTCGGCGCGGGCTGCCAGCATCGCGCTCCACACCGCCGGGTAGACGCCGCTGCCATCGGGGCTGCGACCGAACGCGATCAGCAGCAATGGGACGTCGCGAAAGTGGCGCGCCAGGTGGTCGCCGGAGCGCGCAATCCGCCCGATCGGGTTCTCGGCCTTCATCAGGTCGGCCATGCTGATGCCGTAATGGGCAAACATGCGCTCCCAGGCCTGCGCGTAGAGGGGCGCCAGCTGAGACTTGATCTCTGGGTCGTCGACCAGGATGAATCGCCACCCCTCGCCGACGTTGGGGGCGCGAATGGCAGCGTCGAGGATCCGAGCCTGCGCGTCGATGGGGCTCGGGTCGGGCTTCAGCCGGCGCATGGCGCGGGTCGTGTACAGCGCCTCGTAGATATCCAAGAAGCCCTCCCTGCGCTTCCGTTTTGGCAGGACCGAGGCGGTCCAGGCGACCGTCCCATCGGCGTCGGTCTTACGATGTAAGGTCTTAGGCATACCGTAAACTTACGGCGTAAGATTGTCAATACCGATGTCGACCCAGACGGATCACGCCGCGATCGAAGCCAGGATCCCGTTGAGCCGGGACCAGGTGCTGCGCGCCGCAGTGGAGCTTGCCGACGACGGTGGCCTCGAGTCGCTGACCATGCGCAAGCTGGCGCAGGAGCTCGGGGTGGAAGCCATGTCGCTCTACCACCATGTGCGGAACAAGCAGGACCTGCTGGGCGGGATGCTGGACATCGTGTACTCGGAGATCGAGCCGCCCGCGAGCGAGGGAGAGTGGCGGTCGGCCATGCGTCACAGCGCGATCTCATTCCATCGCGTTCTGCTGTCCCACCCATGGGCGTGCAATCTTTTCATGTCGCCGATGGCCCCAGGCCCCGCGCGCCTGCGCTACATGAACACTGTCCTGGGCCGGCTGCGCAGCGCGGGTTTCTCCGCCGACATGACGCACCACGCGTATCACGCCCTGGACAGCCACATCGTCGGGTTCACGCTCTGGCTGCTGCCCTTCCTGGCGCTCGCGAAGCAGCAACCGGACTTGGCCGAGCGATTCCTGCAGGAGCTCCCAGCCGACGAGCTGCCGCACCTGACCGAGCACATCCACGTGCACCTGGCGCCCGAGCGACCCGGGGACGTCAGCGAGTTCGAGTTCGGGCTCGACCTGATCCTGGAGGGCCTGGAGCGGCTGCGGGACGCGGGGTCGACCTGACCGGTCCCCCGCGAGGATTGGCTCAGGTGGGCACCAGAGCCTGGGGAGAGGGCAGCGGGGGCAAGCAATCACGCGGCACACTGCCGGGTAGGTTCTCCAGATCGGGAACTCCGGCACTGGTACAGGCGGGGGATCGCTCGCAGCCTGACGGTCAGGAGGTTTGCGCGGGTGACCGACGTGGCCGAAAACCTGTCTGGGTACCAAATTGTTCGCCTCCCCGGGTCCCAGGACCAGATCAACGATTGGCTCGATGTTGCGGCTCGGCGCCACACCATGCACGCCCTCGTGGAGGTCGACGTCACCGATGCACGCCGCGCGATCCGGGAGCGCCGGGCACAGCTTGACGAGCCGCTGTCGCTGACCGCCTTCATCGTGGCCTGCCTCGCGCAGGCGATCGCCGAGGACAAGCGCATGCACGCCCACCGGAAGGGGAAGCGCGCGCTCGTGCTCTTTGATGATGTCGACGTCACGGTGGCGGTCGAGCGGTCCCTCGAGGGGGTCAGGATCCCGGTCCCGCACATCGTCCGGGCAGCCAATCGGAAGAGCCCGGAGGTGATCACGCGCGAGATTCGCGATGCCCTGGCAAAGCCTGAACGGTATCGGTCCGTCCGGCGCCTCCTGCCGCTCTGGCTCTTGGTGCCCGCACCCGTTCGACGGCTCGTATGGACTCGCCTGCTCGCCGATCCGATTCGACGCAAGAGGATCACGGGGACGACGTTCGTGACGGCCGTTGGGATGTTTGGCCACGGCGTGGCCTGGGGCGTGCCCGAGGCCCAAAACTACACGCTCGGCCTGACGGTCGGCGGCATCGCCCGCCGACCCGGCGTGGTGAGGACCGGCGAAGGACGCGAGCGGATCGAGGTTCGCGAAGTCCTGTGCCTGACCCTGAGCTTCGACCACGAGCTCATCGAGGGCGCGCCGGCGGCGCGGTTCGCGGGGCGGCTCAAGGAGCTGATTGAGCATGGCTCTGGCGTGGTCGAGGCTGCACCGGCCATTCAGGGAATGCCCGTCGGTGGGATGCCATGAGAGCCAGCACTCGTGTGCTTGTTGCGCTGGCG
>JBGOTG010000288.1:0-2776 GCA_041476405.1 Candidatus Dormibacteraceae bacterium | reverse complement strand
CGCAAGGACCCGCCCTTGACGACGTTGAACCGGAGCGAGAATGTCATCGGGCATTCGATTCCCGTAACGCAGACCTCGCCGTCTCCCTGCGCGCCGTGGCAGTCCCCCGCTGAGAACATGCCGCCCTCGACGAAGACCGGCAGGTACAGCTTCGTGCCGGCCGTCAGGTGACGCGTGTCGATGTTGCCGGCGCCCTTGGTCGGCGGCAGCACGGCGTGCTGGCCGGGCTCATCGGTCGCGACGCCCATCGTGCCGCAGAAAGGCGCGATGGGGATGTGGATGTCCTTGCGCAGCTCGGCCGACGTGCGATCGCCCAGCTCGAAGTAGCGCACATACGGGTCGGGGAAATCCGCGGTCAGCAAGCCGAGGCCCGGCAGCAGCGCAGTCCACCCCCACGAGCCCGGTTTCAGGGTCAGGATCTCCACCTCCAGGACGTCTCCCGCCTCGGCGCCCTTGACGAAGACCGGGCCGCCCAGCGGATACAGTCGATCGAAGTCGAGCTGGGCGAGCTTCGAGGCCGGGTCGCCCTGCTTGAGCTGGCCCGCGGTGACCTCCTCGGTGTCGAAGTGGACGACGTCCCCTGCGGCTATCTCGACGGCCGGCTTCAACGAGTTGTCCCACTTGAAGTGGAACGTCTCCCGCGGAATCATGTGCTCGCGAGCCATCACCGCCGCCCCACCGGCGCGGTGCTTTCCTTGATCGGCACCGCGTTTGCGCGCAAGACCTTCTTGTCGAATTTGCCAACCGACGTCTTGGGTACCTCGTCGATGAATCGGATCTCGTCAGGCAGCCACCACTTCGCGACCTTGCCCTTGAGGAAGTCGATGACCTCCTCCTGGGTGACCTTTCCCTTGAACTCCGGCTTCGGCACTGCGAACGCGACCGGCCGCTCGTCCCACTTCGAATGCGCGAGGCCGATCACCGCCGCTTCCATGATCTTGGGGTGGGACATGATCGCGTTCTCGAGGTCGACAGACGAGATCCACTCGCCGCCTGACTTGATGACGTCCTTGGTGCGGTCGACGATCTGGATGTACCCCTCGGGGCTGATCTTGGCCACGTCGCCGGTGCGGAACCAGCCGTCCTCGGTCAGCTTGCCGGCGTCGTAGCCGTTGTGATACCCGCGCGCGATCCACGGACCGCGCACCTGGATCTCGCCAAACGCGACGCCGTCCCAGGGCAGCACCTCGTCGGTGGCCGGGTCCATGATGCGGATCTCCACCCCGGGGACGATCCTCCCCTGGGTGAGGCGCTTGTCGAGCTCGTCTTCGGGCTTCGTTCCGGCACGCGGCCGCCCCACGCTCCCGAGCGGCGAGGTCTCGGTCATACCCCAGGCGTGCAGCATACGAAGACCCAGCGCATCCATCGACTCCATCAAGGACCGTGGGATCGCCGAGCCGCCGCAGATCACCGTGTGCACCTTCGGCAGTCGCTTGCCGGTCTCCTTGAGGTGGGCGACCGTGTTGATCCAGATCGTCGGAACGCCCGCGAGGATCGTGGCGTCCTCCTGCTCTGACAGCTCGACGACGGACTTCGCGTCGCCCATGAAGCGGTCGGGGAGGAGGACCTTGCAGCCGGCCATCCCGCACGCGTATGGCAGGCCCCAGCTGTTGGCGTGGAACATCGGCACTATGGGAAAGACGACGTCCTTCTCGGTCAGCCCCAGGTTGTCGGCCTGGAGCACACCCATGGTGTGGATGAACTGCGAGCGGTGCGAGTACACGACGCCCTTCGGGTTGCCGGTGGTGCCCGACGTGTAGCACATCGCGGCGGCCATGCGCTCGGAGAGCTTGGGCCACGGGTAGTCGTCGCTCTCACCCTGCAGCAGCGTCTCGTAATCCAGCATCTCGCCGAGGCCGTGGTCGCCGACCGGCGTGCCGTTGCCCATCAGCACGATTTGCTTGACGCTTGGAATCTTGCCAACGAGGGGCTTCAGAAGAGGCAGTAGGGTCTGGTCGATGAAGAGGACTTTGTCCTCGGCGTCGTTGACGACGAATTCGAGATGCTGTGGGAAGAGCCTCAAGTTGAGGGTGTGCAGCACGGCGCCCATGCATGGCACCCCGTAATAGAGCTCGAGGTGCCGGTAGTTGTTCCAGGCAAGGGTCGCCACCCGGTCGCCCGGTTTGACGCCGAGCCGCTTCAGGGCGCCGGAAAGGCGGTTGATGCGCGGGACCATCTCTCCGTTCGTCGTCCGGTGAACTCCCTGCTCCTGCTTGGTCACGACTTCCTTGTGCTGGTGGAGTCGCTCCAACCGCCACAGGATGTGTTGGAGAGAGAGCTCGTAGTCCTGCATCAAGCCTTCCACCGCAGGCACCTCCCATTGTTTGCGTTATAGGGGACGAGGGGATCTGAAAAACTCGATGGTAAGCCCGGCGGGCGTAGGATGCACACCCATGGTTCCATGGGGAAGGGCAGACCTCCACATGCACACGACGGCCAGCGATGGCTGGCCGACACCCGGACAGGTGGTCGACCACGCCGTTCGCAGGGCTGCGCTGCACGTGATTGCGGTGACGGACCACGACACGATCGAGGGAGCGCTGCGCGCAGCCGACCACGCGGCCAAGCGCGGCAGGATCCAGGTCGTGATCGGTGAAGAGGTGTCGAGCCGCGACGGGCACATAATCGGGCTCTTTCTCGAGCGGCGGGTGAAGCCTGGCATGACAGCGGCGGCCACAGTGCACGCGATTCACGAGCAGGGTGGGCTCGCGATCGCCGCGCATCCCTTCTGGCGTACGGCGCGGCAGGTGCGGACCGGTCCGGTGCACGGAGTGGG
>JBGOTG010000287.1:0-2778 GCA_041476405.1 Candidatus Dormibacteraceae bacterium | reverse complement strand
GTGCTGATCACGTACACGGTCGCGTTGTAGCGGCCTGAGGCCCACAACTGGGTGCCGGCGGGGTTGAGCTGGAGCATGTCGGGGCTGCCGCCGCCGGGGATGTACCACTTGGCGACGACCTTTCTGGTCGCGAAGCTGATGACGGAGAAGGACCCCTCCAGTCGGTTGGACACGTACAGCAGCTTGGTGTCTCGCGAAACCTGGAGCCCGTGCGCGCCCTTCCCGGTCGGGATGAACTTGATCACTTTCATCGCGATCGGATCGACCACCGAAACCCCCATCAGGCCCTGGTTGGTCACGTAGAAGACAGTCCCGTCCGGCGAAAGCCTGACGTCGATCGGCAAGCCCCCGACGTGCACGAAGCCGGCCAGCTTCATGTGGATGCAGTCGACCTTCGCGACCACTCCGGAATATTCGGTCGAGATCATCAGGTAGCTGCCGTCGGCGCTGAAGTCGAGGTGGTCCGCTCCAGGCCACGGAATCTGGACTGTGGCGAGCAGCTTCCACCCATGGTGCGGATCGCGGAACTCGATGCGCTGAAGGCGCTCCACCACGTCGATCGCCTTGGTTCCGTCCGGCGTGAAGTAGAGGTTGTATGGAAACGGGATCGATATCGTTCCGGTCGGCTTCTCGGTTTTGGGGTTGATCACGGTCAGGCTGCTGGAGCCCTCGTTGTCGACATAGAGGGCGCTCATGTCCCAGGCCGGAGCGATGTGGTGAGGGATGGAGCCGACCGCGAAGTGGTTGATCACCTTGAACGTGAGCGGGTCGATCACATCCACCATGCCGGATCCGCTGTCGGGGACGTAGACCCGCGGCGGTAGCTTGCACAGCGGGCAGGGCACCACGCCGGACATGGTGTTGGCATAGACGTTGATGGGCGCCGCGGGCAGGCTGCCGGGCTGCACGTCAGGCGCAGGCAGCACGCGCACCGGTCCCGATGGTGCGATGTCCGCGGGCGGCGGTTGGCTCAAGTACGGGGTGGTCCAGACGACGGCGAACACGACGCCGGCCGGGCTGACGATGACGAGCAAGAAGATCGCGGCGAAGAACACTCGCACCGGCCGCGACCGCAGCACGGCCAGGAAGGGATTATTCGTCAGGGAGATCTTCCAGCTTCGGAGCCAGCTCACAGACCCAGCGGCCGTCGTCGAGGCGCCTGATGAAGCGTCCGTAGCCCTGGTTTCGTGCGACGTTCAAGAACTGCTCCTGGGTGATCAGCGTCCGGAGACGCGCAAGGTCCGCGTAGGTGTTGTCGCGCATGATCCCGCCCACCACCCCGGCCAGCTCACGCCATTGGCCCTCGGACAGAGGCTCTCCGTAGCCGGCGATGGTGACGAGGAGCGCGGCCGTCGCACCGGTGATCGTCTCAGGCAGCAGCTTCTCCGACTTGGCGCGCGAAATTATCTCGCGCCCGGTGCTGATGATGTCGGCGATCCGGTCCCGGCGCACCCCGATGATGTCGCGCCCGCTCCCAACCGTCGTGCCTTCGAGGTATCTGGGTCCTGCTTCCATGCCAGATTCCCTATTCTAGTTTGCCGCCCGATGGACCTGGATCTGGCGCCCCAGCACGCGACCTTCCGAGCAGCCGTGCGCGAGTTGGCGCAGGGCGTGGCCCTGCCGCACGCGGCCGAGGTCGATCTCGAGCACCGGTTTCCCGAGGAAGCCGTTGAGGCGGCCGCGGCCGCCGGGCTGCTCGGCGTCCTGATCCCGCGCGACTACGGCGGCGCGGGACTGGACGCGATCGCGTTCGCCGTCTGCATCGAAGAGCTGGCGCAGGCATGCGCCTCGACCGCGGTCATCGTCGACGTCCACACGAGCGTTGGGAGCGAACCGGTACTCCTGTTCGGCACCGAGGAGCAGAAGCGGCGATGGCTGCCGCCAATGGCCTCGGGCGAGCTCCTGGGCGCCTTCGCGCTGACGGAGCCCTCATCAGGATCCGACGCCGCCTCGCTCAAAACCAGCGCGATGCGGACCGGTGACGAGTACGTCCTCAACGGCACCAAGGTCTTTATCACCAACATCGGGCACGCCGGCCTGTACGTCGTTTTCGCCCGCACGGGACCTGACGAGAGGGCGTCAGGGGTCAGCGCCTTCCTCGTGCCGGCCGATGCGCCCGGCGTTCGCGTCGGCCAGCTGTTCAAGAAAATGGGGCTCCACGGCTCGCCCACCGGCGAGCTGGTGCTGGAGGACGTCGTGGTGCCTGCAGCCAACCGCCTTGCCGCAGAGGGCCAGGGTTTCACGGTGGCCATGCGAGCGCTCGACTCTGGGCGCATCGGCATCTCGGGCCAGGCGCTCGGCATCGCGCAGGCTGTCGTGGACGAATCTCGCGAGGTGCTCGCGGGGCGGGAGCGAGCGCAGGGCGACGATTTCCTGCTCGCGGACATGGCGACGCGCCTGGAGTCGGCGCGCCTCCTGGCGTACCACGCGGCGTGGCTGTGCAGCAACGGGCGGCCGTTCACGCGGCAGGCATCGATGGCCAAGCTCCACTGCACCGACACGGCGATGGATCTCGCCCTTGACGGCGTTCAGCTGGCCGGTGAGGAAGGGGTGTTCGCGGGTAGCCCGTTCGAGCGACACGTCCGCGACGCCAAGGCTCTTCAGATCTACGAAGGGTCCAACCAAGTTCAGCGAATCGTCATCGCCCGCGACCTGTTGCGGGGGTCTTTGACCCCTTTATGAGAGGGAACCCAGATGGTTCCCTCTGCGCGCAAAGCGGCGTTGAGGATGGGCCTTACTGAATGCATCGCCGGGGGCTTCGCGCGCGGCTGCTCTCTT
>JBGOTG010000286.1:0-2786 GCA_041476405.1 Candidatus Dormibacteraceae bacterium | reverse complement strand
CGAGCTGCTCGGCCGCGCCAACGGGATGCTTCATGGCAAGGGCGGTTCGATGCACCTGACCGACGTCAAGCACGGCGCGATGGGGTCATACGCCATCGTCGGAGCCCATCTGCCCATCGCCGCCGGCGCCGCCTGGTCAGCGCAGGTACGCAAGTCAGGCCAGGTCGCGGTCTGCTTCTTCGGTGACGGCACCACCAACATCGGGGCCTTCCACGAGGCGCTCAATCTAGCCGTGGTCTGGAAGCTGCCCGTCGTGTTTGTCTGCGAGAACAACAGGTACATGGAGTACACGCCCATCGAATCGGTGACCGCGGTGGAGCACCCTGCCGCAGACCGCGCTGCGGCCTACGGCCTGGAAGCGATCCTGGTCGACGGGAACGATGTGGACGTCATGCATGAGATCGCCTCGCGCACGATCGCGAGGGCTCGTGCGGGTGAAGGGCCTTCGCTGGTCGAAGCGCTCACCTACCGCCACGGCGGCCACTCGCGCGGTGATCCGGCCTCCTACCGGCCCAAGGAAGAGGTGAGCGAGTGGATGAGCCGCGATCCCGTCAAGCAATACCGCGAGCGCCTTGCCGCCACGGGAATCGACGAGGCCACGCTGGCGAAGATTGAACAGGAGGCGCGTCAGAAGGTTGACGTCGCCACCGAAGAAGCGCGCAACGCGCCGCCGGCGCGCATCGAGGAGATCGAGAGCGAGGTCTGGAGCGATGGAGGCTCGGCATGGCGGAACTGACATTTCGCGAGGCGGTGGCGGCAGGGATCGCACAAGAGATGGAGCGCGACCCCACCGTCTATTTCATTGGCGAGGACGTGGCCGCGGCCGGAGGCGTCTTCAAAGCCACCGTCGGATTGCTCGACAAGTTCGGGGCCCAGCGCGTTCGCGACACGCCCATTTCGGAGCAGGCGATAGTCGGAGCTGCGATGGGCGCCGCGATGACTGGACTGAGGCCGATTGTCGAGATCATGTTCTCGGACTTCCTCGCCACTTGCTGGGACATGATCGCGAACCAGGTGGCCAAGACCAGGTACATGACCGGCGGCCAGGTATCGCTGCCCCTGGTGATCCGGACCGCCAACGGCGGCGGCTCGCGATTCGGCGCGCAGCACTCCCAGAGTCTGGAGAACTGGGCGATGGCGGTGCCCGGCCTGAAGGTCGTCGCGCCCTCGACGCCTGCGGACGCCAAAGGCCTGCTGGCGGCAGCCATCCGCGACCCTGACCCGGTTCTCTTCTTCGAGCAGAAGTCGCTCTACGGCATCAAGGGCGAGGTCCCCGACGGCGAGCACGTCGACTCACTCGGCACGGCCAGGGTCTTGCGCGTGGGCAAGGACTGCACGATCGTAGCCCTCGCCGCCATGGTGCCGAGGGCCCTCGCCGCGGCTGCCCAGCTCGAGGGTGAAGGCATCGACGCGACTGTGGTCGATGTCAGATGTCTGGTTCCACTCGACACGCGCACGATCCTCGGAGAGGTCAGCAAAACCGGGCGCCTCTTCACAGTCGAGGAGAACCCTCGACTGTGCGGGTGGGGAGCGGAGATCGCGTCCATCGCCGCCGAAGAATGCTTCGACGATCTCGATGGACCTATCGTCCGCATAACGACGCCGCACATCCCATTGCCCGCGGCGCAGCCGATGGAGGATGCGGCGATGCCGACCGTGGCGCGAATCGTCAACTCCGTAAAGAGGGCGATGCGCTAGGCGAGACGCGGCTATCCTCGGGGCACCGATGATCCTGTCGATTGGCGACCTCGTTCTTGACATCACGATCGTCCCGTCGGGACGGCTGCGGCCCGATGACGACAACCCCGCCGTGATCCGGGTGGGCGGCGGCGGGCAGGCTGCCAACTTCTGCTCATGGGTGGCAGCCCTCGGCTCGCCAGTTCGGCTCGTCACCCGGGTCGGCGACGATGACCGCGGCCGGCGCCTGGTGACCGAGGTTGAGGCGCTGGGCGTCGAGGTCTTCGCCGTCTCGGGCGCCGATCCTACAGGCATGATCGCCGTTCTGGTCGGCCCCAACGGAGAGCGGACGATGGCGACCCAGCGCGGCGCCAGCGCGGGCCTCAGGCCCAATGACCTGCGGAAACCGTGGTTCCGGGGCGTCAACCTGATCCACGTGCCGTCCTACTCGCTGTTCACGAAGCCGCTCGCGGCGTCGTCGCGATTGGCAATCGACTTAGTGCGGCAAGGCGGCGGGCTGCTGTCGATCGACCTGTCGTCGGTGGCGGGCCTGAAGGAGTACGGGCCCGCTCAGTTCGCCCGTGACCTCGCCCAGTTGAAACCTGACGTCCTGTTCGCGACGACGGCCGAATCTGAAACCCTCGGCGTGCCAATGGAAGATCTGGCCACCGTGCCGGTGCTCAAGATGGGAGCGAAAGGGTGCCGGGTCGCTGGGAAGCACGTTCCCGCGCCGCATGTGCAGGAGGTCGATGCCTCCGGCGCAGGCGACGCCCTGGCCGCCGCCTTCTGCGTCGCCTACCTCGACGGCGCAACTCCGGTCGAGGCGGCCGAGAAAGCCGTCGTGGTGGCCTCGGGCGCCGTGACCAGGGCCGGGGCCCGGCCGAGTTGAGCGACCTGCTTCGAATGTCGGCTGAGGTGGCAGAGGCTCTTGCGCGAGGCCGCGCCGTGGTCGCCCTGGAAACTTCGATCGTGGGCCAGGGCCTTCCCGCCCCCCACAACCTGCGAGCGGCGCGCGACTGCGAGTCGGCCATAAGAGATGAAGGCGGGGTGCCCGCTACCATCGGTGTGCTCGACGGCCAGGTCGTGGTCGGCTTGACCGACGCCGAGAT
>JBGOTG010000285.1:0-2806 GCA_041476405.1 Candidatus Dormibacteraceae bacterium | reverse complement strand
ACCTTTTACGACTCAATGCAGTCGCCGACTTCGATCCGCTGCGGACTGGACGTGCTTTTCGGCCTCCCGGAGTCCAGCGTCTTTGTGATCGCCCCCGATGTGGGAGGCGGCTTCGGACCGAAGATCATGCTTTTTTACCCGGACGAGCTGCTCGTACCCCACGCGGCCATGCAGCTGGGCAGACCAGTCAAGTGGACCGAGGACCGGCAAGAGCATTTCACCGCGGTCAACCAGGAACGAGGCCAGGTCCACGAGGTCGAGGTGGGATTCGACGGCGAGGGCAAGGTGCTCGCGCTCAGCGACGATTTCATCCACGACGCCGGCGCGTACACGCCCTACGGGATCATCCTTCCGATCATCACGGCGGGCCAGATACCCGGACCGTATCGGGTGCCCAACTACCGAGTTCGATTTCGCGACCTCTACTCGAACGCGACGCCGACCTCGCCCTACAGAGGAGCCGGCCGGCCGCACGCATGCTTTGTGATGGAGCGGACGCTTGATGCCATCGCGTCCGAGCTCGGGCTTGACCGGGTCGAGGTACGCCGGCGCAACCTGATCCAGCCCGACGAGTTTCCGTACGAGGTCGGAGTCGCCTGGCAGGACGGCAACAAAGTCGTCTACGACAGCGGCAACTACCCGGCGCTCCTCGACAAGACCGTTGCGATGCTCGGCCCGCGCCCGGCGGGCGACCACGTGGGGATGGGTCTGAGCGTTTACGTCGAAGGCACCGGAGTCGGTCCGTACGAGGGTGCACATGTGCAGGTGCTGGTCTCGGGCAAGGTGGTGGCGGCGACCGGGATTCCCAGCCAGGGCCAATCACACGCGACGGTTTGGGCGCAGATCGTCGCCGACGAGCTCGGGGTTGACGTCGCCGACGTCGAGGTGACGAGCGGCGACACCCGCCGCTTTCCTTGGGGCGTTGGCACCTTTGCCTCGCGTGGCGCGGTCACCGCGGGGAACGCGATGGGCGTGGCGGCGCGGATGGTCGCCGACAAGGCCAGGCGCATCGCGGCCGAGCACCTCGAGGCGGATCCTGCCGACCTGGAGCTGGTCGATGGTCGCGTTAGGGTCAAAGGCTCGCCCACCCGCGGTATGCCGCTGGCGGCCGTTTCGGTGCTGGCCAATCCGGTTCGCTACGCGTTTGGCGGCGGGACCGAGGCGGCGACGCAGTTCACCGCCAAGCCGCGGCCTGGCCCACCATTGGCGGAGGGTGAGCAGCCAGGGCTCGAGGCAACCGGCTACTACAGCCCGGTCGGATCTACCTGGGCGTCGGGGTGCCACGCCGCCTACGTGCGTATCGATCCGAAGACGTTCCGCCTGGAAATCCTCAGGTACGTGGTGGTCCACGACTGCGGTCGGGTGATCAATCCGATGGTGCTCGAAGGCCAGATCGAGGGCGGAGTCGCGC
This sequence comes from Candidatus Dormibacteraceae bacterium, assembly GCA_041476405.1. Classification (GTDB taxonomy): domain Bacteria; phylum Chloroflexota; class Dormibacteria; order Dormibacterales; family Dormibacteraceae; genus Palsa-872. The sequence goes on along the minus strand of JBGOTG010000285.1, from coordinate 1,395 downwards.
AGGGCATCGCCGGCGCGTTTTATGAGCGGCTCGCATATGACGACGACGGTCAGCTGCGCAATGCGTCGTTCATGGAGTTCCTCATGCCCTATGCAACCGAGATCCCGCCGATTGAGATCGACCATATCGAGACGCCCTCGCCTCTGAACCCGCTCGGGATCAAGGGGGCGGGGGAGGCGGGGGTGATTCCGGTCGGCGCCGTCCTCGCTGCCGCAATCGAGGAGGAGCTGGGGGTTCCCGTCACGGAGATGCCCCTGTCCCCTCTCAAGTTATTCGAGCTGGCTAAGCGTCCCTGACGACGGCCGCCACGATGTTTCCTCCTGGCGGGCCCTGGTGGGAGTTTCGTTCACCTCCGCTCACGTAGTTGGTGGTGCGTCCGGTGACGGACGCGATGAGCATCCCGCCCAGCGCCTTGCCGATCTGATAGGCGTCCACGTCATCGAGCAGGGTGATCCGCTGACCGCGAATCCGATCACTGCCGGGAATCACCGACTTGGCGAACACATGGACGAGGCGCGACAGGTCGCTCTCGTCCGGCAAGCCGCCGCTGAACCGCAGTCCCGCCGCGCGGCGTGCGTTTCTGACCCCCGCCGCATCAATGAAATCCATGGTCACGGCGTGACCGATCCGCAGCGAGCTTCGCGAGCGCGACGAGTTGCCGAAGAGCACGACCTCGCCATGGCGTTTCTCGCCGCCCGACGACGTCATCGCCACCTCTGAATAGAGGTCCCAGTCGCGACGCACCACGTCATCCGACAATGCCGACTCCGCAACTTCGCCGAGCGCCATCGCCACTCCAAGCGCTGCGGCGTCGTTGGCGTAGACTCCCGCTCCTTCGGGCCCGAATGTGAGGTCGTGCGAGACCACAGTCTTGCCCCACGACTCCGCGTCCTTGATGCTTCCGGTCGTCAGACCGGGAACCTTGACCATGACCAGGTGGACGTCGTGCGGATCGGTCAGGTTCGCATCGGACATGGCGTGCCGCGTCGCCTCCGCGACCTTTCGAATCTGGCCCATCCGGCCGACCTCCTCCGGGGCGATCGGTTGGGAGCCGGCCCGGCCGACGACGAGCCGCTTGCTTTGTTCGTCGCTGTGACCGGCTTGGGCGTCGCTGTCCGAGACCTCGATCCACTCTCGGGTGATGGCGGCGATATGGGGAGTGATCACGCCCGGGCAGCCGCCAGACAGGACGAAGATGACCTGTTTCGCAACATCGTCCACAGGGATGCCGAGAAACCTGGCAGTCCACTCGCGCAAGGCCACGTCGGCCCACACGCGACCCCAGTCGTCGTGCTGTCCGGTCCCCTCCGTCTTTCCAGCGAGTGCGACGAGCGTGTCCGGCTTGATCTTCCCCGCGTCCGCCAGCTGTTGCAGGCCTGAGGTGTCGGACGGGGT
>JBGOTG010000284.1:0-2835 GCA_041476405.1 Candidatus Dormibacteraceae bacterium | reverse complement strand
TGTGAGCGGCTACAACCGGGCTCGCTCGGGGTCAGATGGCGGTCCCGACCGGATTCGAACCGGCGTTCTCGGCCTTGACAGGGCCGCGTGTTTGGCCAGGCTACACCACGGGACCGACGGCGGCTAAGTCTACCAGCGGGTGGCTCCGGGCCGACCCGATTGGAAGCCTCCAGCGGGTACTCAGAACCTCACACCTATAATTCGTTGGCGGTGAGCGACACCCAGCGGGTAGGCGGTGGATCGCCGGACGATCTGAGGAAGCGCTTCCAGATCCTGGAGCGTGTGGCGATCTTCTTCACGTTGCCCGACAACATCCTCCACGCCCTCGCCCGCCGGCTGGCGCCGGCGTCCGCCACCAAAGGCTCGGTCATCGTCCACCAGGGCGATCCCGGGGACACGATGTTCGTCGTCGAGTCGGGCCGGTGCGAAGTCTTCGTCGAGGAGTCCCCCGGCCACACGATCACCATCGCCCTGATGGGGCCTGACGACTTCTTCGGCGAGATGGCCCTGATCTCAGAGGAGACGCGGACGGCCAGCGTGCGAGCGCTCGAGGACTGCCAGCTGCTCACCCTCGACCGCAAGACGCTCTACGAGACCCTCCCTGCCGACTCGGACGCCATCATCGAGCTCACCAAGCTCGTCGAGCAGCGCAAGGACACCCTGCCCAACCTGATCGCCAGGGCAAGGATGGTGGCGCCCGAGCAGGCGGCATCGACTGTCGCCGTCTACTCGCCCAAGGGTGGGTCGGGCCGCACGACTGTCGCAGTGAACCTGGCGGCCGCGCTCGGCAAGCGGTTCCCGGGCGAGGTGCTGCTCGTCGACCTGGCGCTCCCGTACAACCACGCAGCCCTCATCTCTTACCTGACTCCGACCGGGTGCCTGGCCGCCGCGAGCCAGGTGCCGCCCGCCAACTTCGAGGAGGCGGTGCTGGGTGCGATCCTCCACCACCCGGGCGGCATGATGCTGCTTCCCGGTGTGCTGCGCGCGGAGCAGGCCGACCTGATCACCGTCGACCTCGTCAACCGCGCGATGGGAATCCTGGTCAACGCGTTTCGTTACATCGTCTTCGACCTCGGTGTCGCCTTCACCGATATCGTGATCAGCGTCCTCGACCACTCGCAGCGGGTGTTGGTGCTCGTCACGCCTGAGCTGTCCTCGCTGAAAGACGTGGGCGAGCTCTTGAACATCTTCACGAACGTGCTGAACATCGTGCCCGGGCGCGTGATCCTCGCCCTCAACAACAAGGTGCCGAAGTCGGTGGTGAGCAAGGAAGACGTCGTCCGCACTCTGAAGCAGGAGCTGGCGGTCGAGATCGACTTCGACGGCACCAAGCCGGATGAGGCGGCGGTCAAGGGCGAGATCCTCGTCCTCACCGACCCCAAGAGCGCCATCTCGCGCGGTGCTGAGCAGCTGGCCCAGCTGATCGCCGGATCGACCGTTGCCGAGGGTAAGAAGGAAGGCAAGAAGAGCGGATTCAAGCTGGGACGCGGCTAGGGTCCTCTGGTAACATCCAAATCGTGATCGAACAAGAAGCTGTCGTCTCACTCACCCCCGACGCCCAGTCACGACTCAAGGAGCTGCTCGCCAAGGAGGGCAACCCGCAGCTGGCGCTTCGCGTCTTCGTCAGCGGTGGTGGCTGCTCCGGCATGCAGTACGGCATGGCGTTCGACGACAACCGCCGCCCGGACGACCTCGTCATCGAGCAGAACGGCGTCCAGCTGATCGTCGACGACTTCAGCGCCCCCTACATCCGGGGCTCCGAGATCGACTACGTAGACAGCCTGATGGGTGCCGGCTTCACGGTTCACAACCCGAACGCGGTGCACTCGTGCTCGTGCGGCCACTCCTTCGACACTGGTGACGACGCGAGCGGCGCGCAAGCCTGCGGCTGCGGCCACTAATCCTCTCTAGACACATCCCGATTTAGGCGCCGGACCTCCGGCGCCTATTCTGCTTCTAAGGGAATGCTCAGCTCCAGGCGCCTGCGAGAGTTCGTCCTCCTCACGCTCGGAGTGATCACGCCCATCGGCATCCTCGCCGTCAACGCATCCGCGTTTGTGATGACACACCTGCAGGCATTTCGCTTCGGCATCGCGGGCCTGGCCCTGCTGAGCGGCCTGGTCCTGAACGGGCTCACGGCCTGGTGGCTGCTCCGCCTCGCCAGACGCACCGCCCCGCCGCTCTACCGCGAGTACCGCTGGTGGGCGATCGGAGTCGCGGTGGCGATCGTATTGCTGACCGCAGGTGGTGGCGGATACCTGACCTACCTGGGGCTGCGCGACCCGAAGCACCTGCCGGACACACTGTCGGTGGTCGTGGCGACCTTCATGCTGGTGCTGCCGTTCGCGGTGACATTCGCCGCCCGCCGGATTGTGGGCATAGGCGGGATCATCCCGGTGGATGAAAAAGAAAAGAGCCCCTCGCCGAAGCGAGGGGCCCGTGTGAGCCGAACTTAGAGAGGCCTCGGCCTCCTTACATCATGTCGCCCATGCCGCCGCCCGGCATGCCGCCACCGCCCCGCTTCTCCTCGGGGACCTCGGTGACCATCGCCTCGGTGGTCAGCACCATCGCCGCGATCGAAGCCGCGTTCTGCAGCGCCGAACGAGTCACCTTGGCCGGGTCGACGATACCCGCTTCGAACATGTTCACGAACTTGTCGTTGAGGGCGTCGTAACCCATTCCGGGTTTGCTCTTGCGGATCTCTTCGATGATGACCGAGCCCTCTTTGCCGGCGTTCAGGCATATCTGCTTGACCGGCTCCTCGAGGGCCTTACGAACGATGTTGACACCGGTCGCCTGGTCGTCCTTCAGGCCGAGCCCGCCGTCGAGCTTCTT
>JBGOTG010000283.1:0-2837 GCA_041476405.1 Candidatus Dormibacteraceae bacterium | reverse complement strand
CGTGGCCTGACGGCTCGAGGCTTTCACCGCGCATGGCGCGTTGCGCGCACGGCAGCAGACCTCGAAGGGGCTGAGCGGATAGCCGAGCGCCACGTCCTCGAAGCCCTCGGGTACCGGCTTCACGATGTCGCTGCCTGATCCGTCGGGGCTTCATACGCGCGGTCGCTGGCCGCCGCCGGAAGGGCCGCGGGTCGCGATCGTCGGCTCGCGGCGACCTTCGCCGTACGGAGAGGCGGTGGCCGAGCAGCTGGGATCCGACCTTGCCCGCGCACGGGTGACAGTGCTCAGCGGCCTGGCCCTGGGGATCGACGCGGCAGCCCATCGCGGAGCCTTGAACGGGGGCGGAGTCACCGTCGCCGTGATGGGCACCGGCGTCGACATCGTCTACCCGGCGGCCCATGCCCGCCTGGCCGGCGAGATCCTTGGCGCGGGCGGCGCGCTGGTCAGCCAGTTTCCGGACGGGACCGTCCCACGTCGCCACAACTTCCCGGCGCGCAACTGGACGATGGCCGCGCTTTCCGACCTTGTGGTGGTCGTCGAGGCGGGGGAGGGCTCGGGCGCGCTGATCACCGCCGAGGCGGCGCTGCATCTTCATAAAGAGGTGATGGCGGTGCCTGGCAGTATCTTCTCGGCGCTGTCGGTGGGTACGCATGGTCTGCTCAGAGACGGAGCCGGGCTGGTCCAGAACGCCCGCGACGTCCTTACCGTTCTCGGTCAGGGCGGCCAGGTCCTGGACGACCCCCTGCGAGCTCCCGACCGCCTGGGTTTTGCCCTCCGGCCGGAGCGTGACGGGATCGTTGCCCACCTGTCGGACGTGCTGGCGCTGAGCGCCGCTGACATCGCCCGAAAGCTGCAGCTTCCGGTGTCCGAGGTGCTCGGCCGGCTGACGGCGCTGGAGCTGGACGGCGCTGTGCGCCGTCACGGGGCCGGTTATGTACGGGCATTGCGGAACGGCAAAGAACGAGCGTAGGATTGCCCGCCCAGAAGCCACCCGGGGAAGAAACAGGGCCGGCTGGGTATATAGAGGAGCGAAGTGCCGGAAGGATTGATCATCGTCGAGTCGCCTGCCAAGGCAAGGACTCTGAAGCGGTTTTTGGGTGACCGTTTCGACGTGCTTGCCTCGATGGGCCACGTCCGCGACCTGCCGGGCAACGAGCTGTCAGTGGACGTTGACGCTGGGTTCACACCGCACTACGAGGTGGTGGAGAGCCGGAAGAAGACGATAGGAGAGCTTCGCGCGGCCGCCAAGAACGACAGGGAGGTCATCCTCGCCTCGGACCCCGACCGCGAGGGGGAGGCTATCGCGTGGCACCTTGCCGAGGTCCTCAAGCTCCGTTCGCCTAAACGCATCGAGTTCCACGAGATCACGGCAGACGCTGTGCGCAGGGCCCTCGAGGCGCCGCGCGAGATCGACATGCGACTGGTCAACGCCCAGCAGGCGCGCCGGGTGGTCGACCGTCTCGTCGGCTACCGGCTGAGCCCTTTCCTGTGGAGCAAGGTGCAGAAGGGGATCGGCGCGGGCCGCGTGTCGTCGGTGGCGCTGAGGCTGGTGGTCGATCGCGAGGAGGAGATCCGGAAGTTCGTCCCTGTCGAGTCGTGGACGATCGACGTCGACCTCACGAAGAAGTCGTCCGACCAGCACTTCCTGGCCAGGCTGAACCGTTTGCGCGGCGAGGCGCCTGAAGCCTCGGACGACGCCAAGGGCGAAGCCAAATCCGAGCCCAAGCTCCAGGTCAAGACGGAGGCCGAGGCTCAGGAGATCGTCAGCAAGCTCGCCGGCGCCGCCTATCGGGTCACCGGGGTCGAGAAGAAGCGCCGCACCAAGAGCTCGTTCCTGCCCTACATCACCTCGACGCTCCAGCAGGACGCGTCCAGCCGGCTGCGTTACCGACCCCAGCGCACCATGCGGCTCGCGCAGGACCTCTACGAGGGCATCGAGCTCGGGGCTGAGGGCGCGACAGGGTTGATCACGTACATGCGCACCGACTCGACGCGGATCTCAGCCGAGGCTGAGGGCAAGGTCAAGGAGTGGATCAACGCAAAGTACGGAGAGAAGTACTCGGGGTCTCCGCGAGCCGCCAAGGCGAGCATTGGAGCCCAGGACGCGCACGAGGCGATCCGTCCGACCGACGTAAGCCGTACCCCCGATTCAATACGTCAACACCTGAGCGCCGAGCAGGGCAGGCTCTACGAGCTCATCTGGCGCCGGTTCGTGGCCAGCCGGATGGCTCACGCGGTTTATGACCAGACGCAGGTTGAGATCGAGGGTGGCGACTATGTGTTCCGGGCGACCGGCTCGGTCCTGACCTTTGACGGCTTTTACAAGGTTTGGGAGCGCGACGAGAAGGACGAACCTGACCTCCCACAGCTGGCGGAAGGCGAGGACCTGGACTACCACGGCCTCAAGCCGGAACAGCACTTCACTCAGCCGCCGCCGCGCTACTCGGAGGCGACGCTCATCAAAGAGCTGGAGCAGCGGGGCATAGGCAGGCCGTCCACGTATGCGCCGACCGTGGAGACGATCACCAAGGAGCACGGCTACGTCGAGATCAAGGAGCGGAGGCTTTACCCGACCCGCATCGGCGAGGCCGTCAACACGATCATGGTCGAGCACTTCAAGGACATCTCCGACTACGACTACACGGCCAAGCTCGAAAAGCGGCTTGACGAGGTCGAGAACGGAAGCGAGGAGTGGGTTCCTGTAGTCAGCGATTTCTACGGGCCGCTGCAGAAGATGCTCACGGACGCCGAGGAGGCGATGCCGGCCGACACCGACGAGGTCTGCCCGCTGTGCCACGAAGGCCACCTCGTCTTGAAGGCCAGCCGCTTCGGCCCGT
>JBGOTG010000282.1:0-2842 GCA_041476405.1 Candidatus Dormibacteraceae bacterium | reverse complement strand
CGGCCGTCACTCGTGCCCCATCCAGGCGCCTCCAGACAATGTGCTACTCGGAGGGGGTACCGCGGGGGAGGCCCGCCTCACCCGCGCCGTCTCAGCCCAGAACCCAAGGGCTGCCTATAGGCCGGATTCACTCCGGCCGTCACTCAAGCCCAATCCAGGCGCCTCCAGACAATGTGCTACTCGGAGGGGGTACCGCGGGGGAGGCCTGCCTCACCCGCGCCGTCTCAGCCCAAACCTGAGCGCTGCTTCGACACCGACTGGTAGGTGTCGATCGTCTGGCGTGCGGCCTTGCGCCAGCTGAAGGCCTTCGCGCGCTCGAAGCCGGCTCGGCGGGCGGGCTCCGGGTCGGCGCTCAGCGCGGCCGCAGCTCGGCCGAGCGCCTCGGCGTCTCCATCCGCGACCAACTCTCCAGCCTCGTCGACGACCTCCGGCAGGCTCGAGTTCCGGTAGGCGGCGACAGGACACCCACACGCCATAGCCTCGAGGCAGGGCAGGCCGAACCCCTCGTACCGGCTCGGGAAGACCAGGCATCCGGCGGCGGTGTAGAGGTCCGCGAGCTCGAGGCTGTCCACCCTGCCGAGCATGGTGGCGCCGGGCATCGCGGGCGGGGCCTGGCGGCCGGGATCGCCTGCGATCACCAGGGACAGTTGGGGCACCACCGCTTTCGCCGCGGCCCAGGCTCGGAGCAGGCCGGCGGGGTCCTTGCGGGCGTCGAGGGCGCCGACGAACAGCAGGTAGCCGGGCTCCAGGCCCCAACGCTCCTTGACCCTGCCCGCAGCCCCCGGCCTCGGCTGGAACTCGAGGTCGGCGGCTTCATGGATCACCCGAATGCGCTTTGGAGCGACTCTTGCGTAGCGCGCGGCATCGTCGGCGGTCGCCTGCGAGACGGCAAGGACCACCTCCGCGCGCTTCAGCAGGCGCTTGCCGAGCCAGTAGCGGAACCGTTCCCCCCTCATCCGGGGCCCTCCCCAAGCCCATGGAATGAGGTCGTGAAGCGTCACCACCAAGGGGCAGGGCGACCGGCCCGGCAGGCGCAGGTCGATGGCGTGATAAAGGTCCGGGCCGATTCGCTGGAGGTCTGAGCCGAGGGCGACGGCCTCCTCGTAACCGGACAGCTGGCCGTGATAGCGGCGCCTGGAGCCGGCCAGGCGGTATGCGCCCCGAGGCAGCGCGGGCTCTGGAAGGTCGGCATCGAGGAGCAGCGTCAGGTTGGAGTCGAAGCCGGCCGAGATGAGGCCGTGAAGCAGTCCTGCCGCATAGGTACCTACGCCCCGCCCTGCGCTGGGCCCCTGCAGCGGTCGCATGTCGAGGAGGACGGACGGCCCCGCCTTGCCGCTAACGGGAAGCTCGTCGCTCAAAGCGGGGATTGGGTCACGAAGCCATCATAATTTGGCCGCCATGGACCCCCTGGACGTAGTCATCGTCGGCGGCTGCGGTCATGTCGGCTTGCCGCTTGCCCTTTCTCTGGCGGAGAGCGGGTACCGGGTCGGCATCGACGACATCGACGCCGCCAAGATCGAACAGGTGCGTTCGGGCAGCGTTCCCTTCCTGGAGAACGGCGCCGAAGAACTGCTCCGCAAGCTGCTCCCGAGCGGGCGGCTCGAGCTGTCCGCCGATCCAGGCCTGCTCGAGCGGACCGACGTCGTGATCCTGGTCATCGGCACTCCGATCGACGAGTTCATGAACCCTTCCGTCCGCGTGTTTGACAGGGTGCTCGACGACCTCGTGCCCCACCTGCGCGACGGCTGCCTGGTGGTGCTGCGGTCGACAGTCTTTCCCGGGACGACCGAGACGGTGGAGAGGCGGCTGCGCGCCGCCGGCCTCGACGTGGAGGTGGTCTTCTGCCCCGAGCGGATCGCCGAGGGGCACGCTCTGGAGGAGATCCGGAGCCTCCCCCAGCTGATCGGGGCAACGTCGGACCGCGGCTTTGAGAAAGCCAGCCGCCTGTTCAAGCCACTCGGTGTCAGCGTCGTACGGACCACACCGCTGGAGGCCGAGCTGGCCAAGCTGCTCACCAACACGTGGCGATACATGAAGTTCGCCATCGCGAACCAGTTCTTTCAGATCGCGCATCGCTCGGGCGTCGACTACAACCACGTGCTCGACGCCATCCGCCGCGAATACCCACGCGCGGCCGACCTGCCGGGTCCCGGCTTCGCCGCGGGGCCGTGCCTCTTGAAGGACACGATGCAGCTGTCGGCGTTCACCCCCGACCACTTTCCGATGGGCCAGGCAGCCATGCAGATCAACGAAGGGCTGCCCAACTACATAGTCGACACACTCAACTCGCGCCAGCCGCTCGCGGGCCGCACGATCGGGATCCTCGGCATGGCGTTCAAGGGCGAATCCGACGACCCCCGTGCGTCGTTGAGCTACAAGGTCCGCAAGCTGGCCGCATTCAAGGGCGCGAAGGTCCTGTGCACGGACCCATATGTGAGCGACCCGTCTTTCGTGCCGCTCGAGAAGGTGGTCGCGGAGTCGGACATCCTCGTCATCGCCGCGCCCCACAAGGCGTACCGGAAGTTGAAGCTCGAAGGCCGCGACGTCGTCGACGTGTGGGGTATAACCGGTCCAATTAGATTATGAGAGGGAACCCAGATGGTTCCCTCTCATCGGCGGGCGCTTCGCGCGCGCCTGCTCTCTTTCCGGCATATGGATGGGATTTTTTCAGGACTGGTTTCTCCCTGCCACGGTTTGGAGTCGCTAAGGACAAAGTCATGGCCGGGGGGACCCCGGCCGACCCCGCCACGACTGGCACCGCTCGTCCGGACTACGCTAGGGTCCCGTGGCCATCATCGTCGCTCCGCAACCGCAGGCTGCCGAGATCGGGCTCGAGGTCATG
>JBGOTG010000281.1:0-2852 GCA_041476405.1 Candidatus Dormibacteraceae bacterium | reverse complement strand
CGAGAAGCCGAGGCGCCGCGCGGCCGGCAGGTCCACCTCGTTCGACACCGATTGGTGCGAGCCGATCACCAGCGCCGACTCGGTCCATTCCCAAAAACGGATCGCGGGGCGGCGTGCTCCGTCGATGACGCGTCCTAGAAGCACCTCGTCCAGCGCCATGTGCATGTGGGCCGTGTGTGCCGAGGCAGGGACCAGATCCCAGTCCAGGTTCTTCATTGGTCGTCTCGCACCGCTCTGCCAGTATTCCCGATGCGCGTGCATGGGCGAGGTCTATGGACGCTCCACCTCGCAGTGGCGCCGGCACGGCTGAACCTGATGTGGCTCAGTAACGCACGCCCTCGAGGCGCGGCCAGCCGTACGACACCTCCTCCAGGGTCACCGAACCGATGGTGATCGGCTGGGTTCGGACGTAGACGCCCCCCAGCCTCTCGTAGAAATTGCGGGCCGGCCGGTTGTCTCGCAGAACCCAGATGATCATGTCCTCGAGCCCCAGCTCGCGCAATCCGCCCACCACCGCCCGTACCAGCTCGCGGCCGTGACCGCGCCGCTGAAATGGCTCCAGGAGGTAGACGGCGTACAGCTCACCCGTGTAGCCGGTCTCGCCCGCCCGCTCGCGGCCCCCCGATGCGAAACCGACCACCCCTTCCCGGTCGTGAGCCTCCTGGACCACATAGACACGATTCGACCTTTCGGCGATGAAGCGTTTCCATCGGTCCATGTAGGCGGCCTCGGTCAGCGATTCGAGGAAATCAGCGGGTAGGAGCTCTCCGTACGTCGACCGCCAGCTGGCGACATGAACTCGCGCGATGGCTGCGGCGTCGTCGGCGTCAGCGGGCCTGATCATCTGTGATTCAACAATCTATCGCCGAGCGTCGCTTAAGCTGGGATCTGGCGGCGATGGATTCAGACGACGAGCCTCAGTCGCATTCGGGGATCTCGCGCGTCCGGCGAGCGTTGACTCTCGGCGCCCTGTCAATTCTTGCCCTGGCGATCGCGGGGCTTACCTACCTGCATCCAACGTGGGACCTGGGCCAGACCGGCGCGCGCGCGGCGACCTCGAACGTGGTTGGGTCACGACACCTCGCCGCCGTCGATTTCGTGACACCGGCGACCGGCTGGGTCGTGGTCGAGCATCAGTCGCACGATTTCGTCGTTCTGCACACGCAGGATGCAGGCGAGACGTGGAATCGCCAGCTGGCAGCCTCCTCTGAAGTGATTGGTGAGTACCTGCGCTTCTTCGATACGTCCAACGGCGTGCTCGTTGTTCTCGGAACCCAGTCCGCCCTGTATCGCACGACCGATGGGGGCACCACCTGGGGCCGGCAACCTTTGACGCGCGCCGGCGGATACGTCCTGTCAGCCGACTTCGTCGATGCCGATCACGGCTGGCTGCTCGCCCAGGCTTCAACCGAAGGCGAGGCTTTGATGCGCACCGATGATGGGGGCAGAAGCTGGATCGGGCTGGGCAGCCCCGTGGCCTATTCGGACTGGGCTTACCGAGTCACGTTCTCCGACCCCATTGATGGCTGGCTCTACACCGAGTCGACCGGACCTTATGCGTACAAGAGCCAAGATGGCGGCACGACTTGGCACCGTGTGGATTTGCCGGCGCCACCTGGAGGCTGGCCCGTCGTGCCGCGTGGATCCGCCGCGACCGCTCGCATGTTCGTGGCGGCGCACCCGACCCAGGGTGCCGGGGTCAGCGTTTCGGTGGGGGTCGCCTCATCTGACGGATCACCTCCCGGCTGGGCTCTCCAGGACTTCCCCGTCTACAGGGTCCGGACCTTTGATGGGGGCGGCTCGATGACTTCGGTCTACACCGACGTTGGCCGCACCGGCTATTCGTCGACCGGCGTCCCCAGCCCGTCACCTGCAGGAGAGCTGATCCGGCAGATCCAGCTCAGCTCGATCGACGGCGGCCGTTCATGGACGGCGTTCTCGACGCCCTCTGTTGAAGGCGCTGTCGCCTACGTCGACGCGATGAACTGGTGGTGGATCGGGTCGGGCGCGCAGGCGAAAAGCTCCAACGCGGGCGGCACATGGTCGCTCCGAACCGTGCTGGCGCCGGCCCCTTTGCCCGATTCGTTTCAAATCATCGACCCCACTCACGTCTGGTTCGGAGCGATGGCAGGGCCACGGCCCCTGGTGGAGAGCTCCGATGACGGCGGGGTCAGCTGGACGATGGTCCTGCTCCCGGCCAGCGCGACCGGCTAGCTATGCCTTGACGTAAGCGATCAGCGCGCGCGCCTCGGCCACGACCTTGCCGTCTTCTTGCTCCATGCTCGCCTCGCAGAACGCGAACCTCCGGGTGCGGTGACGGACCGTCGCGCGTGCGACCAGCCGGCCAGGTTGGCAAGGCCTGTAGTAATCGACCTTCAAGTCGGCCGTCGTGGTCGTCTCGCCATCGTTCGCCAGCGTGAAAGCGACCGACGCGAGCGCCTCATCGGCGAGGGTTGCGATCGCGCCACCGTGGACGATCAAGCCACGGCTGGTTGGAAACCCGTGAGCCTGTTCCGTCAGGTTGCCCTCGAGGACGAGGCGGCCGGCCGTGACCTCGACCAGCCTGGTCCCGATGTTGGCCACCATGCCGGTCGAAGCCCACTCCTTGTAAAGCTCGGGGAGCGCCTTGGTGCCATACGGTTCGGTTTCGGGCATGAGCGGACTCGAACAGTAGCACCCGATCGTGATGCGGCACGGGACACAAAGGGAGGTAATCTCTGCCCCGTGATCGCTAATACGCTCCCTTGGCTGTCGCGCAAGCCATCGGGACCTCGGATCGCGATGTCGCCTGCATCTTGGGGCATCAGCGACGTTCCCGGCTGGGGCCATCAGCTCGACGCCGAGCGCGTGCT
>JBGOTG010000280.1:0-2858 GCA_041476405.1 Candidatus Dormibacteraceae bacterium | reverse complement strand
GCGCGGCTTGGCGTCGAACTTCTTGACGAACTCCTCGAGCGTGCGCGCGCCGACGGCGCCCTGAGCCTCGTGTGCCTTGATAGCGTCCTCCGAGTGGTCATAACCGATCATTCGATGGCCCCGCTTGAGCAGCCGAAGCACCATGTTGCCGCCCATGCGGCCCAGGCCGACCATCCCCATTTCCATCGCCGATCCTCCCGCTACTTGACCGCGGATTTGACCGCCGCCACCAGCGCCTTCCAACCAGCGGCCGGTTCGCGGCCGAGGGTTACACGCAGCACCGGGAGGCGGCGCGAGGTCAACGACCGAAGGTCGCCCAACGACTGCGACTGCTTGAGGACCGAGAAGCTGTATGGCTGCCCGGGGATCGGCACGTCCCGCGTGTCGTGCTGGACGATCTGCAGGAACAGGCCCGTCTTGGGGCCGCCCTTGTGCAGCTGGCCAGTCGAGTGGAGGAATCGGGGGCCGTATCCCGCGGTGGTCGCGAACCGGGTGCGATCTCTCACCGTGGACCGGATCGACGCCATCGCGGCGTCGGAGGCCGGCGTGCGGGCCGTGTAGGCCATGATCGCGAAATAGGCGCGGGGCTTCGCCCGCGCGATGAGGGACTTGAGGCCGGGGCGCGCCTTGGCGGCCGGCACTGAGACGGCAGGCGGCAGCTTGCCGCTGGCCTTGAACTGGGCGAGGACCTTCTTGGTGTTGTCCTTCGACTCCTGGACGTTGGGCTGATCGAAGGGATCGATGCCGAGGATCGAACCTGCGATCGCAACCGCCACCTCCCAGCGCAGGAATTCACCGCCGAGGTCGAGCTTGTCGCGCAGGGTCAGCGTAACGACAGGTTGCCCCGCCCTCTCCAGCGCCTGGACCGAGCGGTTGAGGGGATCGGACTCCATCCGGATGTACACGAACACCCGGTCATCGCCGTAGACGGCAGGCTTGCCGACCGGCTCGCCCTCGACCGGCACTATGCCCTTGCCACGCTTGCCGGTGCTCTCGGCGATGAGCTGCTCCACCCAGTAGCCGAACGTTGCGACCTTCGGCGAGGCGATCAGGGTCAGCTTGTTGCGGCCACCGACTCCCAGCTGTCCGAGCACCGCGCCGAGCCAGACGCCGGGGTTGCTTTCCGCGGGCACCGAGTCGGCGCAGGAGTGCGCCATCTCCACGGCGCGCTCGAGCAGCTCGCCGACGTTGACCCCCATCAGGGCCGCGGGCACGAGGCCGAAATAGCTGAGGGCCGAGTACCGGCCGCCGATGTCGGGCGGGTTGGGGAAGATCCAACGAAAGCCATGCTGCTGTGCCAGCTTCTCGAGCGACGTGCCGGGGTCGGTGATCGCGGCAAAGTGGCGGCCTGCCTTCGCGGCTCCACCGTTGGCCGAGACCTGGCTCCAGAAGTAGGCGAAATGCGAGAGCGTCTCCGTCGTCTCGCCCGACTTCGAGGCGACGACGAAAAGCGTGTCCTGGATGTGGATCTTGGCCCGGACGGCCAGGATCGTCGCAGGGTCGGTGGTGTCCAGTACGTGCAGTCGTGGATGGCCTTTGACGGTTCCGAACGTATGCCGAAACACGTCAGGGCACAGGCTCGAGCCACCCATGCCCAGCAGCACCACGTCCGAGTATTTGCGTCCGTGAGCCTCGAGCTCGCGGAGCTCGGGGGCGTGCTCCAGCATCTTCTCGGCGACGTTCAGCCATCCAAGCCGGTCTCGGATCTCTTCGCGCTTGCCCGGATCGGCGCTCCACAACGTGGAGTCCTTCGCCCACAGGCGCCGGGGCGCGTCCTCCTTCTGCAGCCACGCCAGCTGGGCGTCCACCGCCGGCTGCAGCGTGCCGAGGCTGTGCCACTGGCGAGGGCCCTTGCCCGCTTTGATATCACGTGAGCTCTTGGCGAGCGTGGCGAGCAGGGTCTCAAAGGACTTGGTGAACGATGCGACGCCCTCCACCTCGAGCTCATGGGTGACCTGGTCGAGGTCGACGCCGATCTCGGCCAGCTGCTTCAACTGCCGTTTTGCCCCGTCCACGCTCTCATCGAGGCTCCGCCGGACCTCGCCGTGCTCGCGGAAGGCGGCCAGTGTGGCCGGAGGAATCGTGTCCACCGTCTGCGGCCCGATCAGCTCCTCCACGTAATAGGTGTCGGGGTAGCGTGGGTCCTTCGTTGACGTGCTCGCCCACAAGCACCGCTGGGTCTGCGCCCCCGCCGTGCGCAGCCTCTCCCAGCGCGGTCCGCTGAACAGCTTCTTGTAGCGCTCGTAGGCCATCTTGGAGTTGGCGATGGCCGCCTTGCCGTACAGGCGCGCGAGCGCCCGCTTCTGGGCTGGATCCGTGGAGCCCCGGATCTTGTCCGCGAGGATCTTGTCGACCTTGGTGTCCACGCGGCTGACGAAGAAGCTGGCGACGCTTGCGACCTTGCTGAGGTCACCGCCCTTGCGATGCAGCTCCTCGAGCCCCGACAGGTAGGCCTCGACGACCTCTGCATACCGGTCGACCGAGAAGATCAGCGTCACGTTGATGTTGTGGCCCTTCGATATCTGCTCGCGTATGGCGGGCACGCCCTCTTTGGTCGCCGGTATCTTGACCATCACGTTGGGACGATGACACCGTGTCCTCAACTCTTCCGCGAACGCGATGGTTCGCCGCGTGCTGGTCGCGACGGTCGGCGACACCTCGATGCTCACGTAGCCGTCATGGCCCTTGGTCTTGACGTGGACCGGTCGGAATACATCAGCCGCGGCCTGGATGTCCTCGACCATGAGCTGCCACAGGATCTCGTCCGGTCGCCGTTTGGCTGCGACCAGAGCGACCATCGCCTCGTCATAGTCGGTCGATCCGCTGACTGCCTTCTCGAAGATGGTCGGGTTCGAGGT
>JBGOTG010000279.1:0-2861 GCA_041476405.1 Candidatus Dormibacteraceae bacterium | reverse complement strand
GCCTTACGCGACAGAGGTCTACCAGGTGCCTTTCCCATATGAGTACAGGGGCTGGAGCACCGAGAAGGCGCTCGCCTCGCTCGAGGACCTTTTCGAATCCTCGGTGGCTCCGGAGCGGGTGGCCGCGATCATCATCTAGCCGGTCCTCGGCGAGGGCGGCTTCGTGCCCGCCCCGGCGGCGTTCCTGCGCGAGCTTCGAGCCTTGACCCAGCGGCACGGGATCCTGCTCATCGTCGACGAGATCCAGAGCGGCTTCGGGCGGACCGGCAAGTTCTTCGCGATCGAGCACTCGGGCGTGGCGCCGGACCTCGTCACGATCGCCAAGAGCCTCGCGGCGGGATTCCCGCTTTCCGGGGTGGTGGGCCGCGCCGAGGTCATGGACGCGCCCGCGCCGGGAGGCCTCGGCGGCACGTACGGCGGCAACCCCGTCGCCTGCGCGGCGGGCCTGGCGGTGCTGGACGTCATGCGCGACGAGCGGCTGCCTGAGCGGGCGGCCAGGATCGGCTCGGTCGTCGAGGAGCGGATGCGCAGCTGGGCTGCCGAGCACGAGCTCGTCGGGGACGTTCGCGTGAGGGGCGCCATGGCCGGCAAGGAGCTGGGGCGCGACCGCAAGACCAAGACGCCGGCCGACACCGAGACAGCGCAAATCCTCGCCCTCGCGCGCGAGCGCGGCTTGATCCTGCTTCGCGCGGGATTCCACCACAACGTGATCCGCACCCTCATGCCGCTGACCATTCCCGACGAGCAGCTCGACGAAGGCCTCGACATCATCGGCTCCGCGCTCGGCGAAGTCGCCGCAGCCGCTCCCAAGTAATCGGACCAGGAGGGTTCCAATGAGCACCACGCTGAAGCGCCAGAAGATGTTCGTCGGCGGCGAGTGGGTCGACAGCTCCGGCGGCGACGTCCAGGAGATCATCAACCCCGCCAACGGCAAGGTCATCGCTCACGTGCCCAAGGGGACCGCGGAGGACGTGGACCGCGCCGTCGCCGCCGCTCGCAAGGCCTACGACGAGGTGTGGTTCGACAGCACTCCGCGCGAGCGCAGCGAGGCGCTGCTGAAGATCGCCGACGCGATCCTGGAGCACGGCGAGGAGCTCGCGGGCCTGGAGTCCGAGAACGTCGGCAAGCCGCTCGCCACGACCCTGTCAGAGGAAATCCCCCCCACCGCCGACTGCTTCCGGTTCTTCGCCGGCGCTGCGCGCGTCCTCGAGGGCAAGTCTGCCGGCGAGTACATGAGGGGCTTCACCAGCATGGTCAGGCGCGAGTCCCTCGGCGTCGTGGGCTCGATCGCGCCGTGGAACTACCCGCTGATGATGGCCGCCTGGAAGCTCGGCCCTGCGCTCGCGGCCGGCAACACAGTCGTGTTGAAGCCGTCTGAGTGGACGCCACTCACAGCCCTGCGCTTCGCGGAGCTGGTCGCGGACATCCTGCCGCCGGGCGTGCTAAACGTGATCACCGGCGACGGGGAGCCGGTCGGTGCCGGCCTCGTCCGCCACAAGGACGTCGCGATGGTGTCGCTGACCGGCGACGTCGGGACCGGCAAAGAGGTCGCAAAGGCGGCGGCCACCACGCTGAAGCGGGTGCACCTAGAGCTCGGCGGCAAGGCGCCGGTGATCGTTTTCGATGATGCCGACCTGGACGCCGTGGTCGAAGGAATCAAGATCGGCGGCTTCTTCAACGCGGGCCAGGATTGCACGGCGGCGACCCGGGTGATCGCGGGGCCCAAGATCTTCGACAAACTGCTCGGCGACCTGGTCCCGGCCATCGAATCGCTCAAGGTCGGGGACCCCAAGGCGGACGACACGGAGATGGGTCCTCTCGTTTCGGAGGAGCAGGCGGAGCGCGTCACGGGTTTCGTCGACAGGGCGCGCAAGGACGGCGCGAAGGTGCTCACCGGAGGCGCCAGGATCAAGAAAGCAGGCTCGTGGTACTCCCCGACTGTGGTCGTCCCGTCAGGCCCTGACGCAGAGATCGTGAAGCGTGAGGTGTTCGGCCCGGTGGTTACAGTCCAGCGATTCAGCGACGAGGACCAGGCGCTCGCGTGGGCGAACGGCGTCGATTACGGCCTCGCCTCCTCGGTCTGGACACGCGACGTCGGCAGGGCCTTGCGGATGGCCCGCCGGCTCAAGTTCGGCTGCGTCTGGATCAACACGCACATCCCTGTCATCAACGAGATGCCGCACGGCGGCTACCAGGGCAGCGGCTACGGCAAGGACATGTCCATGTACTCGCTCGAGGACTACACCCAGATCAAGCACGTCATGGCCTCGCTCGACTGACCGGTGGCGATCAACGCCCGGGAAGCCCGGCAGGAGGCTTCCACGAAGGGCGCGTTGCGGGCGCCGGCCCTGCGGTTGGACGGCGTCCGCAAGAGCTACGGGCACGTGGTCGCGGTGGCGGGCGTCGACCTGACCGTCGAGGTAGGGGAGTTCTTCACGTTGCTCGGGCCCTCGGGCTCGGGCAAGACGACGCTCCTGCGCCTGATCGCCGGCTTCGAAAGCCCCGATGCCGGCAGGATCGAGCTTGGCGGGCGGGACGTGACCTCCACCCCACCTCACCTGCGGCAGACCAACACGGTCTTCCAGGACTACGCGCTCTTCCCGCATATGACCGTGCTCCGGAACGTCGAGTACGGGCTGAAGGTGAAGGGCATCGACCGGCGGGAGCGGCGCCGCCGGGCCGAGGAGGCGCTGCGCATGGTGCGCCTGGACGGCTACGGCGAGCGCAAGCCGATCCAGCTCTCCGGCGGCCAGCGGCAGCGCGTCGCGCTGGGCCGGGCGATCGTGCGCGAGCCCCTCGCCTTCCTCATGGACGAGCCACTCTCGAACCTCGACGCGCTGCTGCGCGTCCAGATGCGCACG
>JBGOTG010000278.1:0-2890 GCA_041476405.1 Candidatus Dormibacteraceae bacterium | reverse complement strand
GTCTGGCTTTACCCCGAGACGATCATCCTTTTCGCCGCGGTCATCGTCGGCGGGCGCGGCAACAACGTCGGCGCGATCCTCGGGGCGCTGCTCGTGCCAGTGGGCTTCGAGGAGGCGACGCGGTTGATACCCGCGACCATCGCCGGCTGGGTGCCACCGCCCAATCTCATCCCGGCCATGGAATGGGTGGCGATCGGCCTGCTCATCATCGGGTTCCTCTGGTTCAGGCCAGAAGGCGTGAGGCCCGAGCCGCGGCGCGTGTTCGAGGGAGCTCCGGTTCGCGAGGATCCAGAACATGTCCTCCAGTCCTGACCGCGCGTTGCTCGCAGCCTCCGATGTTTACCGCCATTTCGACGGCGTGCGGGCGGTGGATGGTGTCTCGCTCGAGGTTCCGAGCGGGAAGATCACCGGCTTGATCGGGCCCAACGGAGCCGGCAAGTCGACATTTCTCGCGGTTCTCGCCGGCACGCTGCCGGCTTCGGGCGGCAGCATCATGTTCGACGGCCAGGACGTGACGCGAATGCCGGCGTACGCGCGCGCCCGGCGTGGCCTCGTGCGCACCTTCCAGCTGCCATCGGAGTTCGCACGGCTCACCGTCCTGGAGAACCTGCTGGTGGCCGCGCCGCACAATCGAGGCGACTCGCTCTGGGGAGCGCTCATGGGAAAGAGGTACTGGATGGGCGACGAGCGCCGGTTGGTCGACCAGGCGCGAGGCCTGCTCAAGCGCTTCGGCATGACCGCGAAGGAGTCGGACTACGCGGGCACCATGAGCGGAGGCCAGAAACGCTTGATCGAGATCATGCGGGCGCTGATGCTCGGACCGCGGCTCCTGCTCCTCGACGAGCCGATGTCCGGCGTTCATCCGTCCATCGTCCTGGAGATCCAGCACTACCTCAAGGAGCTGCGGACGGAAGGGTTGACCATCCTGATGGTCGAGCACGAGCTGCACCTGGTCGAGGAGCTGTGCGATTCGGTGACCGTGATGGCGCAGGGCAAGGTGATCGGCAGGGGGACCATGGCGAAACTGAGGCAGCAGAAAGAGATTGTTGACGCTTACCTCGTTGGATAGGCCGTCGGGGGTGGAGGATCGACCCACACCCGTCCTGCGAGCGGAAGGGATCACAGCGGGCTACGGTGCCGTGCCCGTCGTCCGAGGCGTATCCATCGCCGTCGGCTCGGGCGAGATCGTCGCCGTCATCGGGCCGAATGGAGCCGGCAAGAGCACGCTGCTCAAGAGCCTGGTCGGGATTCTGAAACTGATCAGCGGCAAGATCCTGCTCGGCACCGACGACGTCACGGGCCACACGCCGGAAGACCTCGCGCGACGGGGCGTCGGCTACGTCCCGCAGGTGCAGGACATATTCGAGCCGCTCACCGTCAAAGAGAACCTGGAGATGGGCGGGTACCTGCTCAAGGACTCGGCGCTTCCGGCACGGATCAAGAGCGTTTGCGAGACCTTCCCCGCACTCGCTCCGATGATGAAACGGCGCGCCGACAAGCTCAGCGGAGGCGAGCGGAAGATGCTCGCCATCGGTCGCGTGCTCATGCTCGATCCCAGGGTGCTCATCCTCGATGAGCCGACCGCCAACCTGGCGCCGATCCTCGCGGATGCGGTGCTCCGGGAGCAGGTACGACGCCTGGCGGACGCCGGCAAGGCCATCCTTCTCGTCGAACAGAGGGCTCGCGCCGCCCTCGAGGTCGCCAACTGGACCACCGTTCTCGTTTCCGGGCAGACCCGCCTGGAGGGCCGCCCGCGTGATCTCCTCGAACGCTCTGACTTCGAGGCCCTGTTTCTTGGAGCCGGACCCCCGGTTCAGGAGGGATGACAGCATGCGTTTCTTGATGTTCGAACACGGGTCAGACCGCCGTCTGGGGGTCCTTGCCGCGGGCGACTCCAACACTGTGGTCGACCTCTCCGAGCTCGCGTCGGCGACCGGTTCGGCCCAGGCCCCCGCCGACCTGATGGCTCTGATCGACGCCGGCGACGCAGGGTTGGCGTCGGTCAAAGGTTTGCTCGCCAAGCTCGAGCCGGCGGCGGGCGCGCCGGTCACCCGCCGGCTCGAGGGCCTGAGGTTGCTGGCGCCGCTCGACCCGCCGCGCGGGAACGTGATCGCCATCGGTCGCAACTACGCCAAGCACGCAGTGGAGACTGCGCGCAAGGGTGAGAAACCCCAGCCGCCGACGGTGTTCTCGAAGGCCATCACCTCGATCACCGGCCCGAACGATGACATTCCGATCGACGCCGCCGTGAGCAGCGACATCGATTGGGAGGTCGAGCTGGGCGTGGTCATCGGAAAGCGCGGCGTCAATATCACGAAGGAAGAGGCCCTCGACCACGTGTTCGGCTACACGGTGATCAACGATGTGACCGCGCGCGACATCCAGAGCGGCTGGGGCGGCCAGTTCTTCAAGGGGAAGAGCCTCGACTCGTCGTGCCCTAACGGGCCCTGGGTCGTGACCCGCGACGAGGTAGCCGATCCCCAGGCGCTGAATCTTCGCCTCACCGTCAACGGCGCCCTCAAGCAGGACGGCACCACCTCCGAGATGATCCATCCGGTGGACTCGCTCATCTCCTGGGTCTCGATCGGGATGACCCTTCTGCCCGGCATGATGATCGCCACCGGCACGCCGGACGGGGTGGGCTTCGCGCGCACGCCGCCGGAGTTCATTCGAGTGGGCGACGTGGTCGAGGCAGAGGTCGAGGGCATCGGCACGCTGCGAAACAGGTTCGTGGCGGCCGGGAAAAGGCGCGGGTGAGGACGTAAGTCCTCTCCCGCGGTACCCCCACCTGTGGCCGGCTACGCCTGGAAGGCGCGGGTGAGGACGTAAGTCCTCCCCCGCGGTACCCCCACCTGCGACCGGCCACGCCTGGGGGTGCTTTGAGGAGGAC
>JBGOTG010000277.1:0-2944 GCA_041476405.1 Candidatus Dormibacteraceae bacterium | reverse complement strand
TCATTCCATCCTCCTTGTGCCGGTGGGCGAGTCGCTGGATTCTCGTCCCAAGGAGCGACAGGTGGCAATCCAGCCTGTTAAGGCGGGACAATCTCACTCGCATGGCGGCTGTGGCTTGATCGATCGCACCCGGTTGACCGCGCTCCTCGAGCGGGAGCGGGCCACGTACAGGGAACGCAATCCACGCTCCTTCGAGGCTTACACGGGCTCGCGCAACCTGTTCGGGCGGGTCCCGATGACCTGGATGAACAAGAGCGCCGGCGGCTTCCCCCTGTACGCGTCGAAAGCGAGAGGGGCCCGCGTCGAAGACATCGACGGGCACGTCCTGATCGACTTCTGCCTGGGCGACACTGGCGCCATGGCAGGCCATTCGCCGGAACCGATGGTGGCGGCGGTGGTCGAGCAGATATCGAAGCGCGGCGGCGTGACGACGATGATGCCGACCGTCGACGCAGCCTGGGTGGGAGGTGAGCTCGCTCGCCGCTTCGGTTTGCCTTACTGGAGCTTCGCCCTGACGGCGACCGATGCCAACAGGTGGGCGATCCGCCTGGCGCGCGCTGTCACCGGACGCCCGAGGATCCTGTTCAACAGCTACTGCTATCACGGCACAGTTGACGAGTCGCTTATCGTCGTCGGTCCCGACGGCCGTGCCGCGAGCCGCGAAGGCAACGTTGGCGCGCCCTCTGACGTCACCACGACGAGCAGGGTGGCTGAGTACAACGATCTCGAAGGGCTCGAGCGCGAGCTGGCTCACCGCGACGCAGCGGCGGTGCTGATGGAGCCGGCGCTCACCAACATGGGGATCGTGCTGCCCCAGCCCGGATACCTCGCCGGCGTCCGAGAGCTCACCAAGAAGTACGGAACCCTCCTGATCAACGATGAGACCCACACCTTCTCCGCCGGGCCGGGAGGCTGCACCCGGGCCTGGGGATTGACGCCGGACATGGTGACGATCGGAAAGGCCATCGCGGGTGGCATCCCGGCCGCGGCTTACGGTTTGTCTGTGGAGCTTGCCGACCACCTCGCGAATCGAAAGGACCTCGACATGGTGGACGTGGGTGGCGTCGGGGGCACCCTGTCGGGCAACCCGGTGTCCGTGTCGGCGATGCACGCGACACTGGAACACGTCCTCACCGACCAGGCCTTCGAGCGGATGATCGCGCTGGGCGGCCGCTTCACCGCCGGTGTCCAGCAGGTCATCGACACCAATGAGCTGCCCTGGTCCGTAAGCCAGCTCGGAGCGCGCACAGAGTATCGATTCACCGCCCCACCACCGTCGAACGGAACCGAATCCCACGCGGCAACCGATGCCGAGCTCGAGGACTACCTACACGTGTACCTGGCCAACCGCGGAATCCTGATGACTCCTTTCCACAACATGGCGCTCATGTGCCCGGTGACAACCGAGGAGGACGTGGATCGGCATCACGAGCTTTTCGGCGGAGCGGTCCGGGAGCTTGCCGGCTGATCAGCTGATCAACTTCGAGCGGAGGCCCGAGATGTCGTTCGTGGACATGCCTGCCGCCTCGAGGTAACCCTCCACCCCTCCCCATCCCCGGTCCAGGTGCTCCATGACGCCGGCGATGCGTTCCGGCGGGCAGCGCAGGTCGTCGCGCATGTCCTGCAGTTGATCGGGGGCGGCCGCCGCGAGCCATTCCTCGTATCGCGTCGCCATCTGCGAGTCGGTCTCCGAGTAGTCGGCGGCGATGGAGTCGACGTCAACGCCGGCGAGCGCCAGGCTCATCGCGGCAACCATGCCCGTCCGGTCTTTGCCCGCGAAGCAGTGGAAGACGACGGTGCCCTCCGCTCTCGCGAGGGTCCTGAAGATTTCGCTGAAGGCGGCTGAGCGGTGGTCGAGCATCATGAGGTATCGATCGAACATGTTCGACGCTTCGGCGAGCTTGAGCATCGTCACGTCGTCGATCAGGGGCAGGTGGCTGTACGTCGGCACGTTCGCGCCGGCCGGCTCCGCTGTCGCGAATGGGCTCTCCGCTGTCGCGAACGGGCTCGGGGACGTGGCGACCTCGGACTCGCTCCTCAGGTCGATCACGGTGGTCACGCCGTAGGCGACCATCGCCTCCTGGCCGGCTGCGTTCAGGCTGCGCAGGCTGTCGGACCGCACCAGCACACCGGTTCGCGTGAAGCCGCCAGGTATGGGCAGCCCGCCGAGGTCACGCGTGTTCCGGCAGTCCGGCCAGTCCAGCCGCCGCGTAGACACGACTACCGCTTCGTGTACTGCGGAGCCTTGCGGGCCCTCTTCAGACCGTACTTCTTGCGCTCTTTCATCCGCGCGTCGCGCGTGAGCAGGCCGGCCTTCTTGAGGGCGGGCCTGAAGTCGGGGTCGTACTTGATGAGGGCGCGGGCTATGCCATGCGAGATCGCACCCGCCTGGCCGCTCGTCCCGCCACCAACCACCTTTACGCTGATGTCGAACTTGCGCTGCGTGCTCGTGACGCGCAGCGGAGCCAGCGCCGCCATCTCGAGGACCCTGCGGCCCAGGTAGGCGAGGGTGTCCTTGTCGTTGATCACCACCCGGCCCTCACCCGGCTGGATGCGAACCCGCGCGACGGCGTTCTTGCGGCGCCCCGTTCCCCTGAGAAAGGTTTCAGCCACGCTTGATGTCCCCCTTGGAGTCGAAGGTGATCACCTTCGGCTTCTGGGCCTGGTGCCCATGCTCGGCCCCGGCGTAGATGCGAAGTCGGGTGAGCATGTCCGCCCCGAGCGTGTTGTGCTGCAGCATCCCCTTGACGGCGTTCATGAGCGGGAACGTGGGGTCCAGCTCCTGGGCCCGCCCGAGGGATCTCGTGCGCAGGCCGCCTGGATAGCCGGTGTAGCGGGTGTACATCTTGTCGGTCAGCTTGGCGCCGCTGACCTTCGCTTTGGAGGCGTTGATGATGATCACGTGGTCGCCGGTGTTCAGGTGCGGCGTGTATGTGGGCTTGTG
>JBGOTG010000276.1:0-2957 GCA_041476405.1 Candidatus Dormibacteraceae bacterium | reverse complement strand
GCACTCACGGGCCGGCGTCCCGACACCGAGACCGCCGCCCGCGCATATGCCGGGCACTTCGCCGAGGTCTTCGGGACTCGGCTGGAATGGAGCGCGCCCGAATCGGTGCTTGCGGCGGGGCGGGCCCAAGCCTGAAGAAGCTCGTCACAGCAAACCTGTAATCGGCGCCACCGAACGCCCGGTAAGGAAAGTGCGTCGGGGTGACGGATCAGAAGCTCGGCCGGGCCGAGCTCATCTTCAAGCGCTGGGGCCCCTGGGCGATCATCATCGGCCGCCACATTCCCGGCATGCGCATAGTGCTTTCCGCGCTATCTGGAATACTCGACGTCCCTTACAGGGTTTTCATACCGTGCGTATTCGTCTCCGCTTTGATCTGGGCCGCGATCTTCCTCGAAATCGGGCGCCACGTGGCGCCACGCATTCGGGAGATGTTTCTGATCTTCCCCGCGCACCTCATTCCGTGGCTGCTGCCGGGTTTGGCTCTGGTCGTGATCGGGTATCTGGGATATGAACATGGAATCAAACCGAAAGCCTGGAGCAGTCACGTTGAAGAGCCCCGCTGAGCTCGTTCGCCTCGACAGCGTCGAGATGGACGAGGACGACGAGATCCTTCCCGACTTCGAGGCCGAGGTCGACGGCCGGCGTGTCTGGGTGACTGCGGTCCTGGAACGGACTGTCGTCGTCGAGCCCGCGCCGGGAGAGCCGAAGGTGCTGGTCAACCGCCGCCGCCTGATGGTCGACCCAGGCCGCCTGCGGGTGCGACACCTGGCGAGCAAGGAAGCCGCACGGCGAGGCCGCGAGGCGGCACGCCAGCTGAGGCTCCAGGAACACAGCTCCGCCGCATAGCGCCGTTCGCCTGGAGGTCGGGTTCGATTTACGTTCTGGTAAGCTTCGTTGCTGCCCGAATTGTGCACCGGTCACCCACTTCCGCGGCCCACCGCCGCCTAGCCCAAGGAACCACAACATGAGCAAGATCGTCGACCTTGTGTCGCTGGCCAGCATCGTGCCACCACTCAACCACGAGGTGAGCGGCGGGTTCAACGCCATCGTCAACGGCAAGCAGGTTCGCGTGCGGGCGGTGCTGGAGAGGACCGTCGTGATCGAGCACCACGAGGGCGGCGAGCGGAGCGTGGTTCGCAAGGACAATTGCATGGTCAAGCCGTCGGCTGTGGCTTTCGTCCCGGGAAACCCCAACAACGGCGTCGGCCCACGCCAGTGGCGCCGCCTCCCGGGCAAACCTCCCGCCACCCCAAGGGTCGGCCCCTAAAGCCCGCCTCCCCACCGCAGGCGGGGGCAGGGATCTGGGAGTCGGTAATCACCGCTCGGACCTAACCTCCGCGCCACCTCCCCAGCAGTCGGGGCTACTCAGTCGATGTGGCGCTGGGCCACCAGGGTCAGGAAGGACGGGAAGGACTCCGCCAGCGCCACCTCCTCGAAGACACTCCGCGCCTCGGCAAAACGGCCCTTCGCCCACAGCTCCTCGCCCAGGCGCTCACGGACCTTCGCCAGCTCGTCGTCGGCGATCTCGCGCACGAGCTCAGCGGTCACCGGCGAACCATCGGTGAGCCTCGACGAGTGCCTGATCCACTGCCACACCTGTGACCTCGAGATCTCGGCCGTGGCGACATCCTCCATCAGGTTGTTGATGGCGGCCGCCCCCACTCCCCGCAACCAGGACTCGACGTACTGGATCCCCACGCTGACGTTGAGCCGAAGCCCGTTCTCGGTGATGGACCCGTCCGGCACTTTAACGTCGATCAGCTGGGCCGCCGCGACCTGCACGTCCGGCCGCTGGCGCTCGAGCTGGTTCGGCCGATCACCGAGGACCTTGTCGAAAGCCTCGGTCGCGGTCGCCACGAGGTCGGGATGGGCGACCCACGTCCCATCGAAGCCTGCCAGCGCCTCGCGATCCTTGTCTTCCTTGACCTTGGCCAGCGCCACGCGGTTGACCTCCGGGTCGCGCCGCGACGGTATGAACGCCGCCATCCCCCCCATCGCATGCGCCCCACGCCGATGACACGTCTTCACCAGCAAATCGGAGTACGCGCGCATGAAGGGAACCGTCATCGTCACCTGTGCTCGGTCCGGCAGCACGAAATCGGGCCGGTTCCGGAACTTCTTGATGATGCTGAAGATGTAGTCCCACCGCCCGGCGTTGAGGCCACTCGAGTGGTCGCGCAGCTCGTACAGGATCTCCTCCATCTCGAACGCCGCCAGGATGGTCTCGATGAGGACCGTCGCGCGGATGGTCCCGCGTGGAACGCCTAGGGCATCCTGGGCGAAGTTGAAAACATCGTTCCAGAGCCGCGCCTCTGTGTGGCTCTCGAGCTTGGCCAGGTAGAAGTACGGCCCGCTGCCCTTCCCTAGGAGGCGCTCGGCGTTGTGGAAGAAGTACAACCCGAAGTCGAAGAGGCTCCCTGAGACGGCCTTCCCCCCCACCTCGAGATGCCTCTCGTCGAGGTGCCATCCCCTTGGGCGAACCACGAGCGTCGCCACTTTCTCATCGAGGCGGTACTTCTTGCCCTCCGGGCTCGTGAAGTCCAGCGTCCGCTCGATGGCGTCGATCAGGTTGAGCTGGCCCTCGACCAGGTTCGACCAGGTCGGCGTGTTGGCGTCCTCGAAATCGGCCATGAAGACTCGCGCGCCTGAGTTGAGGGCGTTGATGAGCATCTTGCGGTCCGTGGGCCCCGTGATCTCGACTCGCCGGTCCTGGAGGTCCCTGGCGGCCGGAGCGACCCTCCACTCGGATTCGCGCACCGAACGCGTTCCGGCCAGGAAGTCGGGCGATTCGCCGGCATCCAGGCGGGCCTGGCGCTCGTCGCGCAGGCGCAGCAGCTCCAACCTTCGGTCGCCGAACTCGCGCTGGAGGCTCGCGACGAACTCGAGCGCCTCGCGCGTCAGGACCTCGGCCGCACGGCCGCTGACGGGTCCTTTGAGCGTCGCCTGGTCAGTCGCGG
>JBGOTG010000275.1:0-2994 GCA_041476405.1 Candidatus Dormibacteraceae bacterium | reverse complement strand
GTCGTCGGCACCTCCGCCGGCTCGGTGGTCGGCGCCCAGATCCTGAGCGGCATCACCCTCGAGGCCCTCTATGCCGCGGCGCTGAAGGAGCCGGCAGGCGAGGTCGCGGCGAAGATGGGCGCCGGCGTTCTGCTCCGCTTTGTCGTCAACTCGTTATGGCCGGGCGACGAGCGTGTTGGCCGGGCTCGCCTCGGCCGCGCAGCCATGAAGGCTCGAACCGTGCCCGAGATGGAGCGGCGGGAAATCATCAGACAGCGGCTCCCGAACCCCTCATGGCCCGAACGCAAGCTGATCATCACTGCGGTCGACGCCGAAACTGGAGAAGCACGGAACTTTGATCGCGACAGCGGCGCCTCGCTCGCCGATGCGGTGGCAGCGAGCTGCGCCGTGCCCCTTGTCTGGCCGCCGATCACGATCGACGGGCGCCGCTACATCGACGGCGGCGTCCGATCAACCGCCAACGCCGACGTCGCCCACGGCTGCGAGAGGGTGGTCGTGGTCGCTCCTCTGGCGATGGCTCTGCGGCGAAGCGGCCGGATTGACCGCCAGCTCGCGTCGCTCGGATCCGACGTGCGGTCGATTGTCGTCAGCCCTGACGCGAGCGCTCGCAACGCGATTGGACGAAACGTCCTTGATCCCGCGCACCGTGTCGCCTCGGCCCGCGCCGGCCACGTCCAGGCAGCCGGCGTGGCGGCAGCGGTCGCAGCCGTGTGGTCAGGCGCTCAACCCCAGGCCGAAATCAACCGCTAAGGGGCAAACTCCCGCTCCACGGCGCCTTGTGGATCATCGCGGCACGCGTACAGACGCCGTGTAAATGTCCAGCTGGTGCAGGGCGCCATCCGGGTTGTTGCCCGTGCTGTTCGAGTTGTCCGCCCACGCCGGGTGCGCGATTCCGCCGTAGAACGACAGGCCTGTGTAGTCGCCGTAGTCGATGCCGTTGCCGGAGTCATGCGAGTTGGAGGTGCCGGCGCTGATCTGGAGGTTCTTGGTAAAGGAAGCTCCGCCGTTGGTGCTGAATGCGCCCCAGAACTGTGCATCGTCGTTGGGGAGCCCGTTGGTGTCGCCAGGTCCGCCCGCGCCCTGATCCAGCCTCGCATCATGCCAGACCACCGCGAGGTTGCCCGTGGTCGGGTCGAGCGCGATCTTCGGCAGGAACTGGCTGTTCTTGGTCGCGTCGTCGTTGACCCGCACGCCGGCGCTCCAGGTGGCCCCTCTGTCGTCGGAGTAGCGCACGTAAATATCGGTGTTGTCGCTCTCGTTCTGCTGCTCAAAGGTGTAGACGAGGTACGCGCGGCCGGTATGAGGGCCGCCGGTCTTGTCCCAGACCACGCCCGGCTCGGAATCGATCGAGCGGTCGGGCTGCGGCGGGATGAAGTCGAAGCCGCCAACGTGAGTGTCGACGACCGACACTGCCTTGCCGAATCCCGCCGGACCCAAGCCGTCGGGATCGACGCTGACTCGAACGGTACCGCCGCCCTGCCCGCTCTGGGTGAGGCTACAAGCCTGCATGATCTGGCCGGCGGGTCCGATCGTGACGTCGCCGTACGTGCAGTTGCTGGTGTTGGGAATCGCTTCGCCGGCGAAGAGGGAGCCCACCTGGCCGAGACCGGTGACAGGAGCTCCCGTCGCGAACATCCCGCCGCCCGCGTTGACGACTATCCATACCTCGCCTTTGGCCGCGGCGATGGTCGGCTGGTCGACGTAGCGGAACAGCCCGCGGTTGTCGCCACTCGCCTTCGTCCCGGTGGACTTGGGAGGCTGCACGACATTCGTGATGAGGTTGAAGTTCAAGCCGCCGTCAGTGCTGAGGGCGATTGGCACGGTGTTTTCGACGTTGTAAAGGTAGACCAGGAACAGGTTCCCGTACTCGTCGAATGCAAGGCTGGGGTCGCAGCAGGCGTCGCCCAGGTTGTCGTTGTTGCCGACGATCCGCCTCGCCCAGGTCGAGCCGCCGTCGAAGCTGACACCGACGAACAACCCAGGGGCGCTGCCCTCGACGTTGCTCACGATGACGACGTTCTTGGTGTTCTTGGGGTTGACGGCGACTGTGTCCTCAGACTCGCTGGTGGGTCTTTGGCTGACGTCGACGTTGAGCGGCGTGGTGGCGGCGGCGCCTCCAGCGCTCACTGAACCGGCAGTCAAGGCTGCCATCGCGACCAGCCCTACGGCGAGAAACCATCGGTGCATCGTCGTCCCCCCTTCGCGAAATTGGAGAGCCAAGTCTATTGCCTTACTGGTCCGCCTGGGCCGCTACCCTGAGCGGGATTTGAGCTTCGATCGAGAGGAGCTGGTCCTGGCCGACGTCAAAGCATGGCGTGCATGGCTCGAAAAGAATCATTCGAGCTCAGCAGGCATATGGCTCGTGCTCGCGAAGAAAGGCGTGGTCGGGCCGACGGCCGTCATTTACGCCCAGGCAGTCGAGGAGGCGCTCTGTTTCGGATGGATCGACGGCCAGGCTCGCAGCCGCGACGCCGCCACGTTCAGCCAGGGCTTCAGTCCGCGGCGCAAGCGCAGCCCATGGTCCAAGCGAAACACCGGCATTGCCGAGCGCCTGTTGCTCGAGGGCAGGATGCATGACTCGGGCGTCGCCGAGATGGATCGAGCCAAGTCAGATGGGCGGTGGGAGGCCGCATATGAGGGTCCGGCTGGAATCGAGGTGCCGCTCGAGCTCGCCGCAGCGCTGGCCGCCAGCCCCAGAGCCCAGGCGATGTTTGCGACTCTCAACAGCCAGAACCGCTACGCCATCCTTTATCGGATCACGACCGCCAAACGGGCTGACACCCGCACCAGGAGAATCGCGGAGTTCGTCGCCATGCTTGAGCGCGGCGAGACCATCTACCCCCAGAAAGCGGTCGGTAAGCACCGCAAGCTCTAGCTACCGCCCGCGGGCGATCCTCTCCACCAGGGAGCGCTGCTCAGGGTCGAACCACGGCGGTCCGCCTGCCTCGGCGTTGTCTCGCGCGTGGCTCTCCAGGTGGGTCGCGGTCAGGACGC
>JBGOTG010000274.1:0-3000 GCA_041476405.1 Candidatus Dormibacteraceae bacterium | reverse complement strand
GATGTCGGGGTGCTGCACCACGTATACGTCTTCGGGGCGGTCATGGCCTTCGAGCCGGCGATTGCCGACGCTGACCAGCCGGATGTCGTCCCTCAGGATGTCGGCCACTATCGAATAGGTGGTCTCGGAGACCAGGATCTGGTTGCCGACCGCCCGGCGGCGCAGCTTCGCGCACCGGTTGACTGCCGGCGCCCGGTAGTCGCGGTCCTGGGCGTCCGCCTCGCCCGTGAGGACCGCCATGCGAACGCTGATCGGGATCTTGTCGGTCCACGACTCCGACATCAGCGCCTTCTGCGCCGCCAGCGCCGCGGACACCGCGTCGGTTGCGCGGAGGAACACCGCGAAGAAGCTGTCCCCCTCCCCCCGCTCCTTGAGCACAATGCCCCCGTCGGCTTCGATGGCCGCCGCGAGGAGCTGGTCGTGACGCTGCATGGCTGCGTACATCTGCGCCCGGCTCTGGAGCCACATAGGGGTCGACTCGACGACGTCTGTCATCAAGAAGGTGACGACCCCGTCCGGCAACGTGTCGGGTGCAGCTCCTTTGATGGGCCCCGGCGCGGAGGGCGCCTCGGCGTGGCCGTTCGATCTGGGGCTCAGGTGGGCGACGACGCCGAGGTAGTCGTCGATCGTCTTCGCACGCCGGAAGAAGTGGACGTTGTACGAGGGCACGAAGCTCCACGTCGAGAAGTTGCCGGTGACCTCGCCCTCGCGACAGACGTCGGGCGCGACCTCGAGCAGCCGGCCGAGCTTCGCGGTGGCCTCCGAATCGAGCTTCAGCGCCAGCGCCGCGTCCTCGCTGGTCAGCCTCTCGACCGCCTGGTCGGCGTCGACGGCGAGCCGCAGCGCCTGCACGAACGTGTCGACCTCGGCCTGGACGTACCGGCACCGGTGCAGCTGCTCGACGGTGAGCTTGACCTCCGTCTCTCCGTTCTGAGTGGAGTCCGGCGCGAACATTGCGATCACCTTCTCGAAGCTGTCGTCGACCGCCAGCTCGCGGGTTACCCGCTGGTACAGCTCGCCGGCGGTGGGCCATCTGCCGGTGGCCGCGAAGTAGCTCGCGGCCACCTGCTCGTACAGCCACGCCGAGCCGTTCAGCTGCAGGTCGACGCCGAGCGCGACCTGCAGGAAGGCGACCATCGTGCGGTAGAGCTCCTGGACGAAGACCAGCCCGCCGACGCCTGCGACCTTGATCTCACGATCCAGCCCGAGCGCGGGGTTGGGCTTCGGTGAGCCGTCGGAGTAGGTGAAGGCCTCGACCGCCACCACATCGCCGTGGTTGCGAAGCCTGACGCGGGTCTGCGACACCCTCGGTCCAGCCCCCGTGACGTCGGGGCTGTCGGCCACGTGCACCAGGCCGCCCGGGCCCCATGCCCGCTGAATCGGCGCACGCAGCTGGGAGACGAGCGAATAGAACCGCTGGATGAAGGCGAGAGCTTCCTTGCCGGCGCTCGTGTCGTATCCATCCTGGCGGACGGCACGAAGGTCGTCCTCCCAGGCTCCCGTGACAGCACCGCGCAAAGCGACAACGCCTGGCTGCATGTCCCCGCCTCCTCAAACCCGGCGCTCCTCTGAATCCCTATGCGGCTACACAGGGTAGCCTCCTGGGGAAGGGTCTGCTACGTCCAACGCTTCAGGTCCGCCAACGGGTCTTGCAGCCACCTGGGCCGATCTTGAAAGACCCGATTTTTGACACGAACGGCTTGGCAGTGGGATCTTTAGCGGCGTGACGGGCCGCGAAGACCATGCAATCGAGACCATGCAGGTCGAGGAGCGACGCTACAGGCCGTCACCCGAGTTCAGCCAACAGGCCAACGCCCAGCCGGACATCTACGGCCGCGGCTTCGACGAGTTCTGGACCGAGGAGGCCAAGCGAATCTCCTGGTTCGAGCCATGGACTTCGCTCTACGAATGGAAGCCTCCCTATGCGAAGTGGTACCTCGGCGGCAAGCTGAACGTCTGCTTCAACTGCGTCGACCGCCACGTCGCGGCGGGACGCGGCGACAGGGTCGCCTACTTCTGGGAGGGTGAGCCGGAGGACGACCGCCGCGAGATCACCTTTGCCGACCTTCAGAAAGAAGTGGTGCGGTTTGCGAACGGCCTGAAGAACATCGGCGTCAAGAAGGGCACCCATGTCGCGATCTACATGGGCATGATCCCCGAGCTGCCCGTTGCGATGCTCGCCTGCGCGAGGATCGGCGCACCTTTCACCGTCGTCTTCGGCGGTTTCAGCGGCGAGGCGCTGTCCGACCGTATGAACGACATGGAGTGCGAGGTGATGCTCACCCAGGACGAAGGGTGGCGCCGCGGCAACCGTGTGCCCCTCAAGGCAAACGCGGACGCCGGCATGGAGTCGTCGCCGACGATCAAGAAGTGCGTAGTGGTCAAGAGGACCGGCGGCGACGTCGAAATGAGAGATGGACGCGACCTCTGGGCCGACGATCTCACGAAAGGGGTCAGCGACGACCCAGCCTCGTGCCCATGCGAGCCGATGGACTCGGAGGATCTCCTCTACCTTCTATATACGAGCGGGACGACAGCCAAGCCGAAGGGGATCATCCACACCACAGGCGGCTACCTGGTCGGCGTCGCGACCACGCATCACTACATCTTCGACATCAAGCCGAACTCGGTGTTCTGGTGCGCGGCCGACATCGGTTGGGTCACCGGCCACAGCTACATCGTGTTCGGGCCGCTCGCGAACGCCACCACGGGGATCATCTACGAAGGCACGCCCGACTTCCCTGACAAGGACCGCTGGTGGAAGATCGTCGAGCGCTACAGGCCCGACATCCTGTACACGGCCCCGACCACGATCAGGACGCACATGAAGTGGGGCCCCGAGTACGCGGCCAAGCACGACCTGAGCTCGCTCCGTTTGCTGGGCACGGTAGGCGAGCCGATCAACCCCGAGGCATGGGTCTGGTACCGCGAGCACATCGGCGGCAACCGGACGCCTGTCATCGACACCTGGTGGCAGACCGAGACCGGGATGATCCTGAT
>JBGOTG010000273.1:0-3013 GCA_041476405.1 Candidatus Dormibacteraceae bacterium | reverse complement strand
TTGAGAATCCATCGTTATTTGACCCATGCTGTCGTGCTCGCCGTAGCGGTCGCGATTTCTGGGTACGCGTCGCTTGACCGCCACTTCCAGTCGTCCCTGACCTCCAGCCTCGGGGCGGTGAATGCCGAAGCGGTCGTCAGCGGCGAGGGCGGAGCGGTCGGTGATGTGTCGCTAGGGCGCTACAGCACGATCATCAAGCCGGTCGCCATCCCACTGTCGGCACCCATCAGCCATGCGCCGCTCACCTACACGGTTGCGGCAGGCGAGAACCTGAAGGTGATCGCCGCGAAGTTTCACGTCACGGTCGCCCAGATCCGCTGGTCGAACACCAACCTGATATCGAGCGACGTGGTCGCGACAGGCGACCAGGTGGTGATCCCGCCGGTTCAAGGGATCGTCGTCACCGCCAAGGCCGGTGACACGCTCGAGAGCCTCGCCACGAAGTTCAAATCCGACTCTCAGGCCATCCTCGACTTCAACCGCCTGCGCAGCTCGCAGCTCGTGGCGGGGACTGTCCTCGTCATCCCCGGTGGCGTGGGCGGCGCATTCCCGCCACCCCCGACGTTGTTCCAGACGCTGATTCAGTCAGGGGCGACCGGCGGCGCTTTCCACTCCGTCATCCTCGGGTGCTGCCTCGGGCCATACCCGGCGACCGGCTTCCCGGTCGGCTGGTGCACCTGGTACGTCGCCACCAAGCGGAACGTGACGTGGCGCGGCGACGCGGGCTTCTGGTACCAGAACGCCGCGGCGGCGGGCTACGCGGTCGGTTCGAAGCCCAAGGCCGGCGCGATCATGGTCACGTGGGAGAGCTACCTGGGCCACGTCGCATACGTCGAGAGCGTCAATGCGGACGGCTCGTGGGTGGTGACGGAGATGAACTACGTGGCGTTCGACGTGATCAGCACGCGCACGATCAAGCCTGGCCAGCTGGGCTCTCGCCTGGTCGGGTTCATCTACTAGACCGATCTCTTAGCCGGCGGCCGCGGGCTCTGCCGGTCTGGTCGCCCATTCGTCCTCCATCGCCTGCGTGTCCGGCCTGACCGATCGGAGGCCTGTGGCCGCGATGATGGCCGCGATGATCAACAGGGTGGGCGAGGTGATCAGCAGGGCAATCTGGAGGCTGCCGAGCCGGTCCGAGAGAAAGCCGACGTCGAACGTCGAATGCGAGTCACCGAACACGTGGGAGACGAACAGCAGCATCGTCACGCTGCTCGCGCGCAGGGCCGGCGAGACCACGTTCTGCGAAACGGCGGTGAACGGGCCGGAGTGCAGGTACAGGCAGACCACGGTGATCAGGAACGCCGGCACGAAGATCGGGATCGGCCCGACGTTCATCGGGGCCACCAGCGAGATGACGATGAAGACCGCCCCGACCAGGAATCCCGCGATTCCGACCTGCAGGTAAGCCGCCGGGTTCGTGCGGGCCCGGCGGTCGGCGATCCACCCACCCGCCAGGGTGCCGATGAGGCCGCCCAGGACGAGGACCACGCCCGCCAGCAGGCCGGCCTGGCTGATCGTGAGGCCGAACCGGCGATGGAGGAGGGTGGGCAGCCAGAAGGCGTTGGACGCGAGCACGAAGTAGAGCACCGTCTGGGCGAGGATGGCCGCCCGAAGCGTGGGGATGCGCATCAGGCCCAGGAAGGAGCGCAGGCCCGCTTCGTGCGTCCGTGCGAGGGCAGGGCCACGTGCCTCGACGCTGCCGCGCAGCGGCTCCCTCATCCCGAAGGCCAGGAGGGCGAACAGGATGCCTGGCACCGCGGCGAAGAAGAAGGCGTTGCGCCAGCCGAACTTCTCGGCGATGTAACCGCCACCTGCGAACCCCACAGCGATGCCGAGCGTGCTGCCGGCGCCCCAGATGGACATCACCCTGCCGCGCTGGTCCTTGGGAAAGTAGTCCGACAGCAGAGAGGTTCCTGCCGGGTAGTAGCTCGCCTCTCCGATGCCGAGGATCGCGCGGCTGACGAATAGCTGCAAGAAGTTCCGCGCGAAGCCGGTGAAGAGGGTGGCGAGACTCCAGATCGCGACCCCCACCCCGACGACTGTCTTGCGGACGCCGCGGTCCGCCCAGTATCCGAACGGGAGCGCAGCCACCGCGTAGACGAGCAGGAAGGCGGAGCCGAGAAGCCCGATCAGCGCGTCGCTGAGGTTGAACTCCGTCTGGATCAGAGGTGACGCGGCAGCGGCAACCCACCGGTCCATGTAGTTGAGGAAGTTGATCCCGACCATGACCGCGAGAACGTACCGGCCATAGCCTCGCGCCACGGCGCCATTATGGCGTCGGCCACCCGAGCCGAGCGGGTACGATACCCCTCACGCCTAGGCCTTGGGTCGGCATGGGCATTGGCGAGCTCAAGTGGCTGTAAACCACCCGCGAAAGCTTTGGGGGTTCGACTCCCTCCCGGCCCACCACCCCAAACTTCGTCCATCAAGTCGGACGATCCTTATACTTGCGCCCTCGTCGGCGTCGCTGATCGGCCGCAGCCACCGCGAGCCGCACCGCAATGGGGGAGATGGGCGTGAGAGCCTCGGTGGTTGTTCGCCGGCGGCTGTGCGTCATCGGGACGCTGGGGTTGGCGGCGGTGACGCTTGGTATCTCTCCGGTCATGGCAGCCGCGTCTGAGCGATCGGCCGGCACGATGCGTCCGCCGCCGACCTCTCTGGGCGCCTCGCAGATGACCCTCGCCCAGGCGCCGATTGGATTGCGGTCGGCCGTGCGGTCGGCACTCGGAAGCCCCAGCGGTTCCCAGCAGGCGAAGCTGACTGCCTCCGACGGCGCGGTTGACGATGTCTTCGGCATCTCGGTGGCCATCTCCGGCTCCACCGCGGTGGTGGGGTCCCTTGACCACGGCAACTTGCATCTCGGGGCGGTCTACGTGTTCGGGCGCTCGGGGACGGTCTGGACCGAGCAGGCGACGCTGACCGCCTCCGACGGGACTCTGGACGACGGGTTGGGCAGCTCGGTGGCCATCTCCGGCTCCACGGTGTTAGTGGGAGCCCCGACCAAGAACTCGCG
>JBGOTG010000272.1:0-3036 GCA_041476405.1 Candidatus Dormibacteraceae bacterium | reverse complement strand
TCGCTCGGGCTCAACGTCGCCATCGTCTCCTACAACGGCAGCGTCCATTTCGGGCTGCTGGCCGACCGCGACCTGGTGCCCGACCTCGACGACTTCGGACGGCACCTCGCGCAGTCGGTCGCCGATTTCAAGCTGGCGGCTGTCCCGCCAAAACGAACCGTTCGGTCAGGCGGCCGGACGTCGGGGCCGCGCAAGAAGGCGGCCAAGAAGCCGGTAGACCTCCGGGTTGACGACCAACCCGTTGTGGCTGCCCCAAACGGCGATGGCGGGAATGTCGGGTCGAATGCAGCTGCGGAAGTTCACGACCTCGTCTGAGCGCGTATAGATCGACGTCGTCGGAACGACCGGCGCGAGCCGCAGGTCGTGCGCGAAACGTCCCTCGGCACCCAGGCGCCGCCCGAAACCGATCTCGTTCGCGGTGGTGACCACGCCCACCGCCGCTCGCGTCAGACGCGACACGTCGGTGAAGTCGCTCAAAGGAGCGCCCAGGGTGATGACCTGCTCGACGCCCTTCGGCCGGCGCTGCGACAGGACCTTCGCCAGCAGCCCGCCCCGGCTGTGCCCGATCAGGGTCACCGGCGTGCCGTCTTGCTCCTCGATCTCCGCCAGGCGGTGCCGCAGGCCGGCCAGCATGTGCTCTGAGTGCCGAGCGTTGATGTAGATGCCCGAAAGGTGCGAGCTGTAGCCGATCCGCTCGAGCCAAGCGTGAAGAATTCGCAGCGACCAGTCGCCCGAGAGGAATCCCGGGATCAGCAGCACCGCGCGGCCGTCGCCGTGCGGCACGCCGCGCCCGCGAAACACCGGGTCTCGCCAGAGCGCGTTCAGCTCACGAAGGCCGAAGGGGTTCCAGAGCCTCACAGGCTGGGATGGTAGGTTGTGGACACGGTGGAGCGAACAGTCCTGACCACTGGCGCAGGCACCGGGATAGGGCTGGCGACCGTCATCGAGCTGGCCCGCCGGGGCTTCGATTCGGTCGGCGGCGTGCGCTCCCAGGCCAAGGCGCGGGCGGTGACGCGTGCAGCGAAATCGGCAGGCGTGAAGGTCAGGACGGTGATTCTCGATGTGACCGACCCCGATGAGTGCAAGCGCGTCATGGCGCAGCTGAAGCCCTACGGCCTCGTCAACAACGCGGGAGTGCCGGCCAGCGGCGCCATCGAGGACGTGGGCGACGATGAGGCCCGGGCGGCGTTCGAGACGATGGTGCTCGGACCCATGCGGCTCGCGCGCCTGGCGATCCCGCACATGCGCGTCCACGGCACCGGGCGCATCGTGAACATCTCATCGATCTACGGTTTGATGACCACTCCGCTCACCGGCTGGTACCAGGCCAGCAAGCACGCCCTGGAGGCGCTGTCCGACGCTCTCCGAGTCGAGCTCGCCGGGGACGGCATCTTCGTGGTCCTCATCGAGCCAGGGGCATTCCGCTCGAGCATCTGGGAAAGTGCGAGCAATGACGTGCAGCGCCGCATCGACTCGGAATACTTCGCCGCCTACCGCCGGCTGGAAGAGGGGATCAAGGTGAGCCAGCGGCTCATCGGCGAGCCGATCGAGGTCGGCCGGCTCATCGCGAGCGTGATGACTGCGAAAAGCCCCAAGGCACGCTACCTGATCGGCTACGACGCCAGGGCGATCGACATCTATTCCAAGCTGCTCCCGACCGAGGTGCGGGACCGGCTGGCGAGGATCACGCTCGGCCTCTGATCACAGGCGAAGCCTCTTCGGCCTGTTAAGCGCGGCTTGGCCCAGGACCGGGTGGTGCTCCAGACTGGGGTTGTGACTCCAGCCCAGGTCTTGCGAGACGTCTTCCACCTGGAGTCGTTCCGGCCTGGCCAATCCGAGGTGGTCGAGGCGCAGATGAAGGGCCGCGATGTGCTGGCCGTCGCGCCGACCGGGTCGGGCAAGAGCCTCAGCTACTGGGTGCCGGCGATCCTCGGCGACGGCCTGACGGTCGTCGTGTCGCCGCTGATCGCGTTGATGAAGGACCAGGTCGATCGCCTCGTGTCGTACGGAGTCCGCGCAGCGTTCATCAACTCGACTCTCAACTGGGCCGAGCAGCGTGAGCGGCTCGAGTCGGCATCGCGCGGCGAATATCAGCTCCTGTACGTCGCGCCCGAACGATTCGGCCGGCCTGGGTTCACAGATCGCCTCGCGACGCTGCGAGTCAGGCGCTTCATAGTGGACGAGGCCCACTGCATCTCCTCCTGGGGCCACGATTTCCGGCCCGATTACCGCCTCATCGGTAGCGCTCTGCAGGCGTGCGGGCGGCCTCCCATCGGGGCGTTCACGGCCACCGCCACGCCTGCCGTGCGCGACGACATCTCGTCCAACCTCGGGCTGCGCGACCCGCTCGTCGTCGTGACCGGCTTCAACCGTCCAAACCTGCGCCTGGAGGCGGTCGCGGCCCGGGGCGCGCGCGATCGATTGGAGCAGCTGCGCCGGCGTCTCGATCCAGGCGACGGGCGCGCCCTGGTGTATACGGGAACCGTCAAAGGGGCGGAGAGCACCGCCGCGGACATCACCCGCTGGGGCTTTCCAGCCGCGCCCTACCATGGGCGCCTGTCCGATGCGAACCGCCGCCGGACCCAGGATGCGTTCGCGGCCAAGGACCTGCGGGTGGTCGTCGCCACGAGCGCCTTCGGCATGGGCGTTGACTTCCCTGACATCCGCCAGGTCATCCATGTCGGTTTTCCGGGCAGCGTCGAGGCCTACTACCAGGAGGCCGGGCGAGCCGGCCGTGATGGAGAGCCGGCGCTGTGCCTGCTCATCCACTCGAGCAAGGACCGCGAGCTTCAGGTCTACTTCATCGAGACGGCCTTTCCGGAGCTGCGCGAGGTGACGAGCGCGCATGCCGCGTATGCGCGGCTCGGGGTGTGGAACGCAGACCCCGAAGAGCTCAGGCCGTTGATGCCAGATGCGGCATGGACGTCACTCGATGCTTCGAAGCGCTTGCTGCAGAGGGCCGGCGCACTCCGCGGTGACGGGAGCGTGGGGCCATTCGACGCGTCCCAGCTCGACTACAAGCAGCTCGCCGCGCTG
>JBGOTG010000271.1:0-3085 GCA_041476405.1 Candidatus Dormibacteraceae bacterium | reverse complement strand
GGTGAGTACCTGGGCCGGATGCACGCGCGCTCGATGCAGCAGCCTACCTATACGGTGAGGGCGATCGCCGAAAGCCGAGCCACGGCTCGCGTCGAGGAAGAGCCGGCGGCCCGGAGGCGGCGGCCGTGATCTCCGAGGCCGTCGTCCTCAGCGGCATCGAACCGGAGGACATCCCGCAGATCGTCGCCTGGCGGAACAGGCCTGACATCAGCGACTCCTTCATCGAGTACGAGCCGCTCACCAATGATGCGCAGCTGCGCTTCCTGACGCGCCTGGATGAATCGAAGGACCGCAAGCTGTGGCTGATCAACGCGCGCGACCCGCTGAAGCCGCCACCCTATCCGAAGGCGGTCCGTCCGACGCCGGACGCCATCCCGGTGGGGACGATCGGGCTGAAGGACATCGACCTGCGCAACCGCCGCTGCGAGCTGGCGTCGATGTTCATCGCCGAGCTGGAGTACCGAAATTTCCAGATCGCCTTCGACGCCGAATGGCTCGTGCTCGACTACTGCTTCAACCACCTGGGCATGCACAAGGTGGTGGCCTGGGTCCCCGCGTACAACACCGATGTCGCCAAGCTTCATCTCGTGATGGGCTGGAAGAAGGAGGGCGTCCTGCGAGAGCACGTCTACAAGAAAGGCCGATTCGAAGACGTCACGTTGCTCGCCATCTTCAGCGAGCAGTTCGCGACGCGATTCAGCAAGAGGTTGAAAGAAGCGGGCGCGCGGACCGAGGTGGAGACTCCATGACCGCCAGCCAGGGCGTGGTCGATGCCGTCAACAGCGCAGTCGACGATCTCAACGAGATTCTCGGTCCGGCCGAGCGGGTGGAGAAATCGCCCGAGGTGGCGCTCATCGGCAAGGACGCCAGGCTGGACTCGCTCGGCCTGGTCAACCTGATAGTGCTGGTCGAAGAGAAGGTCCAGAAGCAGTTCGGCGTGGGCATAACGCTCGTCGACGAACGGGCGATGTCCCAATCCAAGAGCCCGTTCCGGACCCTCGGCAGCCTGGCGGAGTTCGTCGAAGAGCAGCTGCACGACCATGGGCAGTGAACCACGGAAGATGGTGATCACCGGGACCCGCAAGGGCCTCGGCAAGCACCTCGTGGAGCACTACACTGCAGCCGGCTGGGAGGTCGTCGGCTGCAGCCGCCAAGCCGTCGACTACACATTTCCCACCTATCGCCACTACTGCCTCGACGTCGCGGACGAGGCTGCGGTCGGCGAGATGTTTGCCGAGATAGGGCGCGACGCCGGACATCTCGACGTGCTTATCAACAACGCGGGGATCGCATCCATGAACCACGTGCTGCTGACGCCGCTGTCCACCGTCGCCGACATCTTCAAGACCAACGTCCTGGGCACTTACCTGTTCAGCCGGCAGGCGGCCAGGCTCATGTCGAGAAGGCGTTACGGACGCATCGTCAACATGGTCACGGTGGCTACTCCCCTCAAGCTCGAGGGTGAGGCCGCTTACGCAGCGTCGAAAGCGGCGGTCGTCTCGCTCACGGAGATAATGGCCCGGGAGCTCAGCGAGCTGGGCATCACCGTCAATGCGGTGGGCCCTGGTCCGCTCGACACCGATCTAACGCGCACGGTCCGGAAGGAGAAGATCGACAAGCTCCTGGGCCAGCTCGCGATACGACACCTGGGCGAGATGAGCGATGTGACCAACGTGATCGATTTTCTGATCGCGCCCCAAAGCGGAGCGGTCACCGGGCAGACGATCTACCTCGGAGGCGCCTGATCTCCGTCGACTACCTGCGTGACGTCTTTGCGGCCAACATGGATAAAGAGGCCGTCGTGTGGCGCGGCGGCTCCTTCAGCTATCAGCGGCTGGATGACAGCTGGAAGGCCTGGACGGAGCGGCTGGAATCAGCAGGGCTCGGCCGGCAGGCGGTCGTGGTTCTCGAGGCTGACTTCTCACCCGAGGCGATCGCGGCATTCCTGGCGCTCATCGAGTGTGGCTGCGTGGTCGTCCCCGTCTTGCGCTCGACCAGGGGCGACCGGCAGCGGATCTACCGCATAGCCCAGGCCGAGCACCGGCTGCGCATCTCGGAGACCGAGGGTTGGGAGCTGGACTCGCTGCCGGGCAAGCCCACCCACCCGCACTACGAGACCCTTCGCGCGCGAGGTCACCCTGGGCTCGTGCTTTTCAGCTCCGGCACCTCGGGAGAGCCGAAGGCGGCCGTTCACGACCTCGTTCCGCTTCTGATGAAGTACCGGACCAGGCGCCCGGCGTGGCGGACTGTGACCTTCCTGCTCTTCGACCACATCGGCGGGGTCAACACCATCCTGCACGCCCTGTCCAACGGGGCCACCCTGATCACAGTCGAGGACCGTTCCCCGGATGCTGTGTGCGAGGCGATCGCACGGTCGAGGGCCGAGGTCCTCCCCGCGTCCCCGACCTTTCTGCGGCTCTTGATGCTCAGCCATGCTCAGGATCGTTTCGATCTGAGCAGCGTCAGGGTGGTCAACTACGGCACCGAGCCGATGTCCGAAGTCACGCTCAAACGGCTTCAGGAGACCTTTCCGCAGGCGCAGCTGCTCCAGTCTTATGGACTGGCGGAAGTCGGGATACTCAGGTCGAAGTCGAAGGCCAACGACTCGACTTGGTTGAAGGTGGGCGGCGAGGGCGTCGAAACCAGGGTCGTCGACGGCATACTGCAGATCAAGTCCCCTTCGACGATGCTCGGCTACCTCAACGCGCCAAGCCCGTTCAGCGAGGACGGATGGTTCATCACGGGTGATGCGGTGGAGGTGGATGGCGACTTCCTGAAGATCGTCGGGCGGCGTTCCGAGCTCATCAACGTCGGCGGGGAGAAGGTCTATCCGGCGGAGGTCGAAGAGGTGATCGAGGCGATGGAAAACGTGGAGGCCGCAACCGTCTACGGGCAGCCCAACCCGTTGATGGGGAATATCGTCTGCGCCAGGGTGGCGCTCATGGAGCCTGAGGACGAGGCGAAATTCGCTATCCGTTTGAAGCGACATTGCCGCGGCTTGCTCCCTGCGTACCAGGTGCCGGTGAAGGTATCGGTGGTCGGCCGCGAGATGATCGGCGAGCGCTTCAAGAAGCTGAGGACTCCC
>JBGOTG010000270.1:0-3095 GCA_041476405.1 Candidatus Dormibacteraceae bacterium | reverse complement strand
CATTGCACCGATTGGGGAACCCTTCTCGCAGCCGTGCCCGCTGCCCCTAGGGGCTGGATACGGGCGCGGAAGCGAGGAGGGGTTCTCACATGAAGCATCTCATCAGCGCGTTATCGGTCGCCGCCTTGCTCGTCGGCGGCCAGGTGGGCACTGCCAGCGCGGCGGCTCCGCACGTAGTGGGGATCATCAATGGCGGCGGCACGGCCACCATGGCTGAGGTCTTTGGGATTCCGAGCCCGGGGACCAGCGCGTTCGCTCTCAACGTCAAGCTCATGTCCGATGGATCGGCCAGCGGGCACTTCGACTGCGTTGACCAGCATGGCGACGCGACGGGCTTTCCGGGGAACATCTTTGGCGAAGTTGTCAGCTGGTCACAGGACTCCGGTGTGGTGACCTTGAACGTCGTCGGCAAGTTTCTTCCCATTCCGGGCGGCCACCCCGTCGCCGTGACGTTCACGGTGAAGATTCAGCAGTTCGGCGGCGCAGGGGTGGGCCACTGGACGCTGATCTTCGGTGGGGACGTCGTCTGCATCGAGACGCTGGACAGCGGGCAGATTGTTCGCCGCTCGGCATAACGACTCAGTCGGGGCAACAGCACGATCCCCCAAGTACCAAGAAGAGCGCTCCGCGAGGGGCGCTCTTCTTTTCTGGCTGCCTCATTCGACGGCGAGCCGCAGTGACGCCTCGATCCGCTGGGGCATATCCGATTCGCGAGGCGGGCGAATGGGCGCGATCACCAGGAAGGGCCTACGCGTTAGTGTTCGGGCGTAGAGGCCCGGTCGCGCAGCAGATAACCTTCGGGACAAAGGGATGGCGCGGGTCCGCTCAAAGTAGGAGGTTGCCGTGCGGTTCAAGGATCGGGTCGCCATCGTCACCGGTGGGGGCCGAGGCATCGGCGCCGCGACTGTGCGGCGCTTCGCGCAGGATGGAGCCGCGGTCGTGATCGCGGACCTCGACGAGGAACCCGCCAGGGAGCTGGCCGCCGAGATCGAGCAGGGCGGAGGTCGAGCGCTGGCAGTGGGCTGCGACGTCAGCCAGCGCAGTTCGGTGGAGGCGCTCTTCGAGGCGGCCATCGAGCGGTTCGGGCAGGTCGACATTCTGGTGACCTGCGCCGGCATCCTGCGCTTCAACCTCGTCCAGGACGTGACCGATGACGAGTGGAACGCGGTCATCGACACGCACCTCAAGGGCACCTTTCTCTGCGCTCAGGCCGCCCAGAAGGTCATGGTGCCGCGCCGGTACGGGAAGATGGTGCTGCTGTCGTCGGGAGCGGCGCGCGGCTATCGCGCCAGGATCCACTACTCCGCCGCCAAGGCCGGAATCCAGGCGATGACGCGGGTGTTAGCGATCGAGCTCGGCGCCTTCAACATCAATGTCAACGCCGTGGCGCCTGGATTTGTCGAGACCCGGATGCCGCAGCAGCATGCCGACTGGCTGCACAAGGACTACGAGACGTTCAAGGCCGAGGTGATATCGCAGACGCCTCTTCAGCGCGCGGGCACCCCGGAGGAACAGGCGGCCGTGATTACGTTCCTCTGCAGCGATGATGCCGGCTTCGTCACCGGGGAGACGCTGGCGGTCAGCGGCGGCATCTAGCTCAGCCTGCCCGACACCAGGCGCACGGCGGCTGCGGATCAGGCGATGCGCGTGGCAATAGAAGGCCTGAATCTCGGCTCTCGCGAGAAGTCGACAACGCGCAACCGCGGCGCCGATACTGCCTGAATGCTCGCACGGGGTGAGGCAGGGGGCGAAGTGGCCGGACGACAGGAGTTCGACGTGGCCGTCGTCGGCGGCGGTGCGGCCGGATGCGTGGTCGCCGCGCGTCTCTCCGAATCGGGCTCGCGATCGGTGGTGCTCCTCGAGGCAGGCCCCGACCTTCGAGCCGATCTGCCGGAGCCGATCCATGACGGCTGGCACATGACCCGCGAGTTCGACTGGGGCTACAAGTCGGAGCCAGACGAGTTCGGCATCGTCCAGGACCTGCGCAGGGTCAAGCTGCTGGGTGGCACTTCCTCGATCACCCGGTTCGCGCTCCGTGGCTCCCCTGCCGACTACGACGAGTGGGAGGCCCTCGGGAATGCGGGCTGGGGCTTCGAGGACGTGCTGCCCTATTTCAAGCGGCTCGAAACCGACCTCGATTTCGGCGACCAG
Source organism: Candidatus Dormibacteraceae bacterium (assembly GCA_041476405.1). Classification (GTDB taxonomy): domain Bacteria; phylum Chloroflexota; class Dormibacteria; order Dormibacterales; family Dormibacteraceae; genus Palsa-872. The sequence continues at coordinate 944 of JBGOTG010000270.1, read as the reverse complement.
CCCTGGCATGGCGACAGCGGGCCGATCCCGGTCAATCGCTACCGGGACCTCGAGCCGACCGACCTCCACGCGGCCGCGCTGCAGGCATTCAACGCGGTGGGCTTCCCCCCGGTCGACGATCACAATCGACCGGGAGCCGTTGGGGTCGGCCGCATGCCGATGAGCTCGCGCGATGGCGTCCGGGTGAGCGCGGCGGGCGCCTATCTCCCCGTCGGCCGCACGCCGCCGAACCTCACGATACGGCCGGACAGCCAGGTTGCTGACGTCGTGTTCGAGCGGACGCGCGCCACCGGAGTCCGCCTCCTCGACGGGACGATCATCGACGCGAGTTGCGTGGTGCTCTGCGCCGGGACGTATGGCAGCCCGCCGATCCTGCTGCGCTCCGGCATCGGTCCTGCCGAACACCTGCGGTCAGTGGGCGTCGCGGTCCGCCTCCACCTTCCCGGCGTCGGAGAGAACCTCGCCGATCACCCCGGAACGGACATCGATTGCGGCTGCCGTGGAACCGGTCGAGCGGTTCCCCTGCTCCACTCGGTCGCCACCTTTCACAGCCGGGGAGCATCAACCGACGGGCCGCCGGATCTCATGCTGTGGGTGAGCGACCCACAGCCGCCCGGGGAATCCTCGGAGTTCTTCATCGATGTCGTGCTCCTCAAGCCGCGCTCGAGAGGGAGTGTTCGGCTTCGTTCGGCCGACCCGAACGACCCGCCGCGCATCGACCTCGGCAGCTTTCGAGAGCCATCCGACCTCGAGCGACTGGCCGAGGGCTACCGCCGAGCGCGCGACGTCGCGGGCCATCCGGCGATCCGGAGCCTGTGTGCCGGCCCGCTGCCCGAGATCGGTCCTGACGAGCTGCCCGGCGCCATCCGCCGCAGCGCATTCTCCGTCCCCCACGTCGTGGGGACCTGCTCCATGGGTCCATCGCCCGACGATGGGGCAGTCGT
>JBGOTG010000269.1:0-3144 GCA_041476405.1 Candidatus Dormibacteraceae bacterium | reverse complement strand
GGGCGATCTCGACCAGCGGCACGTTGGTCCGGCGGCGGCCGGTCGGGCCCGCCTCCTTGCCGGGAGCCGCGGGCGGGACGGCACCAGAGCGGCCGCGGGCGCGTGAGGGTTGGACCCGGGGCGCCTCCCCCGGCTGCCGCGGATAGTTCGGGGGCCAAGGCGCGTCCGGCAACCCGGCCGCCTCTTGGCGCGCCGCAAGCTCCAGCAGGGCTTCGAGCGAACCCACTTCGGCATCGATCCCGGCACCGGGATCGCCGATGGCGGCGAATCGGGCGGGCACCGTCGCCAGTGTGAAAGCCTCGGGCTCGCAGTCGGGCACTTCGTCCCAGCGAAGAGGCGTCGAGACGCGGGCGTCAGGCGTCGGCCGGACCGAATAGGCAGAGGCGACGGTGCGGTCCTTGGCGTTCTGGTTGTAGTCGAGGAAGACGCCGTGGCGTTCCTCCTTCCACCATTTGGAGGTCGCGATCGCGGGCGCCCGCCGCTCGACCTCACGCGCGAAGGCCACCGCCGCCCGACGCACCTCGGGATGAGTCCAGCGCCGCTCGATCCGGCAGTAGATGTGCATGCCGCGCGAGCCCGACGTCTTCGGCCAGCCGGTCAGGCCCATGTCATCGAGCACACCTTTCGCCGCCAGCGCCACCTCGCGGACCTGCGACCACGGCACTCCCGGCATCGGGTCGAGGTCGATCCGCAGCTCGTCGGGATGGTCGAGATCGTCGCTGCGCACGGGGTGCGGGTTGAGGTCGATGCAGCCGAGGTTGACCACCCAGGCCAGCTGGGCGGCGTCGCGGACGACGATCTCCTCGGCGGTTCGGCCCGAAGGAAAGCTGAGCACCACCGTCTCGATCCAGGGCGGGCGGTTCGCGGGCGCTCGCTTCTGGAAGAAGGCCTCCCCGTCGGCGCCCTGGACGAAGCGCTTGAGCGCCATCGGGCGGTTGGAGACAGCCCGCACGGCACCCTCGGCGACGGCCAGGTAGTAATCGAGGAGTTCGCCCTTGGTGTACCCGGCAACCGGAAAGAAGAGCTTGTCCGGGTTGGTGATCTGGACCTCGCGGCCCGCTATCTGCACCGGCAACCTCCAGGGACTAGGGCGCCTGCGGCAGCTTGACTTCGCCCCGGCGGACCACCGGGGCTGAGGGGGGCGGCACAACCGGGCCGATATCGCCATCGGGCGCCTCATCCAGGTCGACGATCACCGGCGCGTGGTCGCTCGGCCCGCTGCCCTTGCGCGCCTGGCGGTCGACCCAAGCCGCCCGCACCCGCGCCGCCACGGCGTCGCTGGCCAGGACCAGGTCGATCCTCATGCCGAGATCCTGGTGGAACATGCCCGCCCGGTAGTCCCAATAGGTGAAGACGCGCGAAGCCGGCCAGCGCTCGCGGACCACGTCGTGCAGGCCGTGCCGGGCCAGATCGGCCAGCGCCGTCCGTTCGGGCAGCGTGACATGGGTCTGGCCGCGGTAGGCCTCGGGATCAAAGACGTCCGCGTCGGCGGGCGCGATATTCATGTCCCCGCAGACCATCCGCGCCGCGGGGCCGGTCTGAAGCAGCCGGTCGAGGGCCGCCAGCCAGGCCAGCTTGTAGTGGTAGTGCTCGGAGTCGGGGACGCGGCCGTTGGGCACGTAAACCGAGTGCACCCGGACCCCGCCGCAGGTGGCCGCGATCGCGCGTGCCTCCTGGTGAGGGAAGCCGGGACCACCCGGAATCCCGACTTCGACGTCATCGAGGCCGGCCCGGGACAGGATGGCCACCCCGTTCCACTGGGCCTCGCCGTGGTGGGCGATCTCGTACCCGCGTCCGCTCAAGGCGGCGCCCAGCGCCTCCACGAACGCGTGGTCGGTGAGCTTGGTCTCCTGGAGGCAGACCACGTCGGGTCGCCGTTCGTCGAGCCAGGGCAGCAGTCTGGGTATCCGCTGCTTTACTGAGTTGACATTCCAGGTCGCGACACGCACATTCGCCATGATCGCCCACAGAGGCTTCGACCGCCTTGCGATATACATGTGTTTGATTCCAATCAAACTCAGCGTTGATGATCTACGTCGCTTTTTTGAGGGGCGTGAACGTCGGGGGCAAGAGCATCGTCTCGATGGCGGCCATCAAAGAGTCCCTCGTCGCCCTCGGCCTGTCAGATGTACGGACCTACATCAACTCGGGCAACGTCATCTTCTCGACCCGAGCATCGGACGTTCAGCGGCTTACGGCCCGGATCGAGAAGGCGCTCGAGCAGCACACGGGCATGGCGATCAAGGTGCTTGTCACGGACTACAAGACCCTGAAGAGAATGGTTGACGCGATTCCGCGTAATTGGGTCGACGACAAAACGATGCGGACTTATGTCCTGCTGCTTTGGAAGGAGCTCGACGATCGCGGGATCCTCGACCGTCTCTTGATAAAGCCCGGCGTCGATGAGCTCAGGTACACGCCTGGGGCTGTCGTCTGGCGCGTCGATCGTGAGAGCGTGAGCAGGAGCCAGATGAACAGATTCGTCGGCACGCCTCTATACAAGAAGATCACCATCCGCAGCGCGAACACGATGCGTAAGCTCAACGAGCTGACTGCGACGCCTACACGGGTGTCTGCGGCAGACTGAAGTAGACGCCCGCCAGTGTCCACTACATGATCGAGCGATATCACGGCCTGTTGGCAGTGGGGCATCGTCTTGGTGGGCTCAGGCCAGAATCGACAGGTTGACCGATTTGAAACCCGCGGGCGGGTCTGAGAGAACCACTCGCTGGGCGTAGTCGGCGTCTGCAAAATATATGACTGCTATGAGTCAGCGCACAGGGGTGCCAACAATTCGTTTTGACGCCACGCTGTACACGATCGACAAATGGACTCTTTTGCGCTTGCCTGAGAAAGCGAGCCGGAAGCTGCCGTCGCGCGGGCAGGTCGCAGTACAAGGAACGATCAATGGCCATGGGTTCCAGGCGGTGTTGGAGCCAGACGGCTATTTTGGCCACTGGATGGGGATTGATGGAAAGCTGCAACAAACCGCTGCTTTAAGCGCGGGTGACACCGCGACCCTCGAAATTGAGTCACTCAAAGACTGGCCGGAGCCGAACGTGCCCCAGGATTTTGAGATGGCGCTGGCAACAGCCCCTCAGAAGATCCGAGGGCTGTGGACAGGTATTACGCCGATGGCGCGCT
>JBGOTG010000268.1:0-3152 GCA_041476405.1 Candidatus Dormibacteraceae bacterium | reverse complement strand
GGCCTCGGCGACGCCGAGGGCGTCGCCGCCGCGGACGTCTCGCACGACCGGCTGGCGGCGGCCCGGGCTCGCCTGCCGGTCCTGGCCCAACGCCGGGCGGCATCGACCACCCTTATCAGCCGCTGACGGCGAACCTGAGGCCCGTTCTCTCCGCGATGCCCCCAGTCAGGCCGATTCGGGGCCGCTCTATTCCTCAGCGCCGATGCGGCGCAACTCAGCGATCGTCTGCGCGTCGAGGGTCGAGGCTAGCTCGACCGCTTTCGCGTTCTCGCTGACCTGGTCGGGTTTGGTCGCACCGAACAAGACGCTTGCGACGCGCGGGTTGAGGAGGGCGAAAGCGATCGCCAGTGGCGCCGCGTGAGTGCCGAGCCGTTGGGCGAGGGCCGCGACCTGAGCGCCGGCGTCGAATGCAGCGGCGTGCCGAGCGTTCTCGCTGCCGTCTGACAATCTTCCGTGCGCGCCGGGTGCAGCGTATTTTCCGGTCAACGCACCCCCGTCAAGCGTGAAAGACGACACCACGCCGGCGCCTGCGGAGTCGAGCGCGCCGATCATGTCGGAGTCCTCGACAGGCGACCTGTGCACCAGGCTGTAGGCGAGCTGCGCCGCGCAAGGGGGTGGCACGCCGGCGGCGACTGAAGCCTTGGCCGCCTCCGCGACGAGCTCCGCCGGCCAGTTGAGCACGCCCCACGCTCGAAGCTTGCCCGCCGCGATGAGACCGCCGGCCTGTTGCACGATGTCCTCGACGCGCAGCCCGGCAGGAGGCTTCTCGGCATAGGCCAGGTCGATGTAGTCCATCTTCATGCGCTGCAGCGATCCCTGCAGCTCGGCCGCGGCGTCCTGCTCCGGCCAGAACTCCCACCACAGCTTGTTGGCGAGCACCACATCCTGCCGCTTCCAACCTGACGCCCGGAACAGCTCGCCGAACACCACTTCCGAATAGCCCGTCTTCATCGGAGCTGTTCCTGTCTCGTCGTTGTATCTGGCATCGTCGAGGAAGTTGATGCCGAGCTCGCGGGCCCTGGCCATGACTGCAACGCCCGCCTCGCGGGGAATTCGCTCGTACGTCCGCCAGGAGCCGAGCGCCAGCTCGGAGACCTCGATCCCGGAAGCCCCCAAGCGCCTGCGGCCTATGACAGGGATCACTTCAACACTCTCAACTCGCGCCTTGCCTGTAAACGGTTCGACGGATCTCCGTATTTCCTGATTCGAACTCGGTGCGGAGATCGTCGTCGGAGTCGAAGCGGTTGGTTTGCAGGTGCGCGCTCTCGACCTCGACCTCCAGCCGATCACCCGCGAATGGGAACGGGCTGAGCTCGACTTCGAACGGGCCTAAGCGCCGGACCGAGAGCATCTCCCATCGCCCGTCGAACGTCGGCACGGGCCCACAGCTCGAGCTGTCGACGCCGAAGCACGTCAGCAGCGAGAGGAAGTCGAACGTCTCCAGCAGCATGTAGTCGCGCCACGCGGCTTCGAACTCCGCGTCCTCGGGCGCGATCGACGCGAGCAGCTGCGACCGGAGCTGCCGCTCCCCCTCCAACAGCGCCTGGCCGCGAGGCCCGATCGAGGTCCAGTCCACCGGCTTCAACCCCGCCCACCCGTACCGCCGGCTGTAGAGCCCCGACGCATGCAGGCTCACAAGGTAAGCGGCATGAGGGTCCGTCAGCGCGATCGTGCGCACTGCGCCCGAGTAGAACTCGGTGTGCCGCACCTCGTCGATCTGTGTGAAGTTGCACGGCCCTCCGGCCGCGTCGACCTCGGGCTGCTTGTCGATCTCCGTCCAGCCGAGGTCGTGATAGCCGGCCGCATATTCGAGCGAGGCCGACACCGAACTCGCGCCGAACGGCCCGGCGCGCCATGCGCGTGCGAGCTCGGCGCAGTGCGCCGCATGGTCCATCTGACGGATCAGCGTCCAGCCATTGCCCTCGCGCCTGACGATCATCGGCTCTCGGGTTCCAGCTCCACGCGAAATGACCCGAGAATCACGGCGCAGAGGTGATACCACCCAGTGGTCAACACCAGGTCAACGATCTCTTCGGTCGAAAACAGCGACTGCACGCGATCAAATGTCGCGTCATCGCATGAGCGTGAATGCGCAGCCTGGCGCGCGTACTCCACGGCACAGCGCTCGGCCGGCGTCAGCGCGTCGAGCGAGCCACCAGCGGTCACTGCCGCGACCTTGGCGCTCGCGACTCCTGCCCTTTCTGCGGCGTCCGTGTGATGCACAACTTCGTACCTCTGTCCCAGCTCGTGGGCCGTCGCAAGGATCGCCAGCTCGCGCAGCCCCGGGTCCAGGCTGGACCCTGATCGCACGTGGCGCGACATCTCGAGGAAAGCCGCCAGCGCCGGCGGCTGGTTCGCCAGCACCCTGTAGAGATTGAGGACCGGCCGGCCCATGCGCTCGATCTCTCTGTATAGAAAGTCGACTGCCGGCGACGCATCGGGGTCTACATACGGAAGCCGGGCCATCAGCGGACTCCTCGTGCAGGCACCTGAAGTCCGAAGACCCGCACTGCGTTCTTCTCCGCGATCTTGTCGCGATCTTCCGCGCCGAGCTCGAGGCGGTCGAGCAAGCGAGGACCGAGCGGCATCGGCCAGAACGGGTGGTCGGTGCCGTGCAAGATACGGTCCACCCCGAAAAAGTCACAGCAGAAGTGCAGCGCCGGCGCCGACTCGCACACCGTGTCGACGTAGAACTTGCGGATGTGGTCGCTCGCAGCACCCGAGATGTTCCCGGTCGAGCCTGGCTTCTGCAACCGACCGAAATGGTCGATGCGCCCGACGAAATACGGAATGAGGCTGCCCGCGTGCGGGACGATCAACTTGAAGTCCGGGTGCCGCTCGTACAGGCCGTCGAACACCATTCGCAGCGCCGCGGTGGTGGTGTCGATGAGGAAGCCTGCCATCTCTATCATCCCGCCGGCCATCATCGACGGGGCGCAGACCGGATATGTCGGGTGCAGCATGATCGGAACGTCGAGCGCTGAAGCGGTGTCGAAGACGACTCGACGCGAAGGCTCATCCAGGTGGCCTCCCGCCACATTCGAGTAGACCATCGCCCCTTTCAGACGCAGACCCACCGCATGACCGAGAACCTCGGCCGCGCGCTGCGGCGCCTGCAGAGGAACCGTCGCCAGCCCGCTGAAGCGATCCGG
>JBGOTG010000267.1:0-3152 GCA_041476405.1 Candidatus Dormibacteraceae bacterium | reverse complement strand
TGTTCCTCGACGACCGCGTCCACGGCGTCGACGAACTCCTGGATGTCATCCTCGCCCATCGGCGTGGAAAGCGCGCCCATGGCGCGTGGCGCCATCAGGACGCCGTGGTTGACCAGGGCGAGGAAGAAGTCGTGGGTGATCTTCGCGTTCGACGTGGCCTTGGTCCGGTAGTCGGTGACCGGGATGTCGGTGAAGTGGATCGCCAGCAGCGAACCCACTCCGTTCACCTGGGCCGGCATCCCGTGGCTCGCGAACACCTCGGTCAGCTGGTCCTTGATCCTGGCGCCCTTCCGGTTGAGCTCCTCGTACACGTCGGGCGTCAGCTCCTTCAACGCGGCGACGCCCGCGGCCATGCCCAGGGGGTTGCCGTTGTAGGTCCCGCCTTGGGGGAGGTTGGGCTGCCGGCGCGGGTCCAACAGCTCCATCACGTCGGCGCGACCGCCGAACGCGGCCACCGGCAGGCCTCCGCCGATGATCTTGCCCATCGTCGTCAGGTCGGGGGTCACGCCGTAAAGCTGCTGAGCGCCGCCCGGCGCGACCCGCAGGGAGATCACCTCGTCGAAGATGAGGAGGATGCCGAGCTCGCGTGTCACATGCCGCAAGCGATCGAGGAACTCTTGCGTGGCCGCGATCACGCCACCCGCCCCGATGATCGGCTCGAGGATCACCGCCGCCACCTGGTCGCCCTCGTCGCGGAGGATTCGCTCGGCCGCGTCCGGGTTGTTGAAGGGCAGGATCACGCTGCCTTCCAGGGCCCACTTCGGCGTGCCGATGGAGTCGGGCCTGGCCAGCGGCCTGTCGCCTGGGCCGGCTTCGGCCGGCACGGGGTGCGTGCTGACCTCGGCCTGGTCGTGGGTGCCGTGGTAGCCGCCCTCGATCCGGGCGATCTTCGCGCGCCCTGTGAAGGCCCGGGCCAGCCGCATCGCGAACATCGTCGCCTCGGTACCTGAATTGCAGAAGCGCACGAGGTCGAGGCTCGGGACCCGCTCACATAGAAGGGTCGCGAGCTCCACCTCGATCGGGTTGGCCGCCGCGAACGCGGTTCCGCGGGCGGCCTGCCGGTTGATCGCCTCGACCACTTTCGGATGAGCGTGGCCGAGGATCATCGCGGTGTAGTTGCCCAGCATGTCGATCCGCTCGGTCCCGTCCGCGTCCCAGATCCGGCAACCGGCGCCTCGCTCGATGTAGAGCGGATAGGGATCGAAGTAGGTGGTCGTACGGGTGGTACCGCCGGGCATCGCCTTGACCGCCCGCTCGTGCAGAGCGCGAGAGGCGGGTGTGGCGCGTCTGTAGATTTCCTCGGGGTCGATCATCTGCCCATACCCGATCTTGATCGCTTTGGCTTCCGGCGTGGGAAGAACGTGGTTAACCTGTGGCGTTGGAATCGAGCTTGCGTCAGCGGCGTGAAGCGACAGTCCTCGAGCACATGGAGGCTGAGAACGCCCACGACTTCGAACGCTGCATCGCGGCGTTCGACCACCCGCGCTATGAGATCGTCGCCACAGGCGAAGTCTGGGACGGCCATTCCGGAGTCAACACGCTCCTGAACGAGAACAAGACTGGATTCTCGGACTTCCGCTTCCACCCGAACGCCATGCACCATGCCGACGATGCGGTGATCGTCGAAGGGCGGTTCAAGGGCACCCACGATGGCAGCTGGCGGGGCCTTCCGGCGACCGGCCGCAAGGTCGACTTCCCTTTGATCATCGTGTTTGTCTTCGAGGAGGACCGGATGGTCTGCGAGCGAACCTACTTCAACATCGGAACGCCTTTAACACAGCTTGGCGTCGCCCGCGATCCCAACTCCACCGGCGGCAAGATCGCGACGGTGCTGAATCATCCCCTGGCGATTGGTCGGGCGCTCGTGCGAACCCGGCTCCACAGGTAGGCCCGGTGGTCAAGCTCGGCACCGAGATCGAGAGTCCCCAGACCGGCGAGAGGCTCATCTTCCGATCGACCGCCGACTCGTCAGACGGACGCCTCTTCCAGGCCGAGCTCATCGCTCAACCCGGCGGATACGTCGTCAGGTCGCATTTCCATCCCAACCAGGAGGAAAGCTTTGTCGTCCTCGAGGGACTGTTCGGATACAGAATCGGGGACAAGACGGGAGTCGGCCGCCCCGGCGAGACGCTGGTCTGTCCACCCGGCGTCCCCCACAGCCAGTGGAACGCGGGTGACGGCGCGATGCGCGTCTACTACGAGCACCGCCCGGCTCTCGTGTCGGCCGAGATTTTCTTCGAAACGCAGTTTGGGCTCAGTCGCGACGGCAAGCTGTCGGCCGAGGGTGACATCCCTCTGCTGCAGGGCGCGGTCCTGCTGTCGGTGGTTGGCGACTTCATCCGGCCGGCGAGCCCACCGATCGCGGTGCAGGACGTGCTGTTCCCGGTGCTCGCGACGGTCGGCCGCCTCCGCGGCTACCGCGCGCGCTACACGAGATACGCGCTGCCGACCGGGTAGACCGTTACGGGCCTTTCTCGCCCTCGCTGAAGGTCGTGGCCAGATCCTTGAGCCGCTCAGGCGTGCGACTCGACAGAACCGCGAAAACCACCGCACCGAACACGAGCCAGGCAAGCACGACCCAGGGAGCGGCGTTGGCGGGCGCCGACAGGGCGGTGATGCCGAGGCCGCCGAAGTCGATTCCAAACGCCGCGAGGAGAACGGGAATGAAGATCAAGGTGCCCAGTATCGGGACGGCGACATTCCAGATCGGACTCAACTCGTCGCGGTGCTCGCGCCAATAGAAAACGAGGTTGCTCAGGTTGGTCAGGATGTAGATGAGAACGATGATGAGCGTCGCGATGGTGCCCAGGAGGGCGAACGCGAGAAGCGGCCCCTTCAGCGCAAACCCAAGAATGACAGCGAGCGCGATGCCGAACGCGCCCTGCGCGTGCACCGCCATATAAGGCGTCTTGAACCGCGGATGCACACTGGCGAACGACCTCGGCAGGATGCCGATCCGACCCAGGGCGAATCCAACCCTGGAGGCGGCATTGGCACCGGCGTTCGAGTTCGCGAATGCGCTGTTCACGATGGCAAGCAGGACGAGCACCGAGAACGGCCCCCAGACCTTGGCGGCCATCCCGTCCCAGGGGTCGAAGTTGTTGAGCGGGAAGAAGTCGCTCGCGGCTTTGTTGGGACCGAAATACACCATT
>JBGOTG010000266.1:0-3172 GCA_041476405.1 Candidatus Dormibacteraceae bacterium | reverse complement strand
CGCTCGACCTGCCATACGGGGTTCCATTCGTGCTCGACCAGGAATGGCGCGACGATATGAGGGCGGAGTTCGAGAACAAATGGTGCAAACCGCTTGCAGCATCAGGAGTTCGCTATCGGACGGTCATGGAGAATGGCAGGCCGGCGTCGGTGGTGGCGGCCGTGGCAGAGCGAGAGAATGCCGATCTCGTCGTCGTTGGTAGGCGCGGAAGAGGAGGGATCGCCGAACTGATGTTGGGAAGCGTCAGCCGCGAGCTCGTTCTCAGCTCGAAGCGGCCGGTCCTCCTGATTTCGACGGCGGCGTCTAGCCCGGCAGCTCGCCCAGGACGACAGTAAGCAGGATCGCGGTGCCGTCCAGCTGCCGCACCGCCACCTTGACGGACTGCCCGGGCTGGAGGCTCGAAAGTACCGACGCAAGCGCTTGCTGGTTGGGCACCGGACGGCCGTCGACCGATGTGATGACCTCCTCAGCCTTCAGACCTGCCCTGTCCGCGGGTCCGCCGGGGACCAGCGAGTAAATCGAGACTCCCTGTCCGTCAGGGACATCGGCGACCTGGACGCCGAGATACGCACGATGGCTGTTCGTGACCCGGCCGCTCTGGATCAGCTGGGCGGCAATGTCTTTGGCCACATTGATGGGGATCGCGAAACCGATTCCAGGGGCGGTCCCGCCCGCCTGGGGATCCTGAGCGGCCAGAGTCGGGATGCCGATCACTTCTCCATTCAGGTCGACGAGTGCGCCACCGGAGTTGCCAGGATTGATGTCGGCGCTCGTCTGAATCAAGGGCGGCAGGGCGACGCCGTTGGGTTCCGTGACCTGGCGCCCGAGGGCTGAGACGATGCCTTCGGTCACCGAGCTCTGAAGTCCGAGCGGGCTGCCGACTGCCATCACGATGCTCCCGACGCGCAGGTGGTCGGAGTCGCCGAAGGCCGCCGGGCGCAGATCGGGCGCGCTGATGCGGATGACAGCAAGGTCGTCGGGCACGAACGTCCCAACAAGTCTGCCGTCGTAGGACTTTCCGGTGGCCAGGAAGACGCGAAATGTCGTGAACCCCGCGACCACATGCGCGTTGGTGACGATGTTGCCATCGGTGTCGACGATTACGCCTGATCCCAGGCCGCTCTCGGTCTGGATCACCACGACTGATTGGCTGACCCGGCTGATGACCGATATGAACTGGTCTTCGAGAGCCGTCGCATCGCCGCCGGCCGGTTGGGTCGCTATCGGGGTCGCCACCGCGACTGGAGTCGACGATCCTCCGCCCACGCAAGAAGCAAGGGCAATCGCAACGATCGAACCTGCGAGCCAGTATCGGGTGCCGGCCGAGCTCACGAGCCTCAACGTTCGATCCAGGAGCGTCGCAGGTCTTCCACCATAGGGGTTCCTGCCCAACCGTCGCATCGCGTGAACTCGGTCGCTAGAGCCGAAGGCCCCGGCGTCAAAAGGGCTTCTGACGGGCTCGGCGTCGAGCAACGGCGCAGCCGCCCGACACCGGCAAACAGCAGTCAACCGGGCCCCCTGCTGTGGGTCTTTCGACCCTGGCTTGCTACCTGTTCGGGACGAACGCTTATGAACACCGGAACATGAAGAGCATCATCCCTGCCGTCGGCTCGGGTGATCTCCGTGCCAAGCCCGTCGCCCACCGAGCAAACGTATTCCCTGAGGCCGGCCCGGCTGCGTCAGGTGGATCTTTAGAGCCTGTGCCTGTTCCCAGGGTCGATTTGCGCGGCTTGACTGAGCAAGAAGCTCAGCGACGAGCAGGTTCAGGCCTGGCCAACACGATGCCAGAAGCCAGCAGCCGGAGCCTGCGCGACATCTTGAAAGCGAACCTGCTGACCCGATTCAATGCTCTGCTCGGTTCGATGCTTGTCGTGATCCTGGTGGTGGGCCCGATCCAGGATGCGGTCTTCGGGTTGATTCTGGTCGCCAACGCTCTCATCGGCATTGTCCAGGAGCTTCGGGCAAAGTTCACACTCGACCGCCTCGCCATCCTTGCCGCGCCGCGGGCGCGGGTGGTCCGTGACGGCACAGCCAGGGGACTGCCGGTCTCGGAGATAGTCGTGGGCGATCTGCTGGAGGTGGAGGCCGGTGACGAGATCGTCGTCGACGGCGCCGTGGAATCTGACGAGCCCCTCGAGCTGAACGAGGCCCTCCTCACAGGTGAGTCGACGCCTGTCGCCAAGGTGAGGGGGGCGGAGGTCCTCGCGGGAAGCTTCGTGAGCGCTGGTCTGGGTCACTACCGAGCGATTCGTGTCGGAGAGGCGAGCTACGCGCGCCGGCTGACGGCAGAGGCACGGCGCTTTCAACTGGTGCGATCGGATCTGATGCGCGGAATCAACCAGATTCTGCGGATCGTGACCTGGGTCATCGTGCCGACCGGCATAATGCTGGCCGTCTCGCAACTGCGAGCCAACGCCAATCTACCGGATGCGGTTCGAGGTTCGGTGGCGGGTGTGGTCACGCTTGTGCCGGAAGGTCTGGTGCTGCTGACCAGCGCGAGCCTGGCTCTCGCGGTGATCCGACTCGGCCGGCGCAAGGTCCTTGTCCAGCAACTCCCCGCAGTCGAGATGCTGGCCCGGACGGATGTCATCTGCCTGGACAAGACCGGGACATTGACCGAGCCGGACAGCTGTGTGGAGCGCGTGGAACCGCTGGTCGCCGGCGCGGACTGGAAGGACGCCCTTGCATCGATCGGCCGGGCCGATCCCCGCCCGAATGCCTCGATTCGCGCCATCGCCGCCGCCTATGGCGCTGAGACGGGGTGGCTCCTCGAATCGAGAGTTCCCTTCTCATCAGGTCGTAGATGGAGCGCGTTCCAGTTCGCTGGCCGCGGCTGGTGGGTGCTCGGCGCGCCCGACGTACTGGTAGCTCGAGCTGGGCAGAACCACGATCTCGAGTCACACCTGGCTCGCATGATGGCCGACGGCCAGCGCGTGCTTCTACTCGCGCGGGCCGCTCAAGCCGACGCAGAAATTGGGTTGCGCAGCCTGGAACCTGCTGCGCTGGTCGTGCTTGCCGAGGAGATCAAACCGGATGCGGCCCAGACACTTGCTCAGCTGGTCTCCCATGGCGTGGTCGTCAAGCTGATCTCCGGCGACCATCCCTCTACCGTGGCCAAAGTTGCCTCCAGGGTTGGCCTTAAAAGCTCGACCGCGATCGACGGGCGTGACCT
>JBGOTG010000265.1:0-3173 GCA_041476405.1 Candidatus Dormibacteraceae bacterium | reverse complement strand
GTGAGCTCCATGAAGATGTCCTCCAGGGAACGCTCGCCCGCATGAAGCTCCGTGACCGCGACGCCGGCCTGCACCAGGTGCTGATTGATCTCTGCGGTTCGCTCCAGGTCGACCTTGAGGCTGAAAGCGCCGCCGCCCAGGTCCGTGACGTTCTCGGCGCCGGCTTCGCCGACCAGAACTGTCTTCGCCAGGTCCTCCGGAGTGCCTCGCACCGTCAGGGTCGCGGCGCCACGCAGCTCGTCGATCGTCCCCTCGGCCACGATCTTTCCCTTCTTGATCACTCCGATTCGCGTGCACATCTGCTCCACCTCGCTGAGGAGGTGGCTGGAGATGAGCACTGTGCGGTGACCCTTCCCGAGCTCGATGATCAGGTTTCGAACGTCGGCCATGCCCTGCGGGTCGAGACCGTTGGTCGGTTCGTCGAGGATCAGCAGGTCGGGATCCTTGAGCAGTGCCGCCGCGATCCCCAATCGCTGCTTCATGCCCATCGAGTACGTCGAGAACTTGTGGCGCGCGCGGGGCGTGAGCTCGACCTGCGCCAGGGTGCCGTCGACTCGAGCCTGTGGGGCTTCGCACAAGCGGGCCAGCAGCCTGAGGTTGTCGTAGCCCGACATATATGGATAGAAGGCCGGCGTCTCGACGATGGCGCCGACCTTGACCAGGGAGGCCGGCGTTCCCGGCGCCGCACCCATGACCCTGGCGCTGCCCGCGGTCGGCCGAATTAGCCCCAGGAGCATCCTGAGCGTGGTCGTCTTGCCGGCGCCGTTGGGCCCCAGGAAGCCGTAGACCTCGCCCCGGTACACGCTGAGGTCGAGCTTGTCGACGGCCATGATGGCGTTGCCATAGCGCTTCGTGAGGCCTGTGGTCTCGACCACCTTGTCGCCCAGCAGGGAGGCGGCGGGTGGGCGGCGGATCGAGGTATCGGTCATCTGCGACCTCCATTATCCCCAAGCTCGCCACGGCCCCATGGAGCTCTGGCGCTGGAATAGTTGCTTGCGCAAGCAAGTATCAATCAGTAGCTGCGGCAATGGCCGCTTCAAATTCCAGGAGGAAACACATGGTCAAGTACGAATTGGACGCAAGTCACACCAACGTCGGGTTTTCCGCGAAGCATCTTGCGGTGTCCACAGTGCGTGGGCAGTTCAACAAGTTCGAGGGCACCTTCGAAGGGCCCGAGGACGACGTCACCAAGACACGCGGCGAGGTCAAGATCGACGTCGCGAGCCTGAGCACGCGAACCGACCAGCGCGACAACCACCTTCGCTCGGCCGACTTCTTCGACGCCGAGAAGTACCCCTACATCACCTACAAGATCACCGGCATCGAAGCGAAGGGAGACGACAGGTTCCTCGTCCACGGTGATCTCACGGTCAAGGAGACCACCAGGCCGGTCACGCTCGAGGCCACCCTCGAGGGCCGGGTCGCCGACCCGTTCGGCGGCAAGGAGCGCCTCGGCGTCAGCGCCAAGGGCCAGATCAACCGCATGGACTTCGGTCTGAACTGGGACGGCATCGCCGGGGCGGTCCCCATGGCGAGCCACACCATCAAGGTCGAGGTCGACGCCGAGATCGTCGTCAAGACCCTCGAGATGGCAACAGCCAGGTAAGGAGCTTCAGAGAGAGGGCCGGGGAAGTCCCTGGCCCTCTTTCTTGTTTCACGGATACAGAGAGGTCACCCTTACGATGAGCGCCGTGTCAAAGGTCAGCAGAGCGAAGACGGTCCAGCTGTGGGAGGGCCTTGCCCGCGCCCACAGCACGATGACCGCCGCGCTCGAGAAGGACATGCTGCCCGAGGCCGGCATGTCGCTGGGCTGGTATGAGGTTCTGCTGCACCTCAGCCGCGCGCCTCAGGGACTGATGCGATATCAGGAGCTGGCGAAGGTCGCCGGCATCACCGACAGCGGGGCATCGCGCCGCCTCGACCAGATGGTCAAAGCCGGCCTGATCGACCGCCGGTCCTGCCCGACCGACCGCCGTGGCGTGTACGCGCACCTCACCGCGGCCGGCAAGGCTGGATTCGACCGGGCGCATGCGGTGTTCGTGCGCAGCCTGGATCGCAACCTCGGGCGCCTGCTCGAAACCGACGAGGCTGACACCATGACCGCCGCTCTCGCGCGGCTGTCCTAAGACCGACGCGCTAGCTCGTCTCCGCCTTCCTGGCGAGGTTGGAGAGCAGGGTCCCGAACTCCTTCGAAACGTTCGGACCCAGCATCCCGCCCAGGAAACCCAGCGGGCCCTTCACCTCGACGGTCTGGCTGAGCTTGGTCTCGGCTCCGACGGGTTCGATCCGGCAGTTGAATCGGAAGGTGGTGCCCGGAATCACGTTGGTCTCGAGGGCGAAGCTGCGCCCGGCTTGAACGTCGAGGATTCGCATCATGTGGTGCTGTCCCGCCTTCGTGTTCATGATCGCGGTGCTCCCGGACTCGAACGGTCCCTGGAGCTCCATCGTGCTCACGTTCGGGTTCCACTCACCCCAGGTGGAGGTGTCCGACCAGATCTTCCACACCTTGTCGGCGGGAGCCATGCTCACAACCAACATTCCGTATTCGGCCATGAGACCGATTCTATAGTCCCGCCGTCAATCAGGCTTCAATCCCCCTCGAGTAGGCCTGAGACCCGGCCGGCTCGCGGTCGAGCCACCGCAGGAAGAAGAGCGAGGTGCCGAAAGCGACGATCAGGCCACCCGCCACGTCGGCGAGGTAGTGCTGCCGGATCAGCACTGTCGACATTGCGACAAGGATCGCCCACACCGCCGCCACGACGCCTGCCCTCCGGTCGAAACGCCACCAATGGATCGCGATGATCGCGGATGTGGCGACGTGCAGGCTCGGGAAGTCGTTGAACGGGTGGTCGACGGCGTACACACCACGCACCATCTGCGTGAAGACATCGTCTCCGGTCAGCGTCGCCCTGGCGACGTAGGTCTGGAGAAATGCGAAAAACAAGTAGCTGATGAGGAAAGTGGCGGTGAGGCTCAGCCCCGCCGACTGCTGGAGCCGCGCTCGGAACAGCAGGAACACGATCAGTGAGCCGTAAATGACCGGCTGCAGTGAGACGTACGGCACCGCAAAGACGGGTACGACAGGCAGCGCCTGGTCGAGCGGGGTCCGCAGGAAGAGACGGTTCGGTCCGTGATTCAGCACGTCGTATCCGAGGCTTGACACATAGGTGGCG
>JBGOTG010000264.1:0-3175 GCA_041476405.1 Candidatus Dormibacteraceae bacterium | reverse complement strand
TGGAGGACCACGGGCAAACCGAGGATCACGATGATGATGACGAGCGGGCTGATCCAGCCGGCGAAGAACATCGCGGCGAGCACGGCCAGGCCCGCGACCTGAATCCACTTCGACACGGGGGCCAGGATCCAGCCGCCGTCCAGCATCCCGAACGGGATCAGGTTGAAGAGGTTGATCAGGAAGCCGAGATACGCCCACCCGAGCAGCGCAGTCCAGTGCGTCGAGTTGTAGAGAACCAGCGCTGCGGTCGCCCCTATCGTCCCGGCGATCGGCCCGGCGATGCCGATCTGGGCCTGGCGCATCGGGCTCTGGGCGTGTGAGCGCTGGAAGATGGCGGCCCCGAGGAACGGAATGAAGATCGGGGCAGTGGCCTGCATGCCCTGGCGCCGGATCTCGACGACGTGGCCCATCTCGTGCACGAAGATCATCAGCACCAGCCCGACGGCAAACCAGGGCCCACCCCACAGCGAGTAGGCGGCGACGCTGACCAGGGCCGAGCCGAGAGTGGCCAGCGCCGGGATCTTGAAGATGAGGAGCAGCGCGTACTTGCCGTAGGCAAACGCGGCGATGAGAAGGGCGCCCAGCCCGCCCAGGAGTCCGCGGTTTCTCTGGACCGGCGCAGGCGAGTAGTGGTAGGGCGACTCCGGCGGGATGTCCGAGGTCACCGGGAACGCCGGGGGCGGCGGCGGCGGGAGGAAATCTCCCCCCTGAGGCGGAATCGGGTTCCTTTCGTCCATTTTCCTGTACTTGTGATACCCCGGCCCGGGGGCGCCTAATCCCGGCTGGGCCCAGCTCTCAGCGAACTCTCAGCCTCAGCCTGCGTCACCGACGGTGAGATGGCGCGTCGTCAGGCGGCGGATGGTCGCCTGGCGACTCGACACGAGTAGCGAGGCCGTCTCCGCGTAGCCGCTCCCGAACAGCACGCCCGGCAGGAGCTGCCCCCCGCTGACGCCGGTGAAGGCGACTGCCAGGTCCGAGCCTGGCGCCAGGTCGGCGGCGCCGTACACGCGCCCGGCAGCATCGCCGATGAGGACCCTCTCCTCCTCGTTGCGGGGCCAGAGTCGGGCCTGGAGCTCTCCGCCGAGGCAGCGGACGGCGCAGGCGGCGACCAGGGTCGCGTCCACCCCCCCGATCCCGATGGCGGCGTCGATGCCGCTGCCCGGAAGGGCGGCCATCACGGCGCCGGCGATGTCGCCTTCCTCGAGGCTCAGGATCCGGGCGCCCGCGGCGGCGACCTCCTCCATCAGGTCCTGGTGCCTGGGGCGGTCGAGGATGGCCACCGTCAGGTCCTGGACGCGGGCGTCCCGCGCGAACGCGATCCGCCTGAGGTTGTCGGCGATCGGGTCGTCAAGGTCGATGCCGCCGCGGGCGGCCGGACCGGCCACGATCCTCTCGACGTACCACACAGCAGGCAGCTGGGCGAAACCCCCGGGCTCGGCCGCGGCCACTATCGACACCGCGTTGGTCGAGCCTCTGGCGACCTGGCTGGCGCCTTCGACAGGGAACAGCCCGAAGTCGACACGATGCTCGTCACCCGACAGGAAAGTGCCATGCGAGAGGTATGAGTCGTTGCGCGGGCCGAGCACAACGGTGCCTGACGGGCCGGTGTCCTCCAGCGCCCGCCGCATCGCCTCCGCCGCCACCTCGCTGACCCGATCAGGGTCGCCTTTGCCGAGCAGCCGCGCGCACGCCAGGGCTGCCGCCTCCGTGGCATGCACGAGGTCGAGGGCAAGCTCATGACGCGCTTGAAACGAGGGTATCCCGCTCTTGGTCTGCTCCACGGAGTCCCTCCCCTCGATACCCTCTCTAGATACCCTCTGGCCCTTCGACCAGCTCGGCCGGCCGCAGCTCCATCTGGTCGATGCCGCTTTGCAGGAAGGCAGCGCGCACGAAGTCCCGGAACAGCGGATGCGCTCGGTTGGGTCGGGAGCGGAACTCGGGGTGGAACTGGCTCGCGACGAACCACGGGTGGTCGGCGAGCTCCACGATCTCGACCAGCCTTCCGTTGGGTGACAGTCCGCTGAAGATCATCCCGGCCTCACCTAGCGACTCGCGATACTCGTTGTTGAACTCGAAGCGGTGACGGTGCCGCTCGTACACGACCTCCTCACCATAGGCCTTGTACGCAAGCGAGCCGGGCAGCAATTTGCACGGATACAGGCCGAGCCGCATCGACGCGCCCATCTGATCGATATTCCGCTGCTCGGGCATAAGGTCGATCACTGGCGTCGAGGTGAAGGCCGCGAACTCGGTGGAGTTGGCGTCGGGCGCATTGAGTGCCTCACGCGCGAAGTCGATGACAGCGCACTGCAGGCCGAGGCACAGCCCCAGGTACGGGATGCGGTTGTGGCGCGCGTAGTGCGATGCCTGCACCTTTCCCTCGATGCCGCGATAGCCGAATCCACCGGGGACTACGATGCCCGCCACGCCCTTCAGCGAAGACGTGTCGCCCGCGTCGAGCTTCTCGGAGGAGACCCAGTGGATGTCGACCGCGACGCCGTGGTGGATGCCCGCGTGCTTAAGGGCCTCGATGACGCTCAGGTAGGCGTCGGGAAGCGCGACGTATTTTCCGACGACGGCCACGGGGACCGTCGCGCGCGGGTGCTTGATGCGCTCGATCAGCTGGATCCACGGACCGTTGTCCGGTGAGTGTGTGGCCTCGTCCAGCTCGAAGTGCTTCGCCATGACCCTGCCCAGCCCGGCATCCTCGAGCATGAGCGGAACCTCGTAGATGGAATCGACGTCGGGCACCGAGACGACAGCTTCCCGCGGCACGTCTGTGAAGAGGGCGATCTTCTCCTTGAGGTCGGCGTCGATGGACCGCTCGGAGCGGCAGACGATCGCATCCGGCTGGATGCCGATCGCGCGCAGCGCCTGCACCGAGTGCTGCGTGGGCTTCGTCTTCATCTCCTGGCCGTGGACGACGGGGACTAGCGAGCAGTGCACGTAGAAGACGTTCTGTCGCCCGAGGTCGTTCTTCATCTGGCGGATGGCCTCGAGGAATGGCAGGCTCTCGATGTCGCCGACGGTCCCTCCCACCTCGACCACGACCACGTCCACTTGAGGGTCGCGCGAGGCTCGGAGGATCTTCTCCTTGATCATGTTGGTGACGTGTGGGATTACCTGCACGGTAGCGCCCAGATAGTCGCCGCGGCGCTCGCGAGCGATGACCTCC
>JBGOTG010000263.1:0-3182 GCA_041476405.1 Candidatus Dormibacteraceae bacterium | reverse complement strand
CGAGCACCGGCCAGGTCTGCTGGGCCTACACGGTCAGGCGCGTCGATCCCGTCACCGCCGCCCACATCCACCTGGCACCAGTCGGCAGCCCGGGTCCGGTGGTCGTACCACTCGGTGCCTCGGGCAACCGGTCGTTCTCGATCGGCTGTACGGCGGCCGAGCCGGCTGTCGTGGCGGCCCTCGTGGCCGACCCCGCTGCCTACTACGTGAACGTCCACAACGCCGCCTTCCCGGCCGGCGCGTTGCGCGGTCAGCTCCACTAGCGCCGGGCGCCGCGGCTCGCGGCGGATCGTCCGGGCCGTGGAGTTGGACCGCCTCGATCGTTCGACCAGGCCCCGCTCCATGGCCCGGACCCACGCGCGGATGAGCCCGCTCCCGCGTGAGCCCGGATCTCCTCTTTGATGCACCACGCTGGTCTGGTTTGCCCGACCCCGGAGCCTGCCGAACCTCTACCGGTGGATCAGCACCGCGTCAAAGACCAAGATGCAGGCGCAGCGCCTCGTCGAGGTCGAGCATGATCGAGTTGGGGACAACGCCCAGTCGGTCGCCCACCCGCTCGACGGCGATCGATCGGATCTGTTCGGCCTGGGCCTTGGAGTCCCGGTCGAGCCCCGTCTGGACGGCTGGAAGCAAAACCTGGAACGGGTAGACGCGCTCGATGTTCGAGGTCACGGGAACAACCGTGATCACGCCGCGACCCAGCCTCCCCGCTGTCGCATTGGCCGCATCGTTGCTGACGATGACCGCTGGCCGGCGTTTGTGTGCCTCCGAGCCGCGCGCGGGATCGAGATCAACGGAGTGGATGTCCCCACGCCGGATCACGAACCGAGTCCGTCGCGGGTCGTCGATTCCCAGAGGTCGGCCTCGCCCTCGGCCGCCCATTCCTCCCACGCCGCTTGGTATGTTGCGCCGAGTTCTGCGGTGCGAAGCAGGCGAACGGCTCGATGGAGTGCGGCTGAGCGAGACAGGAGTCCCTGCTCCTTGGCGTATTCGTCAAGGAACTGGACGTCCTCGCCGGGCAGGCTGACACTGACCTTCATACTGCGATGCTACCATCGGTAGGGCATGGGTAGCAACACTGAGCCGCGCTTGCCCGACGACTGATGCCGTCGGCGAGCCGTGATCGGCCCCGAGGAAGGGTCGATCGGCCTCATCGTCTACCCGCTCGAACCTCGTCCGGATCGGGACTCCGAGGGCATCGCCTATACTGCCGGTCGCGCCGACATAGCTCAGCGGTAGAGCAGCTGTTTCGTAAGTCTCTGGCCCTCTGCGCAGTGCTACCCCGAGTGGGGGGCCGATACAAACGGGCAGACTTATCAGCTATTCGTTTCGAAGTCGTGCCCGTCTAGGATCAGCGCTGCGGACCGCTGCCGTCGAAACCGACCCTGAGTACCCGAAGTTCGACCGGCATTTCGAGCCTATCGGCGTCACGGCTGACGGGCTTCTGTGGGCCCGGACGGACGGGCTGCCATCTTGATGAGCTTCCCGACTTCCTTGTCGAGCCAGCCCTGATAAACCCGATCCAGGCGGACCAGCTGCGTGATGCCCGCAAGTGGACCGGATATCTCGAGGGCGTGCCGGATGTGGGCACCTGCCGCCGTCGGTTCAACCTCGTAGGTTTGGATCACGGTCATGAACGGCGGTCGCGCCTCCAGTACGAGCGATCGGCCGTCGACGAGGCTTCGGATGCGGCATGGATAGACCTTGCCGTACCCGGCCTTGACATCGACGGTCCCGCCTTCGACGAGTGGGCCATCCGCGCGCGCCCCTTTGGCGTTGTGACCCCATTCACTCCACGTCGATGGATCGGCGTACAAGCGGAACACGTCCGCGGGAGCCACGGCGGCGTCTCGCGCGCTCTCGATCATCCAGGTCACGATGTGCCTCCGATTCGTCAGCGGGCAGCAGCGCGAACGTGGCGCCAGCGCAATCCACCTGCCACAAGGAGAATCGCCGCCATCACTGCGAAGGCCGGGATGTCCCTTTCTGGAACTCCGCCGAGGTCACGGCCGACGACGTGGGAGACGGTGTGAAATGCCGCCGCTACACCGACCCCGATGAGCGCAGTCGTCAGGCCGTCGGCGCGGCCGGACAGGCCCGCGAGGAGGAGGACGACGCCAAGTCCGATCTGGAAGGCGCCGATGTCCTGCAGCAAGTGCTGGTTGTATGGCTCGAACTTGGCAACTGCCTCAAAGAACGACTGCGGAGAAACCATCCCCCACGCGCCGAGCGCGACGAACCCGGCGCCGCCGACGATCGAGACGACGCGGGGCAGGGTATAGCCGACTGCCGATCGATCCCGATCGATGTCGAGCGTCATCCGATCGTCTTCCTTCAGGATTCCCCCGCACCCAGAGGTGGCCGGCGGGGAGCTGGCGCGTCGAGGCGGCCCATAAGCTGGCTGGCGGGTTCACCCAGGCGCACCGGCGCTTCCTCTACCACATGCGTCATCGTGCGGTCCGTTCGCAAGTCAGGCAGGTCGCGGCTGGCTTGCCGGCCAGTCGAGGCGGATCGCCTGGATGCCAAGCGCGAACCAGCCCAGCAGGAAGCAGATGATGGCAACGACGAGGAGCGCATAGAAGCTCGTCATAGCCGCTGCGAACGGCAGGACCGAGCCGATGCCGATCAGCAACGCCGCTCCACGCGACAGGACCGCCGTGCGATAGGTCACGATGGCGAAGAGCGCCGATCCGACGACCCCGGTCAGGAGTCCGAGCATCGTCAACCCCCAGTAGTCGTCACCGGTAACGACCGTTGCGGTGGCCCCGATGGTGAACACCGCGAGTCCGATCGCCGGCACGGCGAAGGCGGCCCAGGTGACTTGCGGGTCGGTGCGTGCCTGGAAAGCGGTGAGGCCGGCCAATGCCACGAGCAGGAGGGACAATCCGGCAAGCAGCATGACCCCAGGAACGACGCGGTCGATGGCCACGGGGCCGTAACCCAGGAACCAGGCGAGGGCCAGGAGCGGGGCGGCAAATATCCCGGCGAAGCCGCCGATGCGGAGAGACATCGAGAGTCCCCTTCCTTGTGCGATGGCGGCCCCCCGTCCGCGCAGCCGGAGCTGCGCGTCGAGGGCGCCGAGGAGGATGTCTGCGACGTCGAACGGTCCGAGCGGACGCTCCGCGAGGACCGCCTCGAACTCTTCGCCGTAGCGGTCCCGCCAGCGGGCGGGGTAACAACGG
>JBGOTG010000262.1:0-3199 GCA_041476405.1 Candidatus Dormibacteraceae bacterium | reverse complement strand
GAGCGCAAGAGCTTCTACTTCCTGTTCTCGACCGAGGACCAGAAGGAGGGCATGCACGCCTTCCTGGAGAAGAGACGCGGAGTTTTCAAAGGACGATGAGCGATGGCCACTGAAGTCGAACAGCACGTGAAGGTCGACGTCGAGGACGGCGTGGGTTGGATCCGGTTGAACCGCCCGGAGAAGATGAACGCGATCGGGACGCTGACGCGCAAGCAGCTTGGCGATGCGATCAAGCAGGCGGAGCGCGATGACGCGGTGCGTGTCGTGGTGCTGACCGGAACCGGCCGCGCCTTCTGCTCGGGCGCTGACGTCAGCGAGATGGTGGGCGACGGGCAAATGAGGACGCCACAAGATGTCGGGAACGTGCTTCGCAATGAGTACATGCCGATGCTCACGCGCTTGCGCACGATGCCCAAGCCGGTGATCGCCGCCATGAACGGACCGGCCGTCGGCATCGGCGCGAGCTATGCGCTCGCTTGCGACATCCGCATCGCTGTGCCGGAGGCATACCTCTTGGAGGCGTTCATCAACATCGGCCTCGCGCCCGACGGCGGCGTGAGCTGGTTGCTCCCACGACTGGCGGGCTCCGGGGTCGCCTACGAGATGTTCTTCACTGGCAAACCGCTTGCGGCCGCCGACGCTCATCGCCTGGGAATCATCAACCGCGTCGTTCCTCAGGAGCGGTTCGAGCAGGAGGTGCGCGAGCTCGCGACGCAGATCGCCTCGCAGCCCCGCCAGGCGCTGGCGGCGGCGAAGCGCGCTGTCACCCACGCTCTGGAGTCGAGCTACGAGGAGGCGCTGGAGTTCGAGTCGTACCTGCAGGAGGCGCAGGCCGCGAGCCAGGAGTTCGTCGACGGCGTGCAGGCCTTCCTGGCGCGCCGCTCTCAGAAGAAGTAGTGCCCGACGCGGTCATCGTCGCCACCGCGCGGACGCCGATGGGCCGCTATGGCGGCCAGCTCAAGGACGTGCGGCCCGACGATCTTGCCGCCATCGCCCTGAAGGAGGTGTGCGAGCGCGCCGAGCTGAATCCTGCCGACGTGGCCGACGTCATTCTCGGCTGCGCGAACCAGGCCGGCGAGGACAACCGCAACGTGGCCCGCATGGCGTTGCTTCTCGCCGGCTTCCCTGTCGAGGTGCCGGGCCAGACCGTGAACCGCCTGTGCGGATCGGGCATGCAGGCCACGATCACGGCGGCGCGCGAGATCCAGTCCGGTGGAGCTGAGGTGATGATCGCCGGCGGCGTGGAGTGCATGACCCGCGCGCCGTGGGTGGTGCCCAAGCCGGACGGGGCTTTTCCCCGCGGCCCGCAGACCATGTACGACACGGCGATCGGGTGGCGGCTCATCAACCCGAAGATGGCCCAGATGTACGGGACCCTCCAGATGGGGGAGACCGCCGAAAAGGTCGCCGAGATGTATGAGATCTCGCGCGAGGACCAGGACGCGTTCGCGCTGCGCAGCCATCAACGAGCTGTCGCGGCGCAGAAGTCTGGGCGACTCGCGGAGGAGATAGTCCCCGTCGACATCCCGCAGCGAAAGGGCGAAGCGTTGCGGATCACCGAGGACGAAGGCCCGCGCCACGACACCTCGATCGAAGCGCTCGCCAAACTGCGACCCGCGTTCGCGGAGAAGGGCTCCGTGACCGCCGGCAATTCGTCGCCGTTGAACGACGGCGCCTCGGCTCTCGTCCTGATGTCCGACGCGGAGGCGAAGCGACGTGGCCTGAAGCCGTTGGCGCGCCTTGTGTCGGCGGCTGTTGCCGGCGTCAATCCCAATTACATGGGAATCGGCCCGGTACCCGCCTCGGCGAAGGCGCTGGAGCAGGCCGGCTTGCACCCGTCGAAGGTAGGCCTGGTGGAGCTTAACGAGGCTTTCGCCGCCCAGTCGCTCGCGTGCATTCGCGTGCTCTACCTCGACGAAGAGAATGTGAACGTGAACGGCGGGGCGATCGCGCTGGGCCACCCGCTCGGCTCCAGCGGCTCGCGCCTGGTGGGCACGCTCGTGAGGGAGATGGCCCGCCGCGACGTCGAGTACGGCCTTGCCACCATGTGCATCGGCGTCGGCCAGGGCATCGCCTCCGTGTGGCAGAAGGTATAGCTCTGGGAGAACGCGATCCTCAGGCGGTGCGCGCGATGTTCGATCGCATCGCCCGCCGCTACGACCTCGTGAACTCGGTGCTCTCGGGCGGCACCGATGAAGGCTGGCGCAGGCGGGCGGCTCGGGCCACCGGACTGACGGCGGGCGGTTCGGCGGTGGACGTCGCCTGCGGGTCGGGGAAGCTGACCGCGCGGTTGGCTCGCATCGCGGGCGCCGGCGGCAGGGTGGTCGGCCTCGACTTCAGCCCCCAGATGCTCGAGATGGCGAGGCGTGAGCACCCGGGGATCGAGTTCGTCGAAGGAGACGCGCTCAAGCTGCCGTTCGAAGATGCGTCCTTCGACGCCTCGACCATCGCGTTCGGCCTGCGAAACCTCGCTGACCCCGTGCGAGGCCTGCGCGAGATGCTCCGCGTGGTGAGGCCGGGCGGCAAGGCGGTGGTGCTCGAGTTCGTGCGACCGCCCGCCGGACCGGTCGGGTCGGCGTACCGGATCTACCTGCGGAACATCCTTCCCGTAGTGGGAGGCGCGCTGTCGGGACAGCCTTCCGCTTACCGGTACCTAAGCGACACAGTGGATTCGTACAGGACGCCCGACGAGCTGCGCGTCATGGCCGCGGCTGCCGGCTGGACGAGCGTGCGCTACGAGGGGCTGGCCATGGGGACCGTCGGGATCGTGTCCGGCGTGCGCGCTTAGGCGCTACGACTCCCTGTCGACAGCCGAGCGGGCCAGCCCGATCAGGGTCGGGCGCAGGCCGTCGAGCTCCACCGCTTCCAGCTCGCGCAGCGCGGCTTCGACCAGGGCCCGGGCCTCATCGCCGACCCGCCTCAGCGCGTCGCTCGAGCTGACCAGCTCGGCGACCCGGCCAACCTCGGCGTCGCCCAGGGCCCCGTCGAGCAGGCGCCGCACCTCAGGCCCGACCACGCCGTCCTCCGCCGCGAAGATCAGGGGCAGCGACAGGACGCGCTGGCGGATGTCCAGGCCGACCGGCTTGCCTGAGCTCGGGCTGAAGTCCACCATGTCGTCGGCCATCTGGAAAGCGATGCCGAGAAGGTCGCCGTAGCGCCTGAGCGCCTCGACGGCTTCAGGCTTGGCCTCCGAGAGCAT
>JBGOTG010000261.1:0-3206 GCA_041476405.1 Candidatus Dormibacteraceae bacterium | reverse complement strand
TCCGCCGCACGGTCAGCGGCAGGATGGGCGGCGAGCGCCGATCGAATGCCCGCGGCCGGTCCGTGGAATTCGCGGACTTCCGCAACTACACGCCGGGCGACGACTTCCGTCTCATCGATTGGAACGCTTACGCCCGCCTCGACCGCTACATGTTGCGTCTCTTCGTCGCGGAGCAAGAGCTGCCGCTCAGCATCTTCGTCGACCTGAGCGGCTCCATGGACTGGGGCCGGCCGAACAAGGCGGCGACCGCCAAACGGCTGGCTGGAGCGATCGCGTACGTGGCGCTGGCAGCGCTCGATCGCGTACGCCTGACCGTGTTTGCGGCCGGCCCCACGTCGGGTGGCGCGCCATATCGCGGCCGCCGAGCGGTGGCCGAGCTTTTCTCTCGATTGCAGTCTTTTCCAGTCGGGGGGCCGACCGATTACTCGAAGCTGGTCTGGCCCATCGGCAAACAGCGGCCCGGGATGACCGTCCTGATCAGCGACGGATTGGGCGAGACTTCTATCGATTCCGCCATCGCAGCTCTCGGCCGCGCACGACAGGAGGGGGCGATCCTGCAGCTCCTGGCCCCCCAGGAGATCGCGCCCGATTGGACAGGTGACGCTCGGCTGACAGACTCGGAGACGGGGGTTGAGCGAGAGTTCACGTCCACCCCGGTGACGCAAGCCAAATACCTCGAAGCTCTCTCGCACCGCATGCAGGAGATCGAGAACTCAGCTCACCGCCGGGGCCTGCGCTATGCGCGGCTTTCAACCGACCAACCAATCGAGGACATGGTGCAGCGCACGCTGCGCAGGCTCGGCCTGCTGTCATGAGCCTGCTGGTCCCGGCAGCAGCGTTCCTCGCCCTTACGCTGCCGGTCATCGTCGCCCTGTACTTCCTGCGGATCAGGCGACCGACCAGGATCGTGCCTTCCCTGAACCTGTGGCCTGACCAGATCCGCGACCGCCAGGCCAACGTGCCGTGGCAGCGACTTCGATTCAGCTGGCTTCTGGTCCTTCAGCTGCTCGCTGCAGCGGTTCTTGTGGCGGCAGCCGTCCAGCCTGCCCTATCGGCCGGGACCAGCCTCGCCCGCCATTCGGTGGTGCTCGTCGACGTGTCGGCATCGATGCAGGCTCGCGATGTAAAGCCGTCTCGCCTGGATGAGGCCAAGAGCGAGATCGGCGCGATCATCGACCAGCTGGGTCCGCAGGATCGGATGACGTTGATCGCCGTGGGCTCCACGCCGCGGATCATCGCTTCGGTGGTCGGCGATCGCCAGGCGCTGCACGGTGCAGTAGCAGGAATCAATGCCGGCAACGGTCAGGCCGATCTCTCAGCGGCTCTGACCCTGGCCGCCGGCCTCGTGAGGCCAGGTGACGACGCGCGTGCCTACGTCTTCAGCGACGGCATCGTCGGCCCGATCCGTACCGATTCTGCGAACGGCCTGCCCTTTCCAGCGGAGTACCACCGCATCGGCGTGTCGGGTGAAAACGTAGGCCTGACCTCGCTTGTGGTCCGCACCGGGGCGCAGTCACGAGCAGGCTACCTGCACCTGCAGAATTTCGGCCAGCAGGCGCGCTCGTTCAGTCTCGAGTGGCGCGCAGACGGCCGGCTGGTCGACGTGCGTTCGCTGACGCTTGCAGGTGGGCAGGCTGAGGATCTCGTGCTTCCGGTCCCGGCCGGCGCCACGCTTGTGTCCGCTCACATAACGGCCGGCGACGTCTTTGCGCTGGACGACACGGTCACTGCGGTCGCCAGGGCTCCGCGAGCGTTTCGTGTGCTGCTGGTAACGCCGGGCAACGTGTTCCTGGAGCAGGCAATACGCCTGCGCCCGGACGTTCAGCTCGATGTCGTGGCACCGGCCGCCTACAAGTCCTCAGCGCCATATGCCATGAGCATCTTCGATCGCTATTCGCCTCGTCCGTTGCCGGACGGTCCGTTCATCATGATCGACCCACCCCCCGGCAGCCCGCTCGCGGGCGGCCCGGCGGTCGGCATCGGCCGGACCCGTGCCACCGACGCCGGCGATCCTCTGCTGACCAACATCGACCTGCGGGACGTGCACATCGCGCGGAGCCAGGACCTCCGTACGAGCTCATTCGGTCGCCCGCTCATCACCAGCTTGCAGACCCCACTGGTGCTTGTCCGCGACGAACCCTTCCGACAGGCCCTGTTCGGTTTTGACCTGCACGAATCCGATCTACCGCTGCGAATCGCTTTTCCCATCCTCGTCGAGAACCTGAGCGAATGGATGCTGCCTCCCAGCGTGCCGAGTCGCAGCTTTCATCCGGACGAGCCGGTCACCATCGTCCCGGAGACAGGCGCAACGCGAGTGACGGTCATCCGTCCTGACAGCAGCCGTCGCGAGCTGGCGACAACTTCGATCGCCACCTTCGGCGACACCGACCTGACCGGTCTGTACACGGTCGAGCAGCTCGTCTCGGGAACTGTCGACAGGTCCTGGTTCACAGTCAACCTCTTCTCCGAGCAGATCTCCCAGCTCAAGCCCGCCGAACGACTCACGCTGCCGCCGGTCAACACGGCAGCGACAGCTCATTCCACGCATCGCGGCCAGCTCGAGATCTGGCCGTGGATCGCTCTGGTCGCGCTCGGAATCGTGGTGGTCGAATGGCTGGCGTTCCATCGTGGGCTTTGAGCTGACCCGGCCCCTCTTTTTGGGGGCCGGCATCCTGGCGCTTGCGGCGATAGTGGTCGTCTGGCTGCGCCTCAGGCCACCGTTGGCGCCGCGCCGCGCGCTTACGTCGCTCGGTCTCCGGGTGCTGATCGTCGTGCTGCTCACCGGCGCACTGGCGGGATTCCAGCTCCAGACGACACCCTCGTCGCAGTCACTGATTGTCGTGGCTGATCTGTCGGCGAGCGTTCAAAGCGCCCAGGACACCGAGCTCGCCTCCGTGCAGCGCATCATCGCGGCGCGCCAGGGCGACAACCGCGCCGGCGTGGTGAGCTTTGGACGCGATCCCCTGGTCGAGCTGAACGTGAGCACGGATCCCCAGCTCAGCGGCCTGCAGAGCCAGCCGAATCCCCATTACACCGACATCGCCTCCGCTCTTCAGCTCGCGGGGTCGATCGTCCCAGGCGACACGCGCCGGCACGTCGTGCTCGTGAGCGACGGGAGGGGCAACCTCGGCGACGCGATCGGCGAGGCGCGACTGCTTCGGGCCGAGGGCGTGCGTGTCGATACCGTGGCGATCAGCGTGCCGGCG
>JBGOTG010000260.1:0-3228 GCA_041476405.1 Candidatus Dormibacteraceae bacterium | reverse complement strand
GCATCCAACCTTGGCACGGTCACCGGGCAGACGCATACCCTGCTGACTCGGACCATCTACGGGCGCGCGGGCAGCGGGTTCGTCTCTGTGCTGCTGATCATCATGGGCATGGGCTGGTATGGGTTCCAGGCGTTCTTCCTGGCCCTGATCCTCCAGGGTCTGTTCGGCTTCAGCGACAACACGGTTCTCATCCTGTCGGCGGTCTTCGGCTTCGTGATGATCGCCAACAACCTGTTCGGGTTCCGGGGCGTCGCTGCATATGCGCGCTACCTCGCCGCCCCGCTGCTCCTCCTCTGGGGCTTCTATGCCCTGATCAAGGGCTTCGTCACCGTTCCGGGCGGGACTCTTTTTGCGTCGCCGACCGTCACTGAGGTCACGATCTCCGTGCCCGTCATCATGGGTCTCTTGATCGGGGGCATGGCCTGGGGCAACGAGCCGGACATCTTCCGCTACAGCAAGCCAGGGCGCCCCTGGAACCTACCCACCCTGCTGTTCGGCTACATGGTCGGAGGGATCGTATTCCCGGTCGCCGGCTACCTGATGGCGGAGCTTTCCAACACGACAGAGTTCGGCGCCGTGATGAAGTACTTCATAGACTTCTCGCTCTTCGGCCTCGTCGCACTGGGCGTGGTCGTGTTCTTCATCAACCAGTTCGCGCTGAACGACGGCAACCTGTATGAGTCCATCAACGCGATGCAGAACGTTTTTGGATGGAAGCGTGTCTACAGCGTGCTCATCCTCGGCGTTCTGGGCGCCATCCTCGCCGCCAAGATGGCCTCAGTCCAGAACAGCTTCTTCATCGTCGCCAACATCAGCGGGATCTTCGTGCCGTGCGCGACGACGATCATGGCCGTAGATCACTTCGTCGTTCCTCGACTCTTCGGCCTGAAGCGTCCGACCGACAAGATCACGGCATGGGCCAACACCGCCATCGTCAACTGGGTGGGCCTTGTCGCTCTGGTCGTGGCTCTGCTTGTCGGCGCCTACACAGGAGGCTTGATCCCGGGCACGAGCGGCTTCGGCACCACCAACATCGGGCTGCCGACACTCCAGTCGTGGGTGGTGGCTGCCGGTGTGTATCTGATCGGCGTCGCAGTGGTCAAGAACCGCAAGGACGTCTACCGACTCCTCGGATACCCGACCAATTACGTCGCCCCGGCGACCACAGTTCGCGAGCCGGCGTCTGTCGGAGCAAGTGTTTGATGCGGTGCGCCTTCTCTACATAGTTGTCGACGACCTGAGGCCGACGGCCGCGGAGCTGCAAAGGCTCACGGTCGGCGGCCAGGCCGCCGTTGGCGAGGGCTCGACCTTCACGGTCGAGCCCATCGACATCGGTCCGAACCAGTACTACGAGAACGCGGTAGGCCTCGCCCTCTGCGTCCCAGGCATCCTCCTGAAGATCATCGAGCGGCAGAAGGAGTTCGACGCCGCGCTGCTCGGCTGCTGGGGCGACCCCGGGCTGCGCGCTGCACGGACGGTGGCCGAAATCCCGGTCATCGGCGCCGCCGAGGCGTCGGTGGCGCTGTCATCGCTGGTGGCTCAACGCTTCGGCGTGGTCACGATCATGAGCTCGGACGTGCCGGAGATCGAGGCCTATCTGAGAGGCCTCGGCGCCGGCGACCGCTGCGCCGGGGTCAACGCCGTGGAGCTGCCCTTCTACGCGCTGGTCGACGACCCCGCCGAGACCATCCGGCGTGTGACCGAGGGAAGCCGTGTCCTGATCGACGCAGGCGCGGAGGCCATCCTGCTCGGCTGCATGAGCTTCGGCTTCTACCCCTTCGCGGAGCAGCTGCAGGAGAAACTCGGAATCCCCGTCATCGACCCCCTGCGGTCCGGCGTCGCCGCCGCCCGCGCCGCCCTGACGCTGGGCGCTGCGCCCAGCGCGCGCTACATCCCCCGCATCGACGACCCGGGCGCCATGGTCGCCTGGCTCGAGGCCGTTCGCTCAGGCCTCCGGGATCAGGCGGCCGCCGGCACCGGCCGGGCGCGGTGAGTCAGCGTCCCGACCTAGCCTGCCGGTTCGCCCAGGCCACCCTCGACCGGGACCGCTTCGTCCGGGCCCGGCCACGGCGGTGCCGTCGAGCAGAGCATCCGCAGCCGCACCGTGCCGAGGGCGCGCACCTGGAAACCGAATCCGGGTGGAATGTTCAGCGCCTCGCCCGGCCCCAGCCGAACGATCGAGGCGGGACCGCCGTCCACCGGCCGGCGCCAGACCTCAGCCTCGCCCTCCAGCACGTACCACGATTCTTCGACCTGTCGATGCCGCACCGCGCGCGACACCTGGCCCGGCCGGAAGGTCGCCTCGCACACGCTGTGGTTCGCGACACCCTCCACCTCGGGCCGGAGCAACAGGCGGATCTCGGCCCCGTCAGGAGAGATGTAATCCGGCGCTGCCGAAGCGCGTCCTTTGGGTGGAACCGGTTTGCTCATCCTCGGCGGCGATGCTAGCAACTGCAGTGGTGTGCGCGTGGCGACCCTGACCGGAGCGCGCGAGGCGCTGTACGCGCTGGCGCCGCGCGCGGGTGGTCGAATCGGCGAAGTGGCCCGCTTGAGGATGGACCAGCGCGAGGAAGACATCTTCGCCTGCCTCATCGGCGACTACGACCCGATGCACAACGAGCCCGGCTGGACGTTCGAGGGTGGGTGGGACGGCACCATCGTGCTCGGGTTCCACGTGCTCTCCAACCTTCACCGGTTCCTGGGTGCCGCCGGCATCCCCGTGAAGTCGAGCAGCGATCACGTCTTCGTCAGCCTCGGGCTGGACCGCGTCCGCTTCATCTCCTCGCTGCCGGTCGGCTCGGAAGCGGAGTGGACGGTGGATCTCCGGTCGATCGAGGAGCGCGCCGATGCCGGCATCGTCAAGACCTCGCACCACGTGCAGATCCCTGGCGCTGAGCGCCCGATGATGATCGCCGAGCACACGGGAGCGGTGATCTTCGGGCGGCCGGACCTCCAGGGCCTTCTCGACGAGGAGCCGCCTCTCATCGCGGGCATCCCATCCGGACACCCGATCCCCGAGTCGAAGAAGCACGACGAGCACTTCTACGCGGGCGTCATCGCGCGGTCCGGAGAGTGGCTGGGCGTCACCCCATGGACAGTGGTCGACAAGCGCGGAGCCGACCTGTTCAATCTACTGTCCGGCTCGCCCGAGCCCATCCACTCCGACCCAGCCTGGGACCGACACCATGGTCCGTGGGGCACGTCGGTGATCCACCCGTTCCACCTGCT
>JBGOTG010000259.1:0-3231 GCA_041476405.1 Candidatus Dormibacteraceae bacterium | reverse complement strand
GTGCAGGAACGCTGGCATGCCGACCCGGACGAGCACGAGGCGGCGCTCCTGTCAGGGATCGCGATGGCGGCTGCCGAGGGCGCTCGATTGGTCTGCCTTCAAGAGCTGACGCTTTCGCCGTACTTCGCCGTGCAGTCCGACGCGCACGAGTACGCCCAGTCGCGATTGGAGGAGATTCCAGGCGGCCGCACCACCGAGTTCGCGGCTCGGGCCGCTCGCCGGCTCGGCGTCCACGTGCAGGCGTCCCTGTACGAACGTGCCCACGACGGTGGGCTGGGCTACAACACAGCGGTCCTCGTGGGACCGCGCGGCGAGTTGGTTGCGCGTGTCCGCAAGGTGCACATCCCCGCCGCCGCCGGGTACCACGAGGACGCTTATTTCCGGCCCAGCGACGACCGCGAGCCTTACCCGGTCGTGGAGGTGGGGGGGATGCGGTGTGGCATTCCTACGTGTTGGGACCAGTGGTTTCCCGAGGTGGCGCGAATTTACGCACTGAAAGGAGCCGATGTGATCGTGTACCCGACGGCGATCGGCTCGGAGCCCGATCACCCGAAGTTCAACACCCAGCCGCTGTGGGAAAGGGTGATCACCGCGAACGGAATCGCAAACGGAACTTTCATGGTCGCCGTCAACCGAATCGGCACCGAGCCTCCACTTCGGTTCTACGGGTCTTCCTTCATCTCCGACCCGTACGGACGAGTCCTGGTCCGCGCGCCGCGCAGCCGGCCCGCGGTTCTGGTCGCAGACCTGGACCTCGATCAGCGGCGAGACTGGCTCGATCTCTTTCCGTTTCTCACGACTCGCCGCCCCGACAGGTACGGTCCCCTCGTCGACCGGCCCTAGACGAGCTTGCCCTGCCGGACGATGGCGGCCGGCAGCGGGGTCAGGCGCACGAAGCTCCTGCGTTAGCCCGTGGGTTTCCTGGCTCGAACCAGGATGTAAGACGAGCGCACCTTCATCTTGTCGTCGGGCGTGCTCAACCTTAATCATTTACCACATCGGGCTCACCATTTGCCACAGCGAGAGTGGCAGGTTGCCGTCAGCGCCAGGCGCGTGAGACTGTTCAGCGATGCCTGACTACGGCCACGACCTGCTCTTCGGCGTCGCCCTGGCCCCCAGCGCACGCGACCACGAGGCCGTGCTGGCCGCAGCCGAGCTGGCAGACGATCTCGGACTGGACATCATCGGCTTCCAGGACCATCCGTATCAGTCCGCTTTCCTCGACGCCTGGACGCTCCTTTCGTACGTGGGAGGCACGACGCGACACATCAGGCTCTTTCCCAACGTGATCAACGTTCCGCTGCGTCCACCCGCTGTGCTCGCCCGCAGCGCCGCCGCCCTCGACATCCTGACCGGCGGCCGGGTCGAGCTCGGACTTGGGGCCGGCTACTTCATCGACCCCATCGTCTCCATGGGCGGACCGCGCAGAACGATGGCCGAGCTGGTGGATGCCCTCCAAGAGGCCATCACCGTGATCCGGGCTCTATGGACTCCTGGCCCCCCGGTTGATTTCGAAGGGAAGTACTACTCGCTGGCCGGCGCCAGACCCGGCCCGACGCCGCCGCACCCCATCGCCATCTGGCTGGGGGCCTACAAGAAGCGGATGCTGCAGCTCACCGGTCGAAGCGCCGACGGATGGATTCCGTCGCTCGGCTACGCGTCTCCTGACGAGCTGGGCAGGATGAACCAGACCATCGATGCGGCAGCCGAGGCGGCGGGTCGCGAACCTTCCGACGTCCGGCGAGGCTTCAACGTCAACGGGTCGTTCGGCGCCTCCGATTCAGGATTCCTGAAAGGCCCTCCTCGCGTCTGGTCGGAGCAGCTCACAGAGCTTGTGCTCGCGGACGGCATCAGCGCGTTCAACCTCGGCGTGTCGCCGGGTGCTGACGACGACATAAGGCGCTGGGCCGAGGAGGTTGCGCCCGCGGTTCGCGAAGCGGTGGCGCTGGAGAGGAAGGATCGGGCAGTCGCGCCCTCCGCGACGCCGCAGCTGTCGCACGGCGCGGAGGCGGCGGAGCACGCCGCGCGCGAAGCGCAGAGGTTGGTCCTCGAGGACGCGCAGCGCCTCGCGCTCGGGCGCGGCGGCCAGCAGACGCTCCTCGCGATCCACGAGCACTTGAGGCAGGAGCTGGCGAAGCTGCGCGAGGTCATCCAGGAGGTGCGCGCAGGTCGCTCCACCGCCGCCATGGCGCACTCCTATCTCAACACGATGACGATGCGACAGAATTACTGGACGCTCGGCGCTTTTTGCTCGGCATATTGCCGCGTGGTGAGCGTGCACCACGCCATCGAGGACCAGCAGCTGTTTCCCGACCTCAAGGCCGCCGATCAATCACTCGGACCGATCCTCGAGCGTCTCCAGCACGAGCACGAAGGCATCGCCGAAGTCCTCGGTGAGGTCGACGCCGCGCTGGTGGCCATGGTCGAAGACGAGGCGCGTCTCGACGACACACAGACGGCGGTCGACCGTCTTGGCGACGCTCTGCTCGCCCACCTCAAGTACGAAGAAGACCGGTTGCTGGAACCGATCGGCCGGCTGGCCATCCGAATCTAGTCGAGGCGGGACACTCGCACTTCTGTGCGCCGCCCAGGTCTTCCGATGCCGGTATCGTGACGGCGTGGGCTTCCAGGTGGACCGCGAGTCCCGACTGACGATGATGGCGCCGCTGGCCCGAGCCTACGAGCGCTCCATCCAGGAACACCCGGCTGATGAAGGCCTCTTCGGCCCGCGAAGCCTGGTCTGGCGTGTGCACCGCGACCGCAGCTTTCCGCTCGCCGGCATGCGCTCTCTCATGGTCCAGGCGCTGCATCCGCTGGCGATGGCCGGGGTTGCCCAGCACAGCGATTGGGCGCGCGATCCCTTCGGTCGGCTTGCCGCCACCAGCGGCTACGTGTTGACTGTGACGTACGGCGACACGGCGGCCGCGAACGCTGTGGCGGCGCGGGTGAGGTCGATCCACACGCACGTGACCGGCACGGACCGGGTGACCGGCCTTGGCTACAGCGCCGCGGACCCGGCGCTGCTGCTCTGGGTCCACGCGGGGATGGTCGACTCCATAGTCCACGTCGTCCAGCGTTAGGGCCGCGGGCTCGACGCCGCCGAGGCCGATCGCTACGTCGCCGAGATGGTGCCGTTCGTCGAGATCCTGGGAGTCTCGGCGGAGCAGGTGCCCGCCAACGTTCAGGCGCTGCGCGACTACATCGAGTCGGTCGAGCTGCGGCAGGCAACTC
>JBGOTG010000258.1:0-3232 GCA_041476405.1 Candidatus Dormibacteraceae bacterium | reverse complement strand
GCCGGTTGGCAATCTCGGGACCGCCCGACAGCACGAACTTCCCGTCGACGAGCACATGCACGAAGTCGGGCTTGATGAACTCGAGGATGCGCGTGTAGTGGGTGATGATCAGCACGCCGAGGTCCGGGCCGCGCATGCGATTCACCGCCTCGGCGACGAACTTGATCGAGTCGATGTCCAGTCCCGAGTCGGTCTCGTCGAGGATCGCGATCTCCGGCTTCAACATCGCCATCTGGAGGATCTCCGCGCGCTTCTTCTCGCCGCCGGAAAACCCGTCGTTGATGTAGCGGGGCAGGAACGAGTCGTCCATGTGGAGCACTTCGAGCTCGCCCTTGAGCATCGAGCGGAACTCCTTGGGGGAGATCATCTTGGACTTGTCCTTCCCGTCGTACCCACGCTTCGCGTTGAGCGCAGTGCGCAGGAAGTTGGTCATCGAGATTCCGGGCACCACCACGGGATACTGGAACGCGAGAAACATGCCCAATCGAGCCCGTTCGTCGGGCTCCAGCTCCAGGATGTTCTTGCCCTTGAAGGTGACCTCACCGCCGTCGACCGTGTAGCCGGGGTGGCCCATCAGCGTGTGCGACAGTGTCGACTTGCCGGAGCCGTTGGGCCCCATCACCGCATGCACCTCGCCCTTGTTGATGGCGAGCGTGACGCCCTTGAGAATCTCCTTGCCCTCGACGCTGGCCCTAAGGTCTCGAATCTCGAAATCAGCCAACTCTGTTCTGAGCTCCTTCCTTGACTTCATATGTGCAATCAGCGGCCGCTTCGGCCATCCATGTCGACCGGGTCACCGACGCGCCAAGCAGCCGCTGGTACATCTCCTGCTCGCTATGACAGGGAAGCCCGGTGCGGGCGGCGACGTCCTGGATCGGGCAGTTGCAGTGGCGGATCGCGAGCCCGCCCTCGGGAAGCTCGACCACCTCGGCCATGTGACCGTGCTCGGTGGCGAGCTTGGCCAGCTCGCGGACGCGCGCCGCAAAGTCTAGCCCGGCCAATCGTGGGGCGTACTCGGCCTCGAGGCGCTCCGCCCGATGT
This sequence comes from Candidatus Dormibacteraceae bacterium, assembly GCA_041476405.1. GTDB lineage: Bacteria > Chloroflexota > Dormibacteria > Dormibacterales > Dormibacteraceae > Palsa-872. Next base: position 2,191 of record JBGOTG010000258.1, on the reverse strand, counting down.
TCGAAAAAGCGCTTCAGCTGCTCCTCGGAGAGGAACTTGACAAGGTCCCCGGCGAGCTCCCGATGGCCGACGGGGAAGTGGTCCCGGGCGGCGGCAGTCAGCTCGTAGACGTTCTCCGGGCGCCCTCGCCCGTGCGGCCGGGCGTGGCCTGTCGATGCCAGCCCGTCGGCCTCCAGCGCCTCCAGGTGGCGCAGAGCGCCCTGCTTGGAGACCTCGAGGTGAGCGGCGACCTCGCCAAGGGTGGCATGGCCGCGGGTCTTGAGAAAGGCGAGGATGATCTCGCGCCTGGAGTCCACGAGCCCCATGGTACGAGTTTCTCAACGCCGATGTTTAAATACCCCTCCCACCTTCAACGGAGACATACTCTCGGCGATATGCGGCGCCTTCTCGCCGTGCTGCTCGCGGCTCACTTTGGGCTGGCGGCGACGCCAGTCGACGCGGCAAGCCTGGCCTGGGAGCACTGGAAGACGTTCCAGGGCGTGTTCGACGTGGGCGGGCCGCGAAGCGACGGCTCGCTGATCGTCGCCGGCTCGGCGGCGCTCTTCCTGGTCGATCCGGCCGGCGCCGCCACCCCGTTCGCTCGAGGACCCGGCGGGTATCGCGAGGATCCGGGCGCCGAAGCCTACCTGGCGGCGTCGCCGGGCGGCAGCGTCAGCGCGACAGGTTGCAGCTTCGTCCGCGACGAGACCTTCGTCCTGCGCATGCACGTGCCCATCGGGGTCACCCGTGTGAGCGCCACCGGGGACGAGTCGGGTTCGTTCGCCAACCTGACCGGCGTCACCGGCCTGAACGGCATCGCCTTCGACACCGCCGGCGCCTTCGACCACCGCTTACTGGTCACCGGCCCCTCCCACGGCAAGACGGTCATCTTCGCCCTCGACTGCAACGGCGGCGTTGAGGTGATCACGCGCTCGGCGCCTAGCCTTTCGGGAGGCCTGACGGTGGCCCCAAGTGGCTTCGGTTCCTTCGGCGGCGCGCTCATCGCGCCCGACCAGCTGACCGGCAGGATTTACGCAATCACCTCGAACGGGGTGGTGACCAGCATCGCGAGGCCCTCGCTCCGGCGGGGCGCCGAGGTCGGGGTCGAAAGCGTCGGCTTCGTACCCCCAGGCTTCATCGGTGATGGTGGCGCCACCTACTTCGCCGACCGCGCCACCGCCAACAGCTCGCACCGGGGAACCGACAGCCTGCTTCGCCTGTCGTCGGCACAGCTCGCTGCTGCAGGCGTGCAGGACGGCGACATGCTCGTGGCGACCGAGGGAGGTGCGGCTCTCGATTCGGTGCACTGCGCCGGGGCGTGCACAGTCACGCCATTGATCGCCGCCGACGCCACGGCGCACGGCGAGGGCCACATCGCGTTCACGGTGAAGGCGGCTGCCGCGCCAAGTCCCTTGCCGGCGACGTCCCCGAGCACAGCGAAGGGCGCGGCGGTTCCGCCTGAGCTGGTCGCGTTTGTCGGCGACTGGGGCATCCCCACGACCGCTCTCGCGCTCCTGCTGGCCCTGGTCGGCGTCCTGGCCGTGCAGGCCGTGCGGCGGCGCGGCCACTGACAGTCCGGCGACCGAGGTCGGTGGATCGCGCCCTTCTCCTCGCGGCCAGGGGTATGCGCGCGTTCGGTTTTGGCTTCTCGGCCGTTCTGATCGGGGTTTACCTGGAAGGTCGCGGGCTCTCCGCGGGCCTCATCGGGCTGACCCTCGGGCTAGGGCTCGCCGCAGCCTCGCTTTCGGGCCTGGCCTCCGCCGGCCTAGCCGCGCGCTTCGGCCGGCGGCGGGCGCTCGCCATCTCAGGGCTGCTGATGGCGATGACCGGCCTGGACCTCGCTCTGGCCGATCAACCCGCCCTGCTCGTCGTCTCGGGCCTTACCGGCATGCTTGGCGCGGCCAGCGTCGACCTCGGCCCGTTCGCCTCAGTCGAGCAGGCGGTGCTTGCCGAGGCCGTCCCGCCCACCGCGCGCAGCGTGGCATTCGGGCGCTACTCGCTCACGGGCGGCCTGTTCAACGCAGCGGGCGGCCTTGCGGCAGGCCTCGCAAACGGCGAGTCGGGCGGCCATCTGTTCTTCCTGCTTTATGGCGCCATCGGGCTCGTCACAGCGGTGCTGCCGCTCTTCATGACGCCGGGGGTCGAAGCGCCCGGCCAGGCCGTCGCGTTCGGGAGTTTCCGTCCGCTGGCCGGGCTTGCGGCCCTGTTTGCG
>JBGOTG010000257.1:0-3237 GCA_041476405.1 Candidatus Dormibacteraceae bacterium | reverse complement strand
CGCTCTTCATCGCGATGTGCCTCATCTGGGGCGTCCCTTACCTGCTCATCAAGGTCGCGGTCCACGACATCAGCCCCGTGACCCTCGTCTTCTTTCGCACATTGATCGGCGCGCTGATCCTCGTGCCGATCGCCCTGGCGCGTGGAAGCTTTGGTCCCACGCTGCGTCATTGGAGATGGGTCGTTTTGTACACGGCGGTCGAGGTCGCGTTGCCATGGTTCCTCGTCAGCGATGCCGAGCTCCGCTTGTCGAGCTCGCTGGCCGCGCTGCTGATCGCCGCAACGCCGTTCGTCGGCGTGGTCCTCGGACGGCTCACCGGCAGCGACGACCGGTTCGACGCGCGCCGCCTGCTCGGCCTGGTCGTCGGCTTCGTCGGGGTCGCGGTATTGGTCGGCCTCAACGTCTCGGTGCGCGATCTCGGAGCCGCAGGCGAGATCGGGCTCGTCGCGATCTGCTACGCGGTTGGGCCGTTGATCATCTCGCGCAAGCTCACCGACGCCCCGCCGATCGGCGTCGTGGCGGTGTCCGTCGTCCTGCCCGCCATCGTGTATGCACCCCTTGGCCTCTCGCACCTGCCGGCCGCGATTCCGCCGCCCCAGGTGCTGCTCGCCATTGGCCTGCTTGGCGTCGTCTGCACCGCGGTCGCCTTCCTCTTGTTCTTCGCGCTCATCGCAGAGGTCGGCCCGGTGCGGGCCACGATCATCACCTACGTGAACCCCGCAGTCGCGCTGGCACTCGGTGTGGCGCTTTTGGGAGAGCCGCTGACCATCGGCGCTGTTGTCGGCTTCGGCCTGATCCTGGCCGGCCTGTTTTTGGCGACGAGGCGGCAGCGGACGGCCAGACCAACGCGCGAGCAGGCGGACGAGCCGTTGGTCGAGGCTCGTTGAAGCGCGCATGGTGTCCGTTCAGGTTCCGCTGCGAAGCTGGTCACGGGCGACCGACCCAAATATGTGTAGGCTCCCATCAGCGGGTAGTCAGTCTCATAAGGTGGTTCTACTTCCATGACCCAGTGGCTCATCAGCCTGGTTTCGGCGTGGGGTTACATCGCGATCTTCGTCACGATGGTGGGTGAGAGCGCGGGCCTGCCCATCTCGAGCGAGATCGTGGTTCCGCTTGGCGGGGCGCTCGCGTCGCTCAACAAGCTCGGGTTGGGCAGCCCGGTCGCTGAGCTCATCCTCGTCGTTGCCATCGCGAGCCTCGCGAACCTGACCGGTTCGCTCATCGCTTTCTACCTGACACGCCGCTTTGGAGAAATCGTCGTGCTGAGCCGGTTCGGCCGCTGGATGGGCCTGAGCAAAGGGCACCTGCGTCTCGCCAACCGCTTCTTCGATCGATGGGGCCTGTGGGCGGTCTTTGCGGGGCGCCTGCTGCCGATCGTCCGAACGTACATCTCGTTTCCGGCCGGGCTTTCGAAGATCGGTTACACGAGATTCATCGTCGTTTCTCTTCTCGGGGCGATACCGTGGAACGCAGGGCTCGCCTACGCGGGGTATCTGGCCGGCCAGCATTGGGAGAAGGTGGCGGCGAAGGTCTCCCCGTTTGCGATTCCAATCGGGATCGTCGTCGTGATCATCCTCGCGGCGGCCTGGTGGTTCGGACGCCGGCTGGGTGAAGAACAAGAGTCCAAATCGGAGAAGGCCGTCCCCGGACGCGTTTAGCGCACTACTCTGGTGTCACCAGCGCGATCGGCTCGCCCGGCCTGACGGGGTCGCCCTCGTTCAACAGCAGCTCCTCGACGATGCCGCCGATTGGCGATGGGATCTCGGCGTTGACCTTGTCGGTCAGCGCTTCCATCAAAGTCTCGCCTTGAGCCACGTGCTCGCCCTTCTTCTTGCTCCACGCGCCGACGGTGATCTCTTCGGCGCCCTCGAGCTCGGGCATCAGGACCTCGCGAGCCTCGGCTTTGCCCACGCCAATATTCTCGTCTGTCAGGCCAGCGAGACGACGTCGAGGAGATCCTCTTCCCAATAATCGACGCGGCCTTCGGGCATGAAGAGGACGCGGCCGGGCTGCAGCGCCTGAACGAACTCCGGGTCGTGGCTCACGATGATCATCGTTCCAGGCCAAGCGGCGAGCGCGAGCGCCACGCCCGTGCGCGACGGAGGATCGAGGTTGTTCGTCGGCTCGTCGAGCAGCAGCAGGTTGTGCCGTCCCGCCACGAGCTGAGCGAGCGCGAGCTTGGTCTTTTCTCCGCCTGAGAGCGTGCCCGCGTCCTGCCGGGCGATGTCGCCCGTGAGACTGAAAGTGCCCAGGAGCGCGCGGAGCAACCGCTCGTCGGCATCTGACTGGTCCCGCATGTGCGTCAGGACCGGCACTCCGGCGCGAATGCCCTCGTGTTCCTGCGCGTAGTACCCAAGGGAGACGCCATGGCCCAGCCGGAAGCTCCCGGCATTCGGCTCCGTCTTGCCGGCGAGGATCCGCAGCAGGCTCGTCTTCCCGGCGCCGTTGAGCCCCATGACGAGGAGCCGCTGCCCGCGCTCGACCTCGAAATTGACGTCGCGGAACACGGTCGGGCCGCCGTAGCCCTTGGCCAGCCCCTGGACCGTCATCACGACGCGGCCGCTGTGCGGCGGGTCGGGAAATTTGACCTTGACCTTGCGCTCGCGCTTGGGGGCAGTGACCTGGTCCGCCTTGAGGCGATCGACGCGCTTGAAGATCGCCTTGGCGGTGCGAGCTCGCTTCTCGGTCTGGCGGCGCATCACTTCGGCCAGCAGGCTTAGTCGCTTGATCTCGGCTTCCTGCCTGACCGCAAGCGAAGTGAGGCGTTTCTCCTCCAGCTTCCTGGCCGCCTGGTACTGCGAGTAAGTACCGCGATACTCCCTAAGCTTGCCGGCGTCCAGATGGAGCACGCGGGTGATCGCTTCGTCGAGAAGAATCAGGTCGTGGCTGACCACGATCACCGAGCCGCGGTTGTTGCGCAGGAAGTCCATCAGCCATGCCTTGGCGTCGCTGTCGAGGTGGTTGGTCGGTTCGTCGAGGAGCAGCAGGTCGGCTTCGGCGAATAGGACCCGAGCCAGCTCGACCCGGCGGCGTTCGCCACCTGACAGCACCCCCAGGGCAAGGTCGACGCGATCTGGTTTGAGGCCGAGGCCGGTGACAATTCGGCGCGCGTCCGACTCGCCCGAATAGCCGCCATCGAGGCGGTACCGCTCCTCCGCCTCGGAGAACAGCTCGACGTTGGCGATCGAAGGGTCCTTCTCCAGGCTCTTGTGGAGCTGTTCAAGCCTCACTGCGGCG
>JBGOTG010000256.1:0-3240 GCA_041476405.1 Candidatus Dormibacteraceae bacterium | reverse complement strand
CGGCCGTGGCCTCCCGGCCTCGGACCTCGACCGCAACGATGTCTCCGACTCGAAATGATGGGACTTCGACCATCGCCAGCGCGATAGGATGGCCCAGGAAGAACGAATGGGTGCCGCTCGTGACCGCTCCCGCGCGATGGCCGTCACGCAGGACTACGGCGCCGTGGCGAAGGATGTTGCCGGCCGCGGTCTCCAGGCCGATCAGGGTCCGTTTCGGACCTTCCTCGTGCACCTTGGCGAGCGCGCTGCGGCCCACGAAGTCGCCCTTGTCCAGCTTCACGGTCCACCCGAGGCCGGCCTCGTAGGGGTTGACTGTCTCGTCCATGTCATTGCCGTACAGGCGAAGCGCGGCCTCCAGCCGCGTCGCATCCCTGGCCCCGAGGCCCGCCGGAAGCACGCCTGCCGGCCCCCCGGCGTCCAGGATTGAGTCCCAGGCCTCGACCACCCGGTCGGAATCGACGAAGAGCTCGAAGCCGTCCTCCCCGGTGTAGCCCGTGCGTGACATCAACACGGGGATCCCTGCGAGTTCGCCGGCTCGGAACCCGAAGTACGGGATGTCTTCGGTCTCGGTGGTCTTGTCGGGGAGGAGCGTGGCGGCCCTGGGGCCTTGGAACGCGATCAGGCTCACCTCGAGCGTCCGGTCGACCATCGTGGCGCCGCGCTTGATGCGGTCGCGCATCCAGGCGACGTCCTTTTCGCGATTGGAGGCATTGACGACGAGCACGAACCGATCAGCAGCTTCTCTGTAGACGACGAGGTCGTCGATGACTCCGCCGTCGTCCTTGCACATCAGGGTGTACATGGCATGCTCCGGCTTGAGCCTGGCGATGTCGTTGGTGAACAGGCGCTGGAGGTAAGCCTCGGCCGACGGGCCTTCCACGTAAAGCCGCCCCATGTGCGAGATGTCGAACAGGCCTGCGACCTGTCTGACCGCGAAGTGCTCATCGCGAATCGAGGTGTATTGCTGCGGCAGATCCCAGCCGCCGAAATCGACCATGCGCCCACCCAACGCGACATGACGGTCGTAGAGAGGAGTCCGGTTCGGCGCGCTAGGCGTCAAATTCGGCTTGCTCGTCGTCATCTCCGAATTCGACCTCGGCGGGGTCGATGAAGGCGAGCAGCTCTTCGTCGCGGCGGCGCCTCGCGTCTACCACCACCTGGGCGACGTAGTGCGTGCGGTCCACTGTCCACTCGAGCTTCTCCGCAAGCTCGGCCTCGCTCGGCGGGCGACCGAGCTCGTAATGCATCAGGATCTCGGTGCGTTCGTAGTCGGTCGCCGCCGTGACCAGGAGCTGGGGGTCACGGACGGCTGCCGCCTCGGTCGCGATCGCCGCCTCGATGTGAGCGCCAACCACCTTTTCGGCGTGGCGGGCAAAATCGGTTTCGCCGCTGCTGGCGAAGGAGCGCACCGCCTCCACCAGGCCGATCGAGCCTTCCTGGACCAGGTCGGCGACCGACATGCCCCGATTTCCTTGGGCGCCCGCGAGGCGTATGACCATATCGAGGTGGCCGGCCACCAGGCGGTCTTCGCTGGGGCGGTCGCCAAGGGCCGCCTTCTCGAGCAACGCCGCCTCTTCGCCCGCCTGCAGCGGCCGGCTCATCCTGACGTGTCGGACCAGATCCCCCAGCGCGGCGTCGTCTGCTTCGATAGAGGTGCGTGAGCCGCCGCGGCTGGTCTCGTCGGGCTGGAATTGGGCCGCCATCGCATGAATATTACGACGCCCCCGGGCCGCTCCCGGCTGCCAGCGGACGGTCAATGTTCCACGTTTTACACAGGCGACTTCGACTCGGCCCATACTCGAAACGTGCGCACGGGCGGGGCGCTGCGAATCGTGGTGGTAGCCGTCGCTGCGGCCTTCCTTCTCCCCCTACATGCCTTCGCGGCCACGCCCCGTGTCGAGCAGGCCGACCTGACCGGCGACATCAACACCATCATGGCCTCGTACATTGCGGGCGCGGTGAACCGCGCAGAGTCCGACCATGCGGACGCCCTACTGGTCGTGATGAACACGCCCGGCGGGATCTCGACTTCCATGGACGACATCGTCACGAGCCTTCTCAACTCGCGCGTGCCTGTGATCGTATACGTCTATCCGAGCGGCGCCCGTGCCGCCTCGGCCGGGCTTTTTGTTGCCCAGGCCGCCGACATCGTGGCGATGGCGCCGGGCACCAACATCGGTTCCGCCCACCCGATCGATGCGTCAGGCGCCGATCTCACGGGGGATCTCGGGGCCAAAGTCCTCAACGACGCGGTGACAAGGGTGCGCACTCTGGCGGCGATGCACGGTCGCAACGCCGACTGGTGCGAGGACGCCGTGCGCAACAGCGTGAACATCAACGCCGATGACGCGGTCAAGCTGCACGTGGCCGACCTGGAAGCGCCTGACCCGGCCGCGCTGATGAACGCGATCGACGGACGCTCGGTTCCCCGCACGGGCGGCGCGCTCGTCCTGAATTCGGCCGGCGCGCGCATCGAGGACTTTCCGATGCCCTACTGGCAGGTCTTCCTCAATGCGCTCATTGACCCGACCATCGCCGCTCTGCTGATCCTGCTCGCGGCGTACGGGATCATCACCGAGCTGACGACGCCTGGTGCGATCCTGCCTGGCGTCGTGGGCGGGATCGCCGGCATCCTCGCCATCGTTTCGCTCGCCAACCTCCCGGTCAACATCGCCGGCGCCCTGATGATGCTTCTGGCATTGATCCTTTTCCTCGCCGACGTGAAGGCCAACACGCACGGGATCCTCAGCTTCGGCGGCGTGGTGTGCCTGGTCCTGGGAATGGCGTTTCTCATCAATACGGGACCGGTCGGGCTCGGCGTCAACCCGGTCGTGATCTTCGGGTCCGCCGTGATCAGCTTTGCCTTTTTCGTCTTCTTCGTCGACAGGGTGGTGCGGGCGCGCCGGCGCGCGGTCTTCATCGGCGCGGACGCGCTCGTCGGCGCCGTTGGCGAGGCACGCGAGGAGCTTTCGCCGGAGGGGCTAGTCTTTGTGCGCGGGGCGCTGTGGAAGGCGGTGGCCTCGGACGAGCCGATCCCGGTAGGGAGCACGGTCCAGGTGGTTGGTCGAAAAGGGCTGCAGTTGGAGGTCGTCGCGGGAGCGGCCGAGGTGACGAAGGAGAAGAAATAATGGACTTTGGCTCGCTGACCATCCTGGCGGTGATCGTCGTTCTGGCCCTGGTAGTCGCCGTTTCCGCCATCCGCATCATCAACCAATACGAGCGCGGCGTCGTGTTCCGGCT
>JBGOTG010000255.1:0-3241 GCA_041476405.1 Candidatus Dormibacteraceae bacterium | reverse complement strand
CATCCTCGCCGGCATGGCCGGCTTCATGGCCATGAGCTGGCTTTGCGGTTTCAGCCAGAACATGACCGAGCTGATCCTTTTCCGTGGCGCGCAGGGCCTGTTCGGAGGCGTTCTGTTCGCCTCCGTGTTCACGGTGCTCGCGGACATCTTCACGCCGCAGACCCGGGCCCGGATGCAGGGCGTCTTCGGCGGAGTGTTCGGCCTCGCGTCGATCATCGGCCCGACGGCCGGCGGCTTCATCACGGACAACTGGGGCTGGCGCTGGGTGTTCTACGTGAACATACCCGTCGGCGTCCTCGGGATCGCGCTGCTCGCGACGTTCCTGCCCTTCGTTCGGACCAAGGCCTCGTGGCGCAACATCGACTTCGCCGGCGCCGGCCTTCTCGCTTTGGCCTTGACGCCGATCCTGATCGCTCTTTCCGAGACGACGACCTACGGCTGGAGCAGCTGGCAGACGCTGGCGCCGCTGATCGGTGGCGTCCTCGTCCTCTTCGTCTTCATCTGGGTCGAATTCCACGAAACCGAGCCGATCGTTCCGATCAACCTCTTCAAGAATCGCGCTTACGCGGTGTCAATCCTGATCGGGTTCATCATGTCGTTCGGGATGTTCGGCACGATCATCTTCGTGCCGCTCGTCTACCAGGGCGTGCTCGGCATCAGCGCAACCAACTCCGGGGCCTTGATCACGCCACTCATGTTCGGCCTGATCGGAGCGAGCATCGTGACCGGCCAGCTCATGGTGCGCATCAAGCGCTACCAGTACCTGGGCACGGTCGGCGCGGCCGTCACCGCGGTGGGGATGTTCCTGCTCTCTGAGATCTCCGTTCACTCGACCCAGCTCGAGGTCACGTCCTCGTTGGTCTTCGTCGGAATCGGCCTCGGTGTGACGATGCCGCTCTACATCCAGGCGGTGCAGAGCGCGGTCGACCGCAAGTTCCTCGGCGTCGTGACGAGCAACATCCAGTTCTTCCGCAACGTCGGTGGAACGATCGCGACCGCCATCTTCGGGTCGATCCTGGCCAGCCGGCTGGGCCCGAACATCCAGACCCAGGTCGCCACCCTCAACCTCCCGAAGGCGTTCACGGACACTTTCAAGGTTGGCGGCCAGAGCGCGCAGCAGATCTTCAACCCAGCCAACCTGGCGGCTGCCCGCGCGGCACTGCCTGAGGCGTCGCGCCCGCTGTTCGACCAGGTGATCGTTGCGGTGAAAGCAGGCCTCGCGGCGACTCTGCACGAGATGTTCCTGATCGGCACCGTCGCGATCCTCATCTCGCTCGTCGTCTCGCTCTTCATGCCCACGGTGCCGCTGCTGGCGGTGAAGAAGCGGCCGAGCGCCGAGCTTGGCGAGGGATCCTCGATCCCGGAGCCCGAAGACGAGGAAGCCGGCGAGTCGGAAGAGCTGGAGCCCGCGAAGGCCTCCTGATCGCGATGGCTCTTCTCAGCAAACCGTAAGAATCCGTCCAGCTACCTCAAAGGTTCCCTCCGCATCGTGTGGTCAAGAAACCAAATGGCGCACGATGCGGAGGTAGACCACATGTCCCAGACGAATCCCGACCCGAGCCAACCTTTCGTTCCGATCGGCGAGTCGCCTGACGTCCTCACGGGTGTGATGGCGCCCCCGGCGGCCACGTACTGGGCTCCGCCCCCTCCGCCGCCTCCTCCCCCGGCGCCGCCACGCCGCGACGAGCCACATCTCTGGCGCTGGATTGTCGTCTCGGTCCTTGTCGCGGCCCTCGCGGCGGGCGGCAGCGGCGTCGGTGTGGGCTGGGGTCTGGCCAGGGCGCTCAGAGTCTCTCCGGCGGTCCACTCTCCGATCGCGATCGGGAGCCCGACCACACCCTCCGACGGCAGCCTCGACACGACCGCGATCGCGGCCAGGGTCGACCCGGCCATCGTCGACATCAACACAGTCGTCGGCACCGGGCAGGCGGCGGGCACCGGCATGATCCTCACGTCCGACGGCGAGGTGCTGACCAACAACCACGTGGTCGACGGCTCGACCACCATCCACGTGACGATCGCCGGGCGCAACGGCCAGTACACGGCGCACGTGGTCGGCGTGGCCCCGGCGGCTGACGTCGCCCTGATTCAGATCGAGAACGTGTCCGACCTGCCGACGGTCACCGTCGGCTCTTCATCGGCACTGCAGGTGGGCGACGCGATCGTCGCGCTGGGCAACGCCCTCGGCCAGGGCGGCATTCCGAACGTCACGACAGGCAGCGTTACGGCTCTCAACCAGACCATCACCGCCAGCGAGGGCGGCGGCAAGTCCGAGCAGCTCACAGGGATGATCCAGAGCGACGCTCCGATCAGCCCGGGCGACTCCGGCGGCCCGATTGTGAACTCGTCCGGCCAGGTCGTCGGGATGATCACGGCCGGCGACGTGCAGGGCTTCCGCTCGCAGACGTCCTCTGTCAACTACGCGATCCCCTCCGACACCGCCATCTCATACGTCAACAAGATCCGCAGTGGCGCGGAGAGCTCCGACATCCTGTACGGCCAGGTCGGTCTCATGGGCGTCTCGGTGAGGGACCTCAGCCCCGACGTCGCTGCGCAGCTCGGCCTCAAGGTCTCGTCGGGAGCCATGGTGGTCGGCGTGCAGTCCGGTTCGCCGGCAGACGGGGCGGGCATCTCCGAAGGGTCGGTGATCACCAACGTGGGTGGCACCGCGATCAGCAACAGCGACTCCCTCGGCACCGCGATTCACTCGCACAAGCCGGGCGATCGGGTCTCTGTCACCTGGGTGGACCAGCGCGGCACCCACAACGCCTCGCTCACCCTCAACGGCGTCAACCCCTGAGCGCCGGCAGCCGCAAGGTCCGGTCCGATGTCCTCGTGTAGGAACGGCCCGGGCCTGCTAACCGGTATCCTTGTCGGGCTGTGCGCATCGTCGTAAAGGATCCCGGAGAGTTCGAGCAGGCTCTTCGGGACTTCCGCCGCAAGGTGCAGGAGCAGGGGCTCGTGCGCGAGATGCGCCGGCGCGCGCACTACGTGCCCCCGTCGGAAGCCCGCAAGATCAAGAGCCTCCGAGCCCGCCGCCGCCGCACGCGCTAGCGGGAGTGTCCTCCCCGCTTGCCGGGGGAGGTGGCCCGCAGGCCGGAGGGGCGTCCAAGCCAGGTCGCCGGCGCAACCGTTGTCGTGCCGGCGGAAGTCCTGGCTACGTCGGCCCCTCCCCCCGGCTGCGCCGGGGACCTCCCCAGCGAGTGGGGAGGACGAAAGGACTGGCTATAATCTGATTGTT
>JBGOTG010000254.1:0-3270 GCA_041476405.1 Candidatus Dormibacteraceae bacterium | reverse complement strand
GTCCGGCATCGCCGCGCTGATGGCCGACGGGAGGACCCCCGCGACTCCAGCCGCGCTGATTCTCAACCCTGGCCAGCCGGGGCAGCACCGCGTTAGCGCGCCGCTCGGCGAGCTTGCGCGCAAGGCCGCGACGTACGGCCTGCGTGGCGATGCGCTGCTGGTGCTCGGCCCTGGTGTCGAGATGGCCGATCGGTTGGACACGCTGTCGAAGCGGCCGCTGCACGGACGGAGGATCCTCATCACTCGAGCCCGCCACCAGGTCGATCCCTTCCGGCGAGAGCTGGTCGACCTTGGCGCGTCGGTCGTCGAGATCGCGACCATCGAGATCAGCCCGATGCCTACCGATGACCGCGTAAGGAACGCCATCGCCAACCTGGAGGCGACAGCCCTTGTGATCTTCGCCTCGGCGAATGCTGTCGACATCTTCTTTCGGATGCTGCTCGCGACCGGCGGCGACGCGCGTGCTCTGCACGCTTCCAAGCTCTGTGCGATAGGCGAGGAGACGGCCGAGTCGCTCGAGGCCCGTGGGCTTCGGCCCGAGCTGGTGACATCCGAGTACACCGCGGAGGGGCTGGCGAAGGCGCTCGAGGGCTGGGAGATGGAGGGGATGCGAGTGCTCGTGCCCCGTGCAGAGGTCGCTCGCGACGCTTTACCATCCCTTCTCGCGAAACGAGGTGCCCAGGTCCAGATCCTTCCCGTCTACCGAGCGATGTGCCCGCCGGATGCGAGCAGCGCACTGCTCCGCCTTTTCAGCGGCGAGGGCGTGGACGTGATCACGTTCACGAGCTCATCCACGGTGGCCAACTTCGTGCGCGCGTTCCCCGACGACCGCCTCCCGGCCGTGCTCGGCGACGCGGAGGTGGCCTGCATGGGCCCGGTCACCGCTGACACGGCTCGAAAGCTCGGCCTGCAGGTCGCCATCGTCGCCCGCGAGTACACGACGCATGGCCTCGTGCAAGCCATCGCCGAGGCGGCGGTGAAGCATTGAGCAAGGCAAAGACGCAAGTTCGGCGGCCTGTCGCGACAACTGAGGACGACGGGCTCGATCTTCCCGAGTCATGGCGACGCCGGCCCTGGGTGCCCGTGCTCATCTCCGGCCTCGTGGTCGCCCTGGTCCTGGCCGGTGGCCTGGCGATCGACCAGGCGCTGAAGACGCCGGCTCCGGCCGCCCTGGCCGGGTGCGTGACGTCGACGCAGATCGCTCCCGACAAGTTCATCGGCCGGCAGCCGATCTGCATCTCGGAAACACGCACGTACCAGGCGACTGTGAACACGACGCAGGGCCCGATCGTGATCCAGCTGTACCCGACGATCGCCCCGGTGACCGTCAACAACTTCATAGTCCTGGCCCTAAACGGCTACTACAACAACATGCCGTGGCAGACCCAGGACTGGGTGGTCCAGAGCGGGGATGCCAAGGGCGATGGTCGTGGCGGGCCGGGTTACACCCTCCCCGAGGAACCCAACACGTCTCCCGACTGGGGCATCGCGGCGGTCGGCATGGCCAGGCCGGCAGGAGGCCCGGTCAGCGGCAGCCAGTTCTTCATCGAGCGGGCGGTCTGGCCGGGCGGCGCGCCGACGTCCGTATACAACCGGTTTGGAACCGTGATCAAGGGCATGGACAAGGTGGAGCTGCTGTCCGCGCCCACCGACAGGATCACCTCGATCACGATCCAGGCGGGATGACCGAATCCGTCCTGTCAGGGACCTTCCGGGCCCTATAATCGGGCCAAATGCCATTTCACCCCATATGGATCGCAGTCATCCTCGTCATCGTCCTGATCGTCTTCGGCCCGGGCCGGCTGCCCGAGCTTGGCGGCGCCGTCGGCAAGGCGATGCGCGAGTTCCGGAAGGCTACGTCGGAGCTGACCAACGAGGTGACGGCGGCAGCGACCGCCACCCCGGCGGCGCCTCCCGCGGCCCCGGCTGCCCCTGCAGCCGACAGCGCCCCAGCCAAGGGCCAGGAGACCACCTCCTCGTCGCACAGCTGAGGCTCGTCGCGTGGCCCTCCTAGACAGGGTCCTTCGGCGCGCCCCGCGCTCGGCCACCCTGGTCGAGGACCGGCGGATGTCGGTGATCGAGCACCTGGAGGCGCTCCGGAGGGCGCTCATCGTCTCACTCGCCGCCTGGGCGATCACCACAGTCGCCTCATTCTTCATTGCGGGCCGGGTGATCGACCTGCTGATCCAGCGTGCGGCGATCACCAACGCCGTCTATCTGCACCCGGCCGGAGGCGTGATCAGCGAGCTCGTGGTCGCGGTGTACATCGGATTCATCCTCGCGGCACCCATCGTCATCCAGCAGATCTGGTGGTTCGTGAGCCCGGGCCTCCATCGCCACGAGCGGAGGCTGATGTTGCCGCTCATCGTTGCCACGATCATCTTCTTCGCGCTCGGCGTTGGTGCGGCCGTGTACGCACTACCGCTCTATATCCGCGTCCTGGGCGCGCTGGCGCCGCCACACGTCACTTACCTGGCCGACATATCGGAGCTCATCGGGTTCATCCTCACGATGATCATCGGCTTCGGCCTGGTCTTCGAGCTGCCCGTGGTGCTGGTGGTGCTCGGGTTGCTGCGCATCATCAACTCGCGGTGGCTGTACAAGAACCGGCCGTGGTGGTTCATCGGACTGGCCCTGATCGCCAACTTCCTGACGCCTGGCGTCGACCCGTTGACCCCGCTGATCATGTTCGTCCCGCTGTACGTGTTCTACGAAGGGTCCGCCCTCTTCCTGAAATTGAGCCGTCGATGAGCAGGCACGACGGGCGGGAGCCCGACCAGCTGCGCCCCCTGAAGATCGAGCTCGGCGTCAACGTGCACGCTGAGGGTTCTTGCTTGATCGAGATGGGCCGCACGCGGGTGTGGATCACCGCCAGCGTCGAGGACCGCGTGCCTGCCCATCGACGCGGCAGCGGCAAGGGCTGGGTCACGGCTGAATATTCGATGCTGCCGCGCTCGACTCACGATCGTGGGGCGAGGGAGTCGATCCAGGGCCGGGTCGGCGGCCGCACGCATGAGATCCAGCGCCTGATCGGACGCTCGCTCCGTGGAGCGGTCGACATGGGCAAGATCGGGGAGAGAACCATCACGCTCGACTGCGACGTGCTGCAAGCCGACGGCGGCACGCGAACCGCCTCGATCACAGGTGCTTTCACAGCGCTGTACATGGCCTTGAAGCGGATGAAGGACGCGCGCATGATCGAGCAGATCCCGGTTCGCCAGTATCTGGCCGCAGTAAGCTGCGGCATCGTCGACGGCACGCCTGTGCTCG
>JBGOTG010000253.1:0-3310 GCA_041476405.1 Candidatus Dormibacteraceae bacterium | reverse complement strand
TTCATGCCGGCCGTCACCCAGACCTCCACTTTCCAAGCGCCTCCATGCATGGCTACGAGTAACCCCAGGAGGGGGTTCCGTGGGGGAGGACCTCAGTCCTCACCCGCGCTCCCAGCCGGATCACGTGGTCGACCAGATCAATGCAAAGGCCGCCATAAGGCCGGCTTCATGCCGGCCGTCACCCAGACCTTCACCTTCCAAGCGCCTCCATGCATGGCTACGAGTAACCCCAGGAGGGGGTTCCGCGGGGGAGGACCTCAGTCCTCACCCGCGCTCCATTACCGTAATCGAATGCCCGCGGGGGAATTCCTCGACATCGTCGACCCCTGGATCAACTGGGGCTGGCTCTCGACGCACATCCCGCTCTTCATGGACGCCATCGAGCAACACGTGATGCTCACTGTGATTGCGGTTGTCGTGGGCCTCGCGATCTCCTTCCCACTTGGAATCGCGGCTCACCGGTGGCGTCCGCTGCGCAGCCCGGTGCTGGCGGCCTTCGGGATCCTGTACACGATTCCTTCGATCGCGCTCTTCGCGTTCCTCATCCCGTATACGGGCCTGACCGAGACCACGGCGGAGATCGGCCTGGTCAGCTACACGCTTCTGATCCTCGCCCGCAACGTCCTGGTGGGGCTCGAGGCGGTGCCGCCTGACGTGCTCGACGCCGCGGACGGGATGGGGTACCGACCGCTGGCGCGGCTGTTCCGAATTGAGCTCCCGCTTGCCCTGCCCGCGATTTTCGCGGGCATCCGGGTTGCCACGGTGACCACCATCGGGCTGGTGACCATCACCGCCCTGATCGGCGAAGGCGGGCTCGGACAGCTGATTCTCAAAGGCCTCATCGAGAGCTTCCACACGCCGCTCGTGGTCGCGACAGTGCTCTCGATCCTCCTCGCGCTGGTGGCGGATCTCGTCCTCGCGGGCGTCCAACGGCTGGCGGTTCCATGGTCGAGGGTGACCGCGAAATGACCATCATCTCCCGCGTACTGGAGTGGTTCGCGGACCCCGCGCACTGGGCGGGCTCTGACGGCATACCGCGCCGCCTTGCGGAGCACGTCCAACTGTCTGCCGAGTCGGTGGCGATCGCAGCCCTGATCGCGCTGCCCATCGGGATCGCCCTCGGCCACTACGGCCGTTTCGGCGACCTCGCGATCAACGTCTCGAATGTCGGCAGGGCGGTGCCCTCTTTCGCAATCCTCGTCATCGCGTTCCAGATCTTCGGCCTCGGCGACTTCCCGATCGTGCTGTCGCTCACCGCTCTGGCGGTTCCTCCGATGCTCACCAACAGCTACGTGGCTTTGAGCGAGGTCGACCCTGACCTCAAGGACGCCGCGAGAGGGATGGGCTACCGCGAGCTCAAGCAGATCGTGAGGGTGGAGTTGCCGCTCGCGGTACCCCTCTTGATGGCAGGTGTGCGCAACTCGGCGGTCCAGGTGGTCGCGACCGCAACCCTGGCGGCGATCATCGCCGGCGGGGGGTTTGGGCGCTACATCATCGACGGCCTCGCCCAGCAGGACTACACGAAGCTGGTTGCCGGCGCCGTCCTCGTCGGGCTTCTCGCGCTGGCCACCGAGGTCTCGCTGTCCGGCGTGGAGAGGCTGCTGGTTCCTCGGGGGATCCGCCTGATGAGGGCTCCGGCCGCCCCTCGCATCACCGACTTCAAGGCTCTGCACCTCTAGGCCATCCCCGATCGCGGCCCGGTGGAATGCCGCCCATGTGGAAGAATCAAGGCGCAGCCGTGGTTGGATTCGGGTAACCCTGCCCCGATTCAAGGAGAGGACTCAATGAACTGGAAGCTCACGCCGGCGTGGCTGCCGGCGACGCTCACGGCGCTCTTGATGGTGACCGCCGCCTGCGGAAGCTCGGCGACCCCTGCCACCTCGAAGGGAACGCTCACTGTCGCCGGTTTCAACTTCCCGGAGAGCAGCATCCTGGCCGAGATCTACGGGCAGGCGCTCGCTCACGACGGCTACACGATCAACTACAAGTTGAACCTGGGCACCCGCGAGGTGCTGGCGCCTGCGATGAAGGCAGGCCAGGTCGACCTGTATGCGGGCTATGCGGCCAGCGATCTCGAGTTTTACAACAACAAGGCGGGCGAAGCCACCGGTGACGTCACGGCGACGGTGACCAAGCTCAACTCGCACCTCCAGCCGGTGGGCCTCATCGCTCTGACTCCCTCGGCGGCGGTGGACCAGAACGCATTCGCCGTGACCAAGGACTTCGCCACCAAGAACAATCTGACCAAGCTCTCCGACCTCGCCCCCATCGGCAACCAGCTCGTCCTCGGGGCCGGCCCCGAATGCCCGACGCGGCCGTACTGCCTCCCGGGCCTCCAGTCCGTCTACGGCATCCACTTCAAGGACTTCAAGGCCCTGGACACGGACGGGCCTGCGACGCGAGCCGCGTTCAGGAACAGCTCGATCCAGGTCGGCCTCGTCTTCAGCAGCGACGGCGACCTCAACGCGCTCGGCCTCGTCGTACTCCAGGACGACAAGCAGCTGGAAGCCGCTGACAACGTGGTGCCGATCATGCGGGCCGCCGCGGCCACGGATGAGGTAAAGACCGTGCTCAACAACATCGACGCGAAGCTGACCACCGCCGACCTGGTGACGATGAACCAGCAGGTCTCGCTGCTGCACCAGGATGCGGACGCGGTCGCCCAGGCCTACCTGCAGAAGAACAACTACTTCAAGTCTTAGGCTGCCGCTCAAGCCCTACGGCATTCGCCGCCGCGCCCGCCACCAGCAGGCCGGCGGCGATCAGCATCGCGGTGTGAAACGCATCCGCGGACGCGTACCTGGCCTGCGTCGCCACCTCCGCGGGAGCTGAGGCGCTCGGTCGGTTGAGCGGGTTGACCTCGGCTCTCAGGGACGTCGAGCCCGGATCGGCGCCGGGGATCCGTGACGCGAGCGATGAATAGAAGACGGCAGTGACGGCTACGAAGATCACGGCGCCCGCCAGCTGTGGGCCGATGCGCGAGATCGCGTTGTTGATCGATGAAGCAAGGCCGGCGTTCGCGACCGGAACCGAGGCCATGAGCGCGGCGGTCAGTGGGGCCACCAGGATTCCCAGCCCTAAACCGAACACGATCGAGGCAGGCAGGAAGTCGATGAGGTATGCGGTCGGCGGCCACAGCGTGCTGGGTGCGCCCGGTCGCAGCTGCCACGCCGTGCTCGTGGCCGGGACGCGGGCGTACAACAGGACGCCCGCCGCCATGACGAGCGGACCGACGATCAGGAAGAGACGCGGCCCGAAGCGGCCCGCCATGGTACCGAAGCGCGGTGACAGCAGTGCCAGCAGCAGCGTG
>JBGOTG010000252.1:0-3345 GCA_041476405.1 Candidatus Dormibacteraceae bacterium | reverse complement strand
GTGGGGCCTACTTCAGCCTGGCGATCACGCCCAACTGGATCGACGGCATGACCTCGGGCGCCGGCTGGATCGCCATCGCATTGGTGATCTTCGCGTTCTGGCGGCCTGAGCTGACATTGGTCGGGGCCTACCTGTTCGGCCTGTTCTCCAGCCTTGGCTTTGTCCTGCAGGCGCGCCAGGTGCACCTCCCGCCGGAGGTCTTTGCGTCACTCCCCTACGTGATGACCGTCGTGGTCCTTGTCGTCGTGTCCACCAGGTGGGCGAAACGGCGCCTGGGCGCACCGGCGGCGCTGGGCACGCCCTACGTGCGCGAAGAGCGATGACCGCCTCTGGCACTCGGGCGACACCGAGTACGACCAGCATTTGCGCGCGTTTGCAACCACCAACATCGACGCCGCCTTCATATGCATCAATGGAGGTGGCGGCAACATGAATGCGCACGAGGCGGCGCTCCTCGCGTGGGAGCTGAAGCCGCGCACCGCCGTGCCGATGCACTACGGCCTGTGGGCGGCCAAGGACTATCGGTACGGGGGCGAGGCGCCGGATGCCACAAATCGTGGCGAGGAGAAACCAATTCGTAATTAATCCGATCCCGGGAGGGAGAGCAGGCGCGCGCGAAGCGCCCGCCGATGAGGGGAACCGACTGGTTCCCTCTCATATTTCTTAGAGGATCGCCGCGCCGGTCGTCGGATCGAATAGGTGCAGCCGACGCGTGTCGACGCCGAGGCGGACCCTGTCGCCTGGGTCCACCTTCAGCTGAGGGTCGACGCGCGCTGTGATCGCATCGCCGCCGACCTGTCCATAGATGAACTGATCTGGGCCGAGCACCTCGGACACCTCGACTTTCATATCCAGGCCTGGATGATCAGGGCGAGGATGCTCGGTCATGGCTTCCGGACGGATCCCTAGCACACCCTTCTCGACCCCTGGCGCGCTGGGCAGCTCGAGGTCGAAGCCTGAAGCTTTGGCGGTGGTTCCCTGGATGGTCACCGGGATGAAGTTCATGGTCGGGATGCCGATGAACCCTGCGACGTACATATTGGCAGGGTTGTCGTAGATCTCTCGAGGCCGGGCGACCTGCTGGAGCACGCCATCTTTCATGACCGCGATCCGGTCGCCCATCGTCATCGCCTCGACCTGGTCGTGGGTTACGTAGATGAAGGTCGCGTGCAGAAGGCGGTGCTGCTTCTGGAGCTCGATGCGCGTCTGGACGCGGAGCTTCGCGTCGAGGTTGGAAAGCGGCTCGTCCAGGAGGAATGCCTGCGGCTCGCGAACGATGGCGCGGCCGAGAGCGACACGCTGCCGCTGGCCGCCTGACAGGTGGCGAGGCTTTCGCTTCAGCAAAGGCCCGAGCTCGAGGATGTTCGCGGCGTTGTTGACGCGTCGCTCGATCTCCGAGCCCTCCATCCCGCGCATCCGCAGGCCGAAGGCCATGTTGTCGTACACCGTCATGTGCGGGTACAGCGCGTACGACTGGAACATCATCGCGATGTCGCGGTCACGCGGCGCCATGTCGTTGACTACGGTGTCGCCGATTCGGATCTCGCCATCGGTGATCTCTTCCAGACCGGCCAGCATTCTCAGCGCGGTGGACTTTCCGCATCCCGATGGGCCGACGAGGACCATGAATTCGGTGTCGTTGATCTCGAGGCTGAGGTCGTTGACGGCAAGGATGCCGCCTGCGAAACGCTTCGTCACGTGGTCGAAGGTGACGGATGCCATTCTCGTAATCCTAATTCAAGGTTTTGGTGGCGCCGACGGTCTTCTTCGGCATGGTGTCGGTCGTTTTCCGAGCGGCGCGGCGCAGCTGTGACGCCGTGTCCTCGGGCTTCGTGTCGTTGACGAAGGTGCCGGCGCCGAGCTCAACACCCGCCATATGCTTGAGGCGGTCGCCGCGCCGGTGCGGCGGATAGAACTCGACGTGCAGGTGTGCCTCGGGCCACGCCCGGCCGTCGGTCGGCGCCTGGTGCATCGCCATCACGTAAGGCGTCGAGAAGCCGAAGTGCTTGTCATACGTGCCCGCGACGCGAAGCAAGGAGGCGGCGAGATCGGCTCGCTCCGAGTCATCCAGATCGGCGATCGTGCCGACATGCCGCCGTGGATACACGTGCACCTCATATGGCCACCGCGCGGCATTTGGCACGAACGCTGCCATCGAATCGCCGGCGAACAGCAGGCGTGGGCCGCCGATCTCGGCCTCGAGCTCGTCGCAATTCAGGCACCGACCTGTGCTCCGGCGATGATCACCCGCGGCGAGCAGCTCGGCCGCAGCAAACGGCGGCACGAAAGGCAGGGCATAGATCTGGCCGTGCGGGTGATGCAGGGTGACCCCGATCTCCTCGCCCTTGTTCTCGAAGATGAAGACGTACGAGACGTCCGCGCGTGAGCCAAGCTCTTTGTATCGGTCCGCCCACACGTCGATGAGCAGTCGCACCCTCTCGACAGGCAACTGGGCGAGAGTCGTCGTGTGCTCTGGTGTGTACACGACCACCTCGCAGCCCGTGGTCGGTGGCCTGACGACGCGGCCGTGGACTCTATCGGGGCCGAAGGCGGGAAATCTGTTTTCGAAGACAACCACCTCGAATGTGTCAAGCGGAATCTCGGACGCGCCGCCGGCGCCGCTCGGACACAGCGGACAGAAGTCGGTCGGTAGAAACGTGCGGTCGTTGCGCTCCGTCGCGTAAGCGACCCATTCGTTGCGCAGCGGGTCGAAGCGAAGGTCAGGCATCGTCGCCAGGGGTTGTGCGGCTGTATGCGAAGAGGTACCTGCCGTCCCGCAGCTCCAGCTCAACCTTGGTGAGGCGTCTGGCCAGCTCGCGGCGTGCGGCTGCTGCGCGCCCTGCAGTCGCGCGGGTTTTGCGGTCAGTCAGCCGTTCGGGCGATCGGCTCACGTTTGCCCACCTCTGCGACGCGTACGTCGACGCCGGCTTCGCGGATCGCCTCGAGCGCGGCGGGTTGAGCTTTCGAATCTGTGATGAGCGTGTGGATGCGACCGGTCGGAACTGTCTGGCACATGGTCTCCTGGCCGATCTTCGTGTAGTCGGCGAGCACCACGACCTGCTGAGCCGCGCCCGCGAGGGCTCGATCGGTCGCGGCCACGAGCGGGCTCGGTGTGCTCAGGCCGCGCTCGGCCGAAAAGCCGTTGCCGGAGATGAAGGCCTGCGATGCCCGCAAGGCGCGCACGGATTCCTCGGTGGCTGGACCCACCAGCGCCTTGATCGACCGGCGCAGCGTGCCGCCAGTCAGGATCACCTCCACCCGGGGAGCCTCCATCAAGGCCTGCGCCACCAGCAGCGAGTTGGTCACCACCGTCAGCTCGGGGCATGCGACCAGCAGCCGGGCGAG
>JBGOTG010000251.1:0-3347 GCA_041476405.1 Candidatus Dormibacteraceae bacterium | reverse complement strand
CTGCTGAGAGACCCGACGATCAGGCCACTCCTCGTCCTTATCAGCGACGGCCGCGGCAACATCTCGATGTTCAAGGAGGAGCCGCTGGTCGAGGCTCAGAAGGTGGCGGCCATGATCGCTGCGGAGCACATCGACGCGCTCGTCATCGACTCGGCTCGCGACTACAGCCACCTGCCATCTGTCCAGCACCTGGCGCGCGTCGCGCCGATGTACCAGACATACGCGATCAACGCCTGCGCCGACCTCGCGGAGAGGATGGGCGCGCGCTACTACGGCCTTTACGACCTGTCTCGGGACGAGATTGCCTCGGCGGTGGAGCGGGAGCTGGGGAGAGGCGCCCGGTAACATCAGTGCGATGGCGATAGACAGGTACTCCTACCCCTTCACGGCAATCGTCGGCCAGGAGCAGATGAAGCTCGCACTGGTGCTGAACGCGATCAACCCCGCCATCGGCGGGGTGTTGATTCGCGGCGAGAAAGGCACCGGCAAGTCGACCGCGGTGCGGGCGCTCGCGAAGCTGCTGCCCGAGCAGCAGGTCGTCGAGGGTTGCCATTTCGGCTGCCACCCCGACGATCCCGAGGACTTTTGCCTAGACTGCCGCGAGCGCGCCAAGCACGGCGCGCTCCCTGTCACCACCCGCCGCATGCGCGTGGTGGAGCTGCCGATCAACGCGTCAGAGGACCGCGTGGTGGGAACCATCGACCTGGAGGCTGCGCTCAAGGAAGGCGCGCGCCGCTTCGAGCCCGGGGTGCTCGCCGAAGCCAACCGCAACATCCTCTACGTCGATGAGGTGAACCTTCTCGACGACCACATAGTCGACGTCCTGCTCGACGCTGCCGCCATGGGCATCAACACGGTCGAGCGCGAAGGCGTCTCGGTATCCCATCCCTCGCGATTCATCCTCATCGGCACGATGAACCCTGAAGAAGGCGAGCTGCGCCCGCAACTGCTCGACCGCTTCGGATTGTGCGTGGACGTCGAAGGCATACGCGACCTCGACCAGCGGGTCGACATCGTCGAGAAGCGGGCGGTGTGGGAAGACGACCCGATGAAGTTCTACCAGCAGCATGCCGAATCCGAGCAAGACGTTCGATCGCACATTGCTGAGGCGATCGCGACGTTTCCGGAGGTCGAGCTGCCGCGCGAGATCCTGCGTCTGATCGCCCAGCTTTCGATCGCGCTCGAGGTCGACGGGCATCGATCCGACCTCGTTTGCGCGCGTGCCGCCCAGGCGAAAGCCGCTTACGACACCAAGGACAAGGTGGGGCCGGCCCAGGTCGGCGAAGTCGCCGAGATGGTGTTCGCGCATCGGGTCCACTCGGTTCCCTTCGGTAAGGGCGGGCCGAACCTGTCAGAAGTCATCGCCCGCATGATCGGCTAGAGCCCGCTCGCGATCGCAGCCGGCCAGACCCTGCAGACACCGAACTAGACTGGTCCGAGATGTCGTCGGCTTCCCAGGAACCCAACCTTGTGCCCCGCCGCGCCGCTGAGCTTCTGGGGCGGATCGAAGAGAACGTCCACCGGGTCATCGTCGGCAAGGACAAGGTGGTGCGCCTTGCTGTCGCCGGCCTCGTCGCAGGCGGCCATGTCCTGCTGCAGGACCTGCCGGGCACCGGAAAGACGCTCCTTGCAAGGGCGCTCGCAACATCAGTGGGCGGTGCGTTTCGGCGGATCCAGTGCACGCCCGACCTTCTGCCGTCGGACATCACCGGCTCCAGCGTCTTCAATCAAAAGGACCTGAGCTTTCAGTTCATCCCTGGTCCCGTGTTCGCCAACATCGTCCTGGCGGACGAGGTCAACCGCG
Organism: Candidatus Dormibacteraceae bacterium; assembly: GCA_041476405.1. GTDB lineage: Bacteria > Chloroflexota > Dormibacteria > Dormibacterales > Dormibacteraceae > Palsa-872. Next base: position 1,543 of record JBGOTG010000251.1, on the reverse strand, counting down.
CGACACCGCGCACCCAGTCCGCGCTGCTGGAAGCTATGGGCGAAGGGCAGGTCACCGTCGAGGGCGTTACCCGCAGCCTCGAGCGTCCTTTCTTCGTCGTCGCCACGCAAAACCCAACCGAGTTCCACGGCACCTACCCGCTGCCCGAATCGCAGCTCGACCGTTTCATCCTGGCTGCCGAGATGGGACCGCCGACCGACGAAGAGGCGATGGAGGTGCTGGCCCGCCGTGAGCACGGGGATCCGATCGCGGACCTGCGAGCGGTCGTGAGCCTGGCGGAGGTGATCGAGCTCCAGGATGCCTGCCTGAAAGTCGTGGCCGCCCCGGCGATCCGGACCTACATCGTGTCGCTGCTGCACGCGATCCGTTCGCGCGAAGAGGTTCTGCTGCCCGCGAGCATGCGCTCGGGCGTCTACCTGCAGCGCGCCGCGCAAGCGTGGGCCCTGTTCGAGGGACGCGACTTCGTGCTGCCTGACGATATCAAGCTCCTGGCGCTGCCGGTGCTCTCGCACCGGCTTGGCATGCGCGGCCGGTTCAAGGCGGCAGACGTGGTCGAAGAGGTGGTCGCGTCATTGCCCCTTCCGCCGTTGAGGCAGCACTGATCGGTCCAGGACATACAGCCCGCATGTCCCCGACGTGGCGGGTCGCGGGCGCGTTGGCGGTCGCTGCCGCTGTTTTCTACTACGGCACGACCTCCGAGGTCGCGTGGCTATTTCTGCTCGCTTACTGGATCGCGGCCATGGTCGTGGCCGCCTACGTCTACGCCAGTTGGAACTGGCGCGGGCTCAGGGCTGACCTAGGCCTGGGCGGCGCCAAGCCCGGGCCCGACTCGCCGATCGAGGCGGTCCCAGAGCAGCTGCTCCGCAGCGGACCGCTGCCTGTCCCGATTTTCGAAGGAGACCAGGCCGACATCGAGCTCCGGCTGACAACGACGGGTGCAGCTCGGGGCCCCGCCAGCCTGTCGGGCTCCATTGGCGGGGCCGAGGTGGGGGCGGCAACGGGTCTGGTGCCGAGGCCCGGCTGGGTGGAGCGCCGGACCCTCGGTCCGCTCGGGCGCGGCGCCATCGTGGCGAGCAACTGGGTCGTGGAATCGAGCGATCCCCTCGGCTTCTTCCGGTTTCGGCGGAAGGGCGCAAATGGAGAGATCGGTCTCGTCCTCCCACGATTCATGTCGCTGAGCTCAGTGCCCCTGGCCCGGGAGCTGGAGGCTAGCGTTTCAGCGCCGCGCGCCGGATCCGGGACGGAGCTGTTCGGGGTTCGCGAGTACCGGCCCGGCGATCCGCTGCGGCGTATCCACTGGCGGTCAAGCGCTCGCCTGGGTGAGTTGGTGGTGCGCGAGTACGAGCCGCCGGGGGTACAAACGATCGGCATCTTTTGCGATCCGGACCCGCCAACGCGCGAGATTGCCGACCAGGTCGCGAGGCTCGCTGCATCTGAGGCATGGGACTGCATCCGGGGGGGCGGCCGCGTCGTGCTGTGGGCGCCCGGCCTCGAACCGAGCAAGCCAGGCGAGGCCCGATCCCTGTGGGCGCTTCTCGAGTGG
>JBGOTG010000250.1:0-3358 GCA_041476405.1 Candidatus Dormibacteraceae bacterium | reverse complement strand
CGCAGCCTGTAGGCGGTGACGCTTTCGGAGCTCGACCATCAGAGATACCTGAAGGCCGAAACCGAGCGCGAGGGGAAGCAGCAGGTACCAATCCGATCCTGCCTGCTCAGCGAGGTGGCGTAGCGAGCCGGAGGCTCCACCCACAATCAGCGCGTAGAGGGCGGCCAGACCGATGCTCCCGGCAAGGCCGGCCATCAGGCTGCGATTGGACAAGGCGCCCATCAGCCACTCCGGACGAAGCGGCGGATCGCCAGCAGCAAGCGGGCAGTCCTTGCCTTGTCCTCCGAGTCATAAACGATTGGTTCCAGGCAGCCGCGCACGTGGTCGTCCAGGATCAAAAAGGCGAGCTCGTCGAGCGCACCGCGCGCGGCCGCGACCTGGTCGAGGATCTCCGGACACGGCCGCCCGTCCTCGTACATGCGCTCGATGCCCTTGACCTGGCCCTCGATTCGGCGCAGCCGAGCGCGAATGCGACTGCCGTGCTCGACGGAGTCGTTGCGACGGGACCTTGGCGTCAACGTCGCCATCACTCCACCACCAACTTCCCGCGCAGCATCCCCATCTGGCATGTGAACTCATACTCGCCCGGCGTCTCCGGCAGCAACTCCACCGACACGGTCTCGCCGGTCGGGAGCTTGGCCGACTTACCGAAGTCACCGAAGACGACCATCTCGGAGCAGGCGGAGGACTCTTCGCGGCGGAAGTTGAGGCGGACGGGCCTGCCGTGCCGGACGATGATCACATCGGGGGTGTAGCCGCCCTTCACCAGCACCATCGCCTCCTGGTAACCGGAGGACGCCAACGGCGCCCTGAGGCCCACCTTGCGCCGCCCCCAAAAGAACCAGGCGATGCCACTGATGATGAGGAGCCCGACAACGATCCGGGTGAGCTCGGTAAGGGTCACAAGATCTGCAAGGCTCATGAGGACACCTCGCTCGGCTTCCAGGAGCGAAGACGGTTGGCGTTGGAGATGACGGTCACCGAGCTGGCAGCCATGGCCGCAGCGGCCAGAATAGGACTGAGCAGGATCCCGAAGAAGGGAAAGAGTAGGCCCATCGCGATCGGTATCCCGGCCGTGTTGTAGACGAAGGCGCCGACCAGGTTCTGGCGAATGTTGCGCATGGTCGCCTTCGAGATCTCGATCGCCGTCACCACGCCGCGGGTGCTGCCGCCGACCAACGTGATGTCGGCCGCCTCGATGGCGACGTCGGTGCCGGTGCCGATGGCGAAGCCGATGTCAGCTTGCGCGAGGGCTGGGGCGTCGTTGATGCCGTCTCCGACCATGCCCACTTTCTTGCCTTCGAGCTGAAGCTTGCGCACCTCGTGGGCTTTGTCTTCCGGGAGCACCTCGGCGAGAACGCGGTCGACTCCGACCTGGCGGCCGATGGCGTTGGCGGTCCGGCGGTTGTCGCCGGTGATCATCAGAACCTCTAGGCCCAGGCGCTTGAGCGCGGCGACGACGGCTTTGGAGTCCTCCTTCAGGGTGTCGGCGACGGCGACGACACCGGCGACCCGGCCGTCGATGGCGACGTACATCGGTGTCTTGCCGTCTTCGGCGAACCGCTCAGCCTCGGCCTGGAGTCGGCCGACCCGCAGGCCGCGGTCGGCCATCAGCTTCGAGGTGCCGAGCAGCAGGCGGTGGCCTTCGGCGGTGGCCTCCACCCCGTGCCCCGGAATCGCGCTGAATCCATCTACCTCCTGAAGCTCAAGTCCTCGCGCTCGGGCGCCATCGACTATGGCGCTGGCGAGTGGGTGCTCCGACTTCAGCTCGACGGCCGCAGCAAGTCGCAGCATTTCGTCTTCGCCGATTCCGTTCTCAGCGACCACGTCAGTCAGCTGTGGCTTGCCCCTGGTGATGGTGCCGGTCTTGTCCAAGATGATCGCGTTCAGCCGGGTCGCGGTCTGCAATGCGGTGCCGGAACGGATCAGGATCCCCTGCTCAGCCGCCTTGCCGATGCCGACGGTGAGGCTGGTCGGCGTGGCTAACCCAAGTGCGCAGGGGCAGGCGATGATGAGGGTGGTGGTGAAAGCGATCAGGGCGTAGACGAATGCGGGCTGTGGCCCGAACGCAAGCCACGCCTCGGCCGCCACCACCGCCAGGATCATCACGCTGGGCACGAAGTAATGCGAGACCTGATCGACCAGCCGCTGAACGGGGGCTTTCGAACCCTGGGCGTCCTGCACGAGCCGGATGATCTGGGCGAGCGCGGTGTCCTTGCCGACCTTGGTGGCGCGGAAACGCAAGCTGCCGTTCTGGTTGACGGTGGCGCCGATCACCAGGTCGCCCGTGTGCTTCTCGACCGGGATCGACTCGCCAGTGATCATGCTCTCGTCCACTGACGACGCACCTTTGACAACGACTCCGTCGACGGCGAACTTCTCGCCCGGCCGCACGACCACGACATCACCGACCAGCAGCTCCTCGACCGGGACGTCAACCTCGACTCCATCTCGCAGCGCGCGCGCGGTCTTCGCCTGCAGGCCGATCAGCTTCTTGATCGCCTCGCTGGTACGGCCGCGCGCCTTCAGTTCCAGCGCCAGGCCGAGCACGACGAGAGCGGTCACCACTGCGGTGACGTCGTAGAAGACCTCGGCCAGATCGCGCGAGGGGAAGATGGACGGGAAGATCACGGCCACGGTCGAGTACAGCCAGGCGGAGGAGATGCCGATCGCGATCAGCGTGTGCATGTTGGCCTGCCGGTGCTTTAGGGCCTGCCATGCGCCGGTGAAGAACTGGCTTCCCGACCACGCCATCACAGGGATCGTCACCAGGCCCAGCAGGCCCCAGACCAGGCGCAGAGTATCGCTGCCCCTGGGCAGCAATCCGCTTAGGCCTGGGACGAAGGAGGGGTATGAAAGGACGATGACCGGCACCGACATCGCGGCGGCGAACCAGAACTTGCTCAGCAGCATGCGGTATTCACGGTCTTGCTCCACCTGCTGGCGGTCGACCGCCGTCTCGGTCGCGGACGGGGCCGCAACCGCGTCGTACCCGGCCTGTTCGACCGCCCGCGTGAGGCCCGCCGCGTCGATGAACTCCGGGAAGTACTCCACGCGAGCCTGGCGGGTGACCAGGTTGACACTGGCGTCGATGACGCCTCGGGTCGCCTTGAGCGCTTCCTCGATGGTCGTCACACAGGACGCGCAGTGCATTCCGCGGATCTCAATGTGGGTCGAGGCGCCGCCAATCTCGAAGCCGGCTGCTTGGGCCGTGGCCACGATGGCCCGCAGGTCGGTCAGCTTGGGGTCGTAGGTGACGTGTGCGAGCCGCCCCTTGGGGTTGACGTGGACGCCGATCACGCCAGGCGCATCGTCGAGCCTTTCCCTCAAGTGCTCACCGGCCTGACTGCCGTCGAGG
>JBGOTG010000249.1:0-3398 GCA_041476405.1 Candidatus Dormibacteraceae bacterium | reverse complement strand
GAGGCAGTCTCGACTCGGACTCGGCGGACAAGGCGGCGCGCTTCATCCGCATGTGCGATGCGTTCAACATCCCGCTCGTCTACTTGATGGACGTGCCGGGTTTCATAGTCGGGTCGCAGGTCGAGAAGGACGGAATCATCCGTCACGGCGCCAAGATGCTCTACGCGACGTCGGAGGCGACGGTCCCCAAGGTCACGGTGATCATGCGCAAGGCCTATGGGGCCGGCTACTACGTGATGTGCGGCAAGGGCTACCAGCCCGACCTGATCGTGGCGTGGCCGTTGGCCGAGATCTCGGTGATGGGCCCCGAGGGCGCTGTCAACATCATCTTCAACAAGCAGGTCGAGGCATCGGACAACCCCGAGGAGACTCGAGCGCAGCTCATCGACGCCATCCGGACGCAGATCAATCCATACCTGGCGGCCGGCTGGGCCATGATCGACGACGTGATCGACCCCGCCGAGACGCGCCGCGCGATCATCCGCGGCCTCGAGCAGGCCAGGGACAAGAAGGTGGACAGGCCGTGGCGGAAGCACGGGAACATCCCCGTATGACCAAGGCCGTCGTCACGGCTGCGCTCACCGGCGTGATCGCGACGCGCGCCCAGTGTCCAGCCATCCCTTACACACCGAAGGAGATCGGCGAAGAGGCAAGGCGGGCCGCCGAGGCGGGCGCGGCCATCGTCCACATCCACGCCCGCACTCCAGAGGGGGGTCCGGACTGGCAACCCGGGACCTTCGCCGAGATCTTCTCGGAGGTCCGCGCTCGCACCGACGTGATCATCAATTTCTCGACGGGCGCGGTCGGCATTCCTCCAGAGGAGAGGATCGCCCACGTCCGCGACCTTCGCCCGGAGATGGCCGCGTTGAACATGGGCTCGATGAACTACGCGATCTACTCGGAGAAGCGCAAGGTCTTCCACCACGACCTCGTCTTCGCCAACCCGTTCAAGGACATCCAGTTCTTTCTCGAAGCCATGAACCGGTCCGGCGTCCGCCCCGAGATGGAGTGCTTCGATGCGGGCCACATCGGCAATACGAGGCCGCTGATCGACATGGGCGTGCTCGAGCCGCCTTATCAGTTCAGCCTGATCATGGGCGTGCTGGGCGGCATCCCGGGCACCACCCGGCACCTGGTCGACCAGGTGGATTCGCTGCCGCCCGGTTCGCATTGGCAGGTGATCGGCATCGGCCTCAACCAGTGGCCGCTGGTGGCGGCCGCGATCACGATGGGCGGCAACGTCCGCGTCGGTCTCGAGGACAACTTCTATCTGGAGGAAGGCAACATGGCGACAAGCAACGGCGACTTGGTCGAGAAGGCGGTGCGGCTGTGCCGCGACCTTGGCCGCGAGGCTGCATCGCTCTCGGAGGCGAGGGCTCAGCTTGGGCTGGACGCTCGACCACGGCCCGCTCCGAGCCTTGGCATGTCGGGGGCGTCGTCATGACTGAGGTCAAAGCCGAGCTCGTCGGCAATGTGTGGAAGATCACTTCGAAGCCCGGCGATGTGGTCGCCGAGGACGACGTGCTCATGATCCTCGAGTCGATGAAGATGGAGATCTCCGTGACCGCGCCGCGTGCGGGCACTGTCAAGGAGATCCGGGTCAAGGAGACCGAGGTGGTAAAGGAGGGCCAGGTGCTGGTCGTACTGGAATGAGTGAGCTGCCAATCAGGGTCAAGGTCCAGGACAGCGCCAGCCAGGTCGTGTACACGGATGCCGTCCTGATCAACGGCAATCCGCTCGGCTTCGTTCTGAACTTCGGCCAGTGGGCGCCCGAGGAGCCTGGGCTGGTGAGGGTCTACTCGCGCGTCGGCATGAGCCCGAACCACCTCAAGCTCCTGTCCCAGCTACTCGCGCAGAACGTCGCCGCGTACGAAGAGAAGTTCGGTGAGATGGCCGTCGCGACCGATCGGGCCGCCGAAGCCCATCGCATCGGGTTCGATACGGTTCCTCCAATACCAAGAACGCCGCAGCCCTGATGAACCCGGCCCAGCTCCTGCTCCGATACCAGGCGGCCGTCGAGCGGGAACGGGCCCTTCGTGAGGTCATCGATCGCCTCGAGACGAGGCTGCAGGCCGACCCGGAGGTTGTGAGCCTCGAGGAATCGGTGCAGGAGGCACGCTCCGCCCAGGACGCGGTGGCGGCCCGGCTGCGCGAGTCTGACCATGCGCGCGAGGACCATCGCTCCAAGCTTCGCTCGCGAGAGAAGGAGCTGATGAGCGGCAGAATCCGCAACCCGACCGAGCTCATGCAGATGTCGGATGAGGTCGCGCACATGAAGGCCCGATTCGCCGAGGAGGAGGACGCGGAGCTCCACCTGATGGAGGACGCCGAGGCGGCGGACGACGCGGTTCGGGCCGCCGTCGCGAGCCTCCAGGAGGCGCGAGCCCGCTCTGCCGCCGAGGAGCCGGACTTGAAAGAGGAGCTCGAAGCCGCCCGCGCCGAGCTGGCCGAGGTCGAGGCCGAGAGGGACGAGGTCTGGGCAGAGGTGCCGCCGGCGGCGCAGGCGGCTTACTCGCGGAACCGCTCCCATCCGCCCGTCGCCAGGGTCGTGGGCAACCAGTGCACGGCATGCCGAGTGACGGTGACCTCGTCGGGCATGCAGACGCTGCGCAAGGGCCTGGAGGATCTCGTCCACTGCGAGCACTGCAGCCGGATCCTGGTGCTCGCCTGAAGAAGGTCCTGCGATTGCGCACCGACGGCGCATCGCGAGGGAACCCCGGCCCCGCGGCCGTCGGCGTGGTGATCGAGGACGACCAGGGGACGCGGCTGCGGACGTTTCATCGCTTCATTGGAACGGCCACCAACAACGAGGCCGAGTATCGCGCGCTGATCGACGGCCTGAAGGCTGTGGCGGAGTGGAAACCCGATCGCCTCGAGGTCTTCCTCGACTCGAACCTTGTGGTCGAGCAGATCAAAGGCAGCTACCGGGTCAAGAAGCCCGAGCTGCAGCCGCTTTATAAGGAGGCCAAAGAGCTCCTGGGCGCGTTTGACGATGTCGAAATCCAGCATGTGGAGCGCGAGAGCAATCGGGGCGCCGACAAGCTCGCCAACATGGCCCTGGACGAGCACGTTAAGAAGGGCGCGGCTCGCGGGTAGAATCACCTCGGGCCGAGGCGGACGGGTGACCGCCGGCGAAGTAAATAGCGTTGGAGGAAAGTCCGGGCTCCAAAGAGCAGGGCGCTGGGTAACACCCAGTCGGGGCGACCCGAAGGAAAGTGCCACAGAAATTACACCGCCAGGCAGTGCCTGTCTCCGGAGAGGCGCTGTCGGGTAAGGGTGAAATGGTGGGGTAAGAGCCCACCGGCGGCCGGGTGACCGGCCGGCCAGGCAAACCCCGCCCGGAGCAAGACCAAATAGGAGGGCGTTGAAGGCGGCTCGCCGAGTCCTCGGGTATCGGT
>JBGOTG010000248.1:0-3437 GCA_041476405.1 Candidatus Dormibacteraceae bacterium | reverse complement strand
GTTGTCGCGCAGGTAGTCGAAGGCGAGCTCGGAGTTGGTCGCGTAAGTGATGTCCGCGAGATAGGACTCGCCCTTGGTCACCGGCCGCAGGTGCTGGAGCCTGGAGTCACCGTGGGTCTCGTCGACAAAGTCGGGGTCGTAGAGATACGTCCCCACCGACCCCACGTTGACACCGACGCTCAATCCGAGCACGTGGTAGATCGGAGCCATCCAGCCGGCGTCGCGGCGGGCGAGGTAGTCGTTGACGGTGACCAGGTGCACGCCCTTGGCGGGGAGGGCGTTGAGGTACAGCGCCAGGCTCGCCACGAGCGTCTTGCCTTCGCCGGTCTTCATCTCGGCGATCCGCCCGTTGTGCAGGACGATGCCCCCCACGAGCTGGACGTCGAAGTGGCGCAGCCCGATGGTGCGCCGGCTCGCCTCTCTGCAGAGCGCGAACGCCTCGATCAACAGCTCGTCCAGGTCCTCGCCGGCCTTGGCGCGCTCGCGCAGCTCGTCCGACCGCCGGCGCAAGTCGGCGTCGTCCAGAGCCATGAGCTCTGGCTCGAGGGAGGTGATCGCAGCCGCCACCGCTAGGTGACGCTTGACCTCCCTCTCGTTCGGGTCGAACAGCTTGGTGAGACTGGGCACTGGATCTAGGTTACCGGGAAGCGCTGAGGTCGAAACCCAGCCTTCCTTTAGGGAATGAAAGGCTCGAGGATCCCCACCGAACCGTCAGTGCGTCGAAAGGCGATCGCGATGCCGCCCGAATCCTCGTCCAGAAACACGTGGAAGGCCTGCCCATCGGACTGCAGCTCCGAGATGGCGTCCTCCTCCGACATCGGATGCAGCTTCAGGCGGATCCGCTCCGGCATAGGCGACTCCTTCGCGTCCTCGGTGGTTTGAGGCACGCGGAGGGCTGAGACGCCAGGTTTGCGGTGAGTTCGCTTCTCCTTGGTCTTGACCACCTGGCGGTCGATTTTGTCTAGCGCCAGGTCGAGGGCGGATTGCGCGTCAGGTCCGCTTTCGTGCGCCGACAGCAGCGGCGCGCGGTGCCCATCCAGGTGGACGATGATCTTGCAAGAAACCGTCGCGAGACCGCTTCGCTTTCGTTCTTCGGTGAACTCGACCTCGGCCTCCGCCACCCTCCCGAAGTGCCGTGCGAGGCGCGTCACCTTGCGTTGCGCGTACTCGCGCAGCTCCGGCCCAAGGCCGTCCGTGCGGTCGTTCAGTACGACCTTCACAGACCGAGTATAGGGTCTGCCTGAGCGCCCTGCTTGGGCCGTCGGACGGGCCTCTACCTGGCTGAGGGCTTGTATCCAGGAGGCGGTGGAAAGAGGGTCAGGATCTCCTTCGGCAGCGGGATTCCCTGAGCGAAAATTCGATCCAGGATCTTCGGTCGCAGACCGGTCGGCCTGAACTCCGCGATCACCTTGCCGTCGGCGGTGGCGCCCTTCTGCTCCAGCACGAAGATGTCCTGCATCGTGATCACGTCCATCTCCATGCCCACGATCTCCGAGATCGCCGTCACCTTGCGCGACCCGTCGCGAAGGCGGTTGAGCTGGCAGATGATGTTGATGGCGGACGACACCTGCTGGCGGATCGCCTTGACCGGGAGGTCGATGCCCCCCATCAGCACGAGGGTCTCGAGGCGAGCCAGCGCGTCGCGCGGGCTGTTGGCGTGGATCGTGGTCATGGAGCCGTCATGGCCGGTGTTCATGGCCTGCAGCATGTCGAGGGCTTCGCCGCCGCGACACTCGCCGACCACGATTCGCTCGGGGCGCATGCGCAGTGCGTTGATGACCAGACGCTGGATGGTGACCTCGCCTTCGCCGTTGATGTCCTTAGGGCGCGTCTCGAGGCGGCACACGTGCTCCTGGTGCAGCTGAAGCTCAGCGGCGTCCTCGATCGTAACGATGCGGTCTTCGACGGGGATGAACCCGGACAGGACGTTCAGGAAGGTCGTCTTGCCGGTGCCCGTCCCACCCGAGACAATGATGTTCGCCTTGGCGAGAACTGCGGCTTTCAGGAACCCGAAGCCCGCTTCGTTGCAACTGCCGAACCGGATCAGGTCTTCGACCTGGAACGGGTCCCTGGAAAACTTGCGGACCGTCAGCAAGGGGCCGTTCAACGCCAGCGGCCGGATGACGGCATTGACGCGGGAGCCGTCGGCCAGGCGAGCATCGCAAAGAGGCTGGCGCTCATCGATGCGCCGGCCCACGGTTCGGACGATGAACTGGATCACGTTGAGGAGCTGGTCCTCGTCAGTGAACTTGATGTTCGTGAGGACCACCTTGCCGCCCATCTCGACGTAGACGTGATCGCTTCCGTTGACCATGATCTCGGTCACGCGGTCGTCGCGGATCAGCGGCTCTATAGGTCCGAGCTGCTGGTAGTACTCATCGATATTGATACCTGGGATCCGAACTGCCATTCGTCAGCCTCCGCGCTGTATTACATGGAACGCCGACCCACTATAAGCGGGAGGCCCGTTTTCCGTTCCCCTACACGGTGACGCGAGCTACAGAGACGCCTGTCACAGGCCCTGACCCGTTCGCCCTCAGAGCGACCGCGCACGCCTCGAGCGTTGCACCGGTGGTGGCCACGTCGTCGACCAGAAGAAGCGCCTTTCCAGCGAGATTCGCACCACGCCATGCGAACGCGCCGCGGACGTTCTCCAGCCGCCACAGGCGGTCGTGCCCGACCTGCGGCGGTGTGGCCCTGACCCGGACCAGCTCCCCTGGCGGCGCGTCCAGCCCGAGCCGCGACCTCAGCTCGCCCGCGAGGAGCTCGGATTGGTTGAACCCCCGCTGGCGGAGCCGCTCTGCGTGGAGAGGCACAGCCAGCACAGACGAGCCGGCGAGCCCCTCCACCATCAAGCGCTCCGCCAGCAGCAGGGCGAGCGGACCGGCCAGCCGGCGCCAACCGGCGTACTTGAACCGCTGGATCGCCGGCTCGACAGGACCTTCGTAGGCGACTGCCGAGCGCAGGCGGGACAGAGCCTTGAGGCGACGGCGGCAGCCGCACTCCCGCTGGGCCGATTCCAGTTCTGCTCCGCAGCGCCGGCACATCGGCTCTTCGAGGCGCCGAATCCTCGCGCGGCACGAGCTGCACAGCCACGACCCTACTGACCGGCAGGCTCCGCACCGCGGCGGCAGCACTAGGTCCACCATCCGAGCGAGCACGGCCTCGAGGCTAGCGGCCGTGTCAAGCCGCCCTTTACAGCGCGGCTCTATGCGATGACTATCTGGTCGCCGCGCACGAGGCCGAGGCTTGCGGTCGATCCCGATGGGAGCTCGAGCACACTCTGCGCGCCCCACACGAACCACACCACGCCCCACCACGCGTGCACTTTCGGGTACACCTTTCTCACGCGCTCCCCGCTGTCGAGGAACACCGCGTCGATGGCGAAGTTCATGAACAGCATGTGGATCCCGTTGCACGGGTTGATCCACATGCCG
>JBGOTG010000247.1:0-3445 GCA_041476405.1 Candidatus Dormibacteraceae bacterium | reverse complement strand
GCCAAGGAGGCGATCGCTCGCGCGCGCGCAGGGGCGGGTCCGACCCTCATCGAGTGCCTCGTCGACAGGCTGGGAGCGCACTCGTCGGAGGACGACCAGCGCCGCTATCGGACCCAGGACGAGATCGAGCTGCTCGCACGCAACGACTGCCTCGAGCAGTTCAAGAAGCGCCTGCTCGAAGAGGGCGTGCTGACCGCCAAGGAGATCGGCGAGTATGAGGAGCGCGTCAAGGAGGAGGTCTCGAAGGCGACGAGCGAGGGCATGGCGTCTCCTGATGCTCCCGCGGAGAACGCGCTGACCAACGTGTACGGCCTGGATGTGCCGAAAGCCATCGAGCCGGCGGCCGGCGTCGAGACGGAAGAGATGAACATGGTGTCGGCGCTGCGCTCGGCCCTGACCGAGGAGATGGAGCGCGACGAGCGCGTCATAGTCCTGGGTGAGGACGTCGGGCAGAAGGGCGGCGTGTTCCTCGTCACCGACGGCCTTCGCAATCGATTCGGCGAGGCCCGCGTCATCGACACACCGCTGGCCGAGTCGTCGATCGCCGGAGTCGCCCTCGGATTGGCGCTGGCCGGCAAGCGGCCAGTGGCCGAGATGCAGTTCACCGACTTCGCCCACATGGCGTTCAACCAGATCACCAACGAGATTGCCAAGTTCAGGTACCGCAGCGACGGGGATTGGTCGGTGCCCATGGTCGTGCGCGCGCCAATGGGCGGCCACGCGCACGGCGCGCTCTACCACTCGCAGTCGATCGAGGCGCGCTTTGCCACGCCGGGGTTGAAGATCGTGATCCCATCCAGCCCGTATGAGGCGAAGGGCCTGATGATCGCGGCGATCCGCGACCCGGACCCTGTTCTGTTCTTCGAGCACAAGCGGCTGTACCGCATGTTCAAGGAGGCAGTGCCCAAGGGCGAGTACCTCATACCCCTGCAGGTCGCACGCACCGTGCGCGAAGGCACCGACATCTCAGTCTTCTGCTATGGGTTGATGGTCCACTACGCGCTTGAGGCGGCCAGGGCGCTCGACGCGGAGGGCGTGAGCGTCGAGATCGTCGACCTGCGCACCGTCTACCCCCTCGACCGGGAGGCGATCATCGCCTCGGCTCGCAAGACCGGCAAGAGCCTGGTCCTCTACGAGGACAACTTCAGCGTGTCGGTGGGCTCGGAGGTTGCGGCGCTCATCGCGGATGAGGCTTGGCGGTGGCTCGACGCACCGGTGAAGCGGTTCGGCGGCCTGGACGTGCCCGCGATGCCATACGCTCCGGCGATGGAGGATTTCTTCATGCCCAACCCTGAAAAGATCGCTGCCGCACTGCGCGAGCTGGCTGCCTTCTGATGGCCGGACAGACGAAGCGCGTAGTCATGCCGCAGCTCGGGGAGTCGGTGCACGAGGGCACCATCTCGAAGTGGCTCGTCAAGCCTGGCGACAAGGTGGTCGAGTTCGAGCCGATGCTCGAGGTCGACACCGACAAGGTCAGCGCCGAGGTGCCGGCGCCGGTGACGGGCATCCTCAAGGAGATCCTGGCCAAGGAAGGCCAGACGGTACAGGCCGGCGCAGAGATCGCTGTGGTCGAGGTAGGGGCTGACGGCGAAGCGCCCCCGGAGAAGGTCGTGGCCTCCCCGCCCGCCGAGCCTGCACCCGTAGCAGCCCCAGAGAAGGTCGTGGCCTCCCCACTCGCCGGGGAGGTGGCGCAAAGCGCCGGAGGGGGCGAGGAGCCCAAGGAGGTCCCGTCAGCGACGGCAGCTCCGGTGAAGCAGACCCAAGCGGCCGAGGCGCTACCGACTGGAGAGCATCGCTATTCACCGGCCGTGCAGATGGTGGCCTCTGAGCTCAAGGTCGACCTTTCCAGGGTCAACGGGACCGGGATCGGCGGGCGCATCACCAAGAAGGACGTGCAGGACTTCGCGGTCGCGGCCAAGGTCCCAGCTGCAAAGGCGGCTGCAGCCCCGACCGCGCCGGGCGAGGGAGACCAGGTGATCCAGCTCACGCGCGTGCGCCGGCTCATCGCCGAGAACATGACGCGCTCGAAGACGACGATCCCTCACGCCTGGCAGACGCAGGAGGTGGACATGTCGGGCGTCGTGGCCAACCGGGCGGCCAACAAGGCCGCCTTCCAGAAGCAGGAGGGCTTCTCGCTGACCTATCTCCCCTACGTCATGGCTGCTGTGGTGTCGGCGCTGCGCGAGCACCCCGAGGTCAACTCGACCTTCAACGAGACCGAGCTCATCGTGCACCGCGACATCAACCTGGGCGTCTCGGTCGGACTGGACGACACGCTCGTGGTCCCTGTCATCCGGCGCGCCGACGGGTTGTCCATCGCCGGCCTGGCTCGCGCCGTCACCGACCTGGCGACTCGCGCCCGGAGCAAGCAGCTGAAGGCCGACGACCTCGCCGGCGCCACGTTCACCGTCAACAACTCGGGCACGTTCGGGACGCTCTTCAGCTACTCGGTGATCAACCCCGGTCAGGCCGGGATCATGACCATGGAGGCGATAGTCGACAGGCCAGTGGCGGTCGGCGGCATGATCGGGATCAAACCGATGATGTACCTCTGCTTCTCGTTCGACCACCGCATCCTCGACGGCCTGCAAGGGGCGCGGTTCCTCGTCTCCTGCAGGAAATGGCTGGAAGCCGTGACCGTGGAGACGCCCGTCTATTAGTCCATATCAATCGACAGGATGCTGATGAAGAAGCTGGCGAATACCGTTTGGGTGCCCAGCGCCAGCAGCACGACGGCGGGGATCACCTCGCGCATCGTCAGCGAAGGATCGAGGGTGCCGAAGCCGACGGCACCCCAGCTCGCCACCGCAAGGACCAGCGCGATGAGCCCGCCCAATGCCATCAGCGCACCCGCGGCCAGCCCGACCTCGAGAGTCACGTATCGGAACACCTTCTCGAGCGCCGGGTGCGGCGGATGGAAGCCGGCGCGGATGGCAAAGATCTTCGTGAAGACGGCGAACAGGACGAGCTGGTAACCGAGCAGGGCGAGAAAGCCTGCCACCAGCAGGGTGTGAATGTCGAGTCGCACGCCCGCCACGTGGATCGGGCCCGCGACCAGGAGGGCCGATAGCGCGGCGCCGACGGCGAAGAGGGCGAGGCCGGGGTACAGGAAGAGCCAGCGCGGGCTGAAAAGGAGCATGAACCGCAGGTGGCGCCACCCATCGCGCCAGGTCCGCAGGTGCGGTGGCCGCGAGCGCCCATCCGGGCGCAGCACGACGGCCACCTCGGTGATGCGCATGCCCTTCAGCGCCGCCTTGATCACCATCTCGCTGGCGAACTCCATCCCTGTCGCGCGCAGGTGCATCTTTTCGTACGCATCTTTCCGCAGGGCGCGCAAGCCGCAGTGCGTGTCACCCACCGGCGCGTGGAAGAAGACACGGCTGATGAGCGTCAACACCGGGTTCCCCAGCCATCGATGCGACCACGGCATGGCGCCGGGCTGGAT
>JBGOTG010000246.1:0-3480 GCA_041476405.1 Candidatus Dormibacteraceae bacterium | reverse complement strand
CGAGACCGTCTCGACGGACTTCGACACCTCCGACCGCCTCTATTTCGAACCGCTCGACATCGACGGCGCAGGCCAGGTCGCGGAGGTGGAGCGCGTCGCCGGCGCCCTCGTCCAGTTCGGCGGGCAGACCGCGATCAACCTCGCTCTCCCGCTGGAGGAGCGCGGCGTGGCGATCTTCGGCTCCGGCGTGGACGCGATCGACCTGGCCGAGGACCGCAGGGCTTTCGCCGCCGCGCTCGACGCGATCGGCATCCCCCAGCCGGTGGGAGGCACGACCAACTCGGTGGACGAGGCGATTGGAATCGCCGAGCGAGCCGGCTACCCCGTGCTGGTGCGCCCTTCGTATGTGCTCGGAGGCCGCGCCATGGAGATCGTCCACGACCGCCGTGAGCTGCAGCGCTACATGGTCTGGGCGGTGGGCGCCATGCCGCGCGGCACCGTGCTGGTGGACAAGTACCTGCAAGGCGACGAGGTCGAGGTCGACGCCATCTCGGACGGCGAGACAGTGGTGATCCCTGGTGTGATGCGGCATGTCGAAAGGGCGGGCGTCCACTCCGGAGACTCGTACGCGGTCTACCCAGCGCATGGGCTCGAGCCATCCGAGCTCCACGACATCATCGATTACACGGTCCGCATCTCCCGGCACCTGCGGCTTCGAGGGCTGGTCAACGTCCAGTACGTGGTCCACCGCGGCAAGGTGCACGTGCTCGAGGTCAACCCTCGCGCGTCGCGCACTGTGCCTTTCCTGTCCAAGGTCACCGGCGTGCCGATGGTCGACCTGGCGACCAAGGTCATGCTCGGCCGGAAGCTGCCGGACATGGGCTGGAAGACAGGGCTCGTCCCGCCGCGCGACCTCGTGGCGGTGAAAGCGCCGGTCTTCTCGATGAACAAGCTCCCCGCTGTCGACTCCTACCTCGGCCCTGAGATGAAATCGACAGGTGAGGCGATCGGCATCGATCGAACGCTCACCGCGGCCCTCCGAAAGGCCTTTGCCGCCTCCGGAGTACACGTCAAGCGGGGCGGGGCAGTGCTGCTGACCATCGCCAACGTCGACAAGCCCGAGATCTTCCCGATCGTCTCGCGCCTGGTCGAGATGGGGTGCCGCCTCGTCGCCACCGAAGGCACTGCGAAGGCGCTCCAGCGGGCCGGCTTCTCGCCTCGTGTCGTGGCGAAGATCGGAGAGGAGGGCCCGACTGTGCTCGACGTGATCACGAGCGGCGAGGTCGACCTTGTCATCAACACGATGTCGAACATCTACGCCGACTCCGCAGTGGTTGGCGGGCCGGTTTTCAAGGATGGCTTCGAGATCCGGCGTGCCGCGGTGGAACGGCGGATCCCCTGTCTCACCTCGCTCGACACCGCGGCCGCTCTGGTCGAGTCGGAAGCAGCGGAGTCTGGCGAGATGGAGGTGCGGACGATCGTGGAGTGGCGTCAGGGTGTTCCTGCTTAAGGCGCCGATCACCGGGATGCGCGAGGTGGCACGCGGCATGGGCGTCGTCTCCATGGCAGCCCCCGAGATCGCTTCGACCGTTCGCGCGGGCCAGTTCGTCAATCTGGGTTTGTCAGGGCCGTTTCTGCGCCGGCCCTTCTCCGTCTATCGGGTGGACGGAGATCGCATCGAGGTCGTGCTCAAGGCTGTCGGCGTTGGGACCGCGCAGCTCCTCGCGATGCGCAAGGGTGACGTGGTCAGCTGTCTTGGTCCGCTGGGCCACGGCTTCGACCTGAAGACCGGACCGCGCGCCGCGGTGCTGGTCAGTGGGGGTCTCGGCGTCGCCCCGATGCCGCTTGCCGCCCGCGAAGCAAAGGCGCTCGGCATGCACGTGACCTGGGTGCACGGCGCACGCAGCAGCGAGGAGCTCTGCTCCGAATCGGAAGGCGATGACGTGATCTGGGCGACCGACGACGGTTCGCGCGGGTTTGCCGGCAACGCGGTCGCCGCGGCCCCCGACGGCGACGTCATCCTCGCGTGTGGGCCCAACCGCATGCTGGCCGCGGCCGGCACGCGCTGGCCCGACGCCCAGGTCGCGGTCGAGACCTACATGGGCTGCGGCACCGGCGTCTGCCTCGGCTGCGCAGTCCCCCTTAAGCGCGGGGGTTACGACCGCGCGTGCAAGGAAGGTCCCGTCTACCGGGCCGCGGAAGTCGACTGGGCCGCCCTCCCTGCGAGCCTGTCGTACGCGATCAGCTGATGACCGTCGACATGGGCGTGGCGGTCGGCGGATTGAAGCTGCGAGGGCCGGTGCTGGCCGCCTCGGGGACGTTCGGCTACGGGACCGAGGTGCCGCTGCTCGAGCGCCGGGCGCTCGGAGGGATGGTGAGCAAGGGAATCTTCCTCCGGCCGCGAGCCGGAACCCCTCCACCGCGCATCGTCGAGACGCCGTCCGGGATGCTGAACGCCATCGGGCTGCAGGGCCCTGGAGTCGACGCGCTGATTCGTGACTACGCGCCGCAATGGGCTTCCTGGGATTTCCCGGTGATGGTCAACATCAACGGCGAGTCGGTGACCGAGTACGGCGAGCTGACCGCAAAGCTCGACGGCGTGCCAGGCGTCGCCGGCTTCGAGATCAACATCTCCTGCCCCAACGTCGAGCAGGGCGGGATGTATTTCGGCAACGACCCGCGGGCGGCCGCCGCGGTCACCGAGGCCGTGCGCAAACGAACGAGGATGCCGGTGTGGGTGAAGCTCACGCCGATGGTGAACGACATCGGTGTGATCGCGCGCGCGGTGGAATCGGCAGGCGCCGACGCGCTGTGCGCTGTCAACACGTTTGTCGGGATGTCCATCGACCTGAACGCTCACAGGCCGAGGCTGAGCTTCCGAACCGGCGGTCTTTCCGGGCCGGCCATCCGCCCGCTCGCGGTGCACCTGGCTCATCAGGCGGCGCGCGCCGCCAGGATCCCCGTCATCGGGGTCGGCGGCATCATGCGCACCGACGACGCGCTGGAGTTCCTGGTCGCGGGATGCGCGGCAGTCCAGGTCGGCACCGCCACCTTCGTCAACCCGCTGGCGATCGCTGAGATCCATGACGGCATCGCAGCGCATCTCGAGGCGCGCGGCCTCCGGTCGCTCGCCGAGCTACCCCGCTACCAGCTCAGATCCTGATCCCTCTCCGTAACAGCTATGGCCTATCGGCGAAGGCTCGACTGATAGGTTATTGCTGGTGTTCACGACCCTCCGAAATAGGGTATAACCTATCCATGAGTTCAAGAGAGACACTCACAGGACTTCGACGCCGGATTCAGCGAGAGGAGATAGATCGCGGGCTCAAAAGCGATCCTCTTTTGCTTACCCATCTAACCCCACCACCGGGTGGGTGGATCAAGAGCATCAGAACGGCTCTCGCGATGACGGCCAAGCAACTAGCACGCCGAATCGGCGTCTCGCAGAACGCGATTAGCGAGTCGGAGCGTGCAGAAATCGAGGGCAGGATCACGCTGAAGACCCTTCGGAAAATCGCAGACGGGCTTGATTGTGACGTG
>JBGOTG010000245.1:0-3606 GCA_041476405.1 Candidatus Dormibacteraceae bacterium | reverse complement strand
GCTGACTGCTTTCTCGAAGATGGTCGGGTTCGAGGTGACGCCGGTCAGCCCCTCGTCGCGGAGTCTTGCGAGCTCGCCGGAGGTGATCAGCTGGCGGCGGATGTTGTCCAGCCACAGTGATTGCCCGAGACGCTTGAGCTCCTTGAGCGCCGCCGGTCTGCGCGCGGTTCGGTTGGCCACTCCCTACTTCCCTTTCAGCAATTTGACCGCCGCGGCGACGATGTGCCGCGACGAGATCCCCGCCGCATTCATGAGCTCTTCGGGCTTGCCCGATCCCGGCAGGCCTTTCACCGCCAGGTGGGCGATCGTCGGTGGGGCATCGGCGGCAAGGGCTTCCATCACCGCGGCGCCGAGCCCGCCCTCCGGGTAGTGGTCCTCGACCACGACCAGGCGGCCCTTTGTCACCCGGGCGGCTTCCCGCAGAGTCTTCACGTCGACCGGCTTCACCGAGTACAGGTCGATGACGCGAGCGCTGATCTTCTTCTGCGCCAGTTGGTCTGCAGCCGCAAGGCACGCATGCAACGTGACGCCGGCCCCGATCAACGCAACCCGGTCCTTCGGGCTCTCGCGCAAGACTTTCGCCCCGCCGACCTTGAAGGTCTCGCCGGGACCGTACACGGCCGGGTAGGCACCGCGAGTGGTGCGCATGTAGACGATGCCCGAGGTGTCGGCCATCACCCTGGTGAGCTTGGCAGTCTGGTTCGGATCGCACGGGTACAGGACTGTGGAGCCATGTATCGCGCGTATCGAAGCCAGGTCTTCGAGGGCCATCTGCGACGGGCCGTCCTGGCCGATCTCGACTCCGGCGTGCGAGCCGACGAGACGGATGTTGGCCTCCGAGATGCCGGCCATGCGGATGAAGTCGTATGCACGCGAGAAGAAAGCCGCGAAGGTGGAGGCGAACGGCCGGTAGCCGCGAACGCTCATGCCCACGGCCGTCGCCACCAGCTGCTGCTCCGCGATCCACATCTCGAAGAACCTGTCCGGATAGGCCTTGGCGAACTCGTCCGCGTGGGTGGAGTTGGACACCTCGCCGTCCATGGCGACGACGTCCGGCAGGACTCCCAGCGCCACAAGAGCGTCGCCGTACGCCTTGCGCGTGGCGACCCTGTCCTCTGTCTTGTAGGTGGGCAGAGTCACCGTCGGCTCAGGGCGTTTCGCCTGCTTCGGGCCCGCTTCGGGTTTCGCCGTTTTGACCTTCAGGTTCCGCATCCCGCCGAGCTCCTTGATCGCCCGCTCCGCCATGTCGGGCGGCAGCGGCTTGCCGTGCCACCCGTCCTTGTTCTCGATCTCGGAGAACCCCTTGCCTTTGACAGTCTTGGCAATGATCACGGTCGGCTTCCCGGTCGAGGACAGTGCTGTACCGAACGCCCTGTCGATCGCAGCCACGTCGTGGCCGTCGATCACGATCGGGAAGCAGCCGAACGCCTCCACCCGCCGGCGATAGATGTCGAGCTGCCAGCCGAGCTCGGTCTCGCCGCGCTGCCCCAGCCGGTTGATGTCGAGGATGGTGGTCAGGTTCGAGAGCTGGTAGTGGCCGGCTTTGTCGAAAGCCTCCCAGATCGATCCCTCGGCGAGCTCGGAATCGCCACAGAGAGTCCAGACGTGGAATGGCAGCTTGTCGAGGTTCTTGCCCGCGAGGGCGACGCCGACCGAGATCGGAAGGCCCTGGCCCAGCGATCCTGTCGCCACGTCCACCCAGGGAATCGCCGGGGTCGGATGGCCCTGCATGCGGGAGCCGAACTTCCGGAAGGTCATCATCTCGGTGTCGGTGATCGCGCCGACGGCCTTGAACATCGCGTAGCAGAGCGGTGAGGCGTGCCCCTTGGAGAAGATCACGTGGTCGTTGTTAGGGTCTTTGGGCTTGGCCCAGTCGTACTGCAGATACCTCGCGATCAGGACGGCGATGAGGTCCGCGGCCGACATCGACGAGGTGGGATGACCCGAGCCCGCCGCCGTGCTGCTGCGTATCGAGTCGACCCGCAGCTGTTGCCCCAGCTGCCGCGCAAACTCGAGATCGGTGGTCGCAAGCGTCTCGGTGGTGACCGTCATCTCACTCCCTACCACAACCAGGTTGTGGTGACCCCAAGAGAGGCGCGCGCGCGCGCCGACAGGATTAAGTCTATCGGTCCGTGTTTGAGTTCACCGTGGAGGGAGTTGGCGAACGGCGCTCGAGCCGGACCTCACGCCTGGGCGGCCAGCCGTTCCACCTCTGTCACCATCCCATCCAGGATGCGCAGGCCGGCGTCCCAGAAGTCGGGGTCGGTGATGTCCATGCCCAGGCGCCTGACGAGCTCATCGGGCCGGGTCGATCCCCCTGCGGCGAGGAACTCGAGGTAGTCGTCGACGAAGTCCGGCCCGCGCTCCAGGAAGCGGTGGTAAACGGCAAGCGCAAGCAGGTTGCCGAACGCATACGCGTACACGTAGCCCGGGGTGTGGAGGAAATGCTCGACGTAGCTCCACCAGCCCTTGTGCTCATCGGTGAGGACAAGCGCGTCGCCGAACATCGGCTGGAGCTTCGATTGATAGAGCTCGCCCAACTCCTCGACGCCCAGCTCGCCTTCGGTCCGCCGCGCGGTGTGACATGCATCCTCGTAGCGGTTGAAAGCGACCTGGCGGAACACCGTCGAGAACGCGTCCTCGCACTGGAAGCAGAGCATGGCCAGGCGGACCTTGGGGTCCTTCTCCTCCGTCATGATCCGATCGAAAGTCAGAGCCTCGCCGAAGACCGACGCGGTCTCGGCCAGCGTGAGGGGTGGGCTGTAATCGAATAGGTGTTGCTTGGACGCCAGGCGGTCGTGGAGGCCGTGCCCGAGCTCGTGGGCCAGCGTGGTCACGTCACGCAGCTTGCCCGTGAAGTTCAGCATCACGTACGGGTGGTGGCGCGGCGTCACCGGCATGCAGTAGGCGCCACCCGCCTTGCCCTGCCGCACCGGAGCGTCGATCCACCCGTGGTTGAAGAAGTCCTCGACCAGGGCGCCCGCTTTTTTGGAGAAGCGGTGGTACGAGCCGAGCACAAGCTCCTTGGCGTCCTCCCACGACACGTCGCGCGTGACATCTTCGATGGGCGCGTACCGGTCCCATTCGTGCAGGTCCCCGACCCCGAGCAACTGCTTCTTGACGCGGTAGTAGCGGACGCAAACGTCGTACCGGCCGGTGACCGCATCCACCAGTGCCTGGACCGCCTCGTCCGAGGTCTCGTTGGCCAGGTTCCGTGACGAGATCCACAAAGGGAACTTGCGCAGGCGGTCGTCGATCGCCTTCTCCTGCAGGATCACGTTGAAGATGTAAGCGCGTGTCCGGATGTCTGCCCCAAGAGCGGCGGTGATCGCCCCGCTGGCCTTGCGGCGGACCTCGCGGTCGGGCTCGCGCAGGAGCGTCAGCGCCTCCTCGAGAGCCAGCTGCCGCCCATCCAGCTCGACCTGGATTCCCGAACAGAGCTCCTCGTACAGGCGCGTCCAGGCGGAGTTGCCCACGGGGCTGTAGTAGCTGTCGAACACGATGCCCTGTCGGGCCAGTTCATCCAGGTGCGGCGTGGCGGGGTACAGGCCGCCGTAGAGGCCGATCTGCTGGGTGCCGACGGATTCCAGGACGACGATGACGACG
>JBGOTG010000244.1:0-3639 GCA_041476405.1 Candidatus Dormibacteraceae bacterium | reverse complement strand
GCCCCTCGACCTCGACCACCGGCGACAGCTCGGTCCCGGTGCCGGTCAGGAACACCTCGTCCGCATTCAGCACCTCGGTGACCGTGATGTCCCTCTCGACGACCCTGTGGCCCTGCGCCGCGGCCAGCTCCATGACGGTGCGGCGGGTGATGCCTTCGAGGCATGCCTTGGCCCAGGGTGTCACGACCTGGCCGTCCTTGACAATGAACAGGTTGGCGGCGCTCGCCTCAGCCAGAAAGCCGTCGCTGTCGAGCATCAACGCGTCATCCACCCCGCGCCTGACGGCTTCGAGGCGTGCGAGCAAGTTGTTGCCGTAGTTGAGGCTTTTGATCTTGGGATCCAGGGCGTCGCTGTTGATCTGGCGCACGCTCGAGACGACCAGGCGCTGGCCGCGCATGTCGGCAGGCGAGATCGGCCCGCCGAGCACAATCACGTTGGGTGCCTCAGAGCAGAACCTCGGATCGAGTCGCGGTGGAAAGCGATTGCCGCGAGTGACGATGGGCCGGAGGTGGAAGTTGTCGCGGACGTTGTTCACGCGGAGCCAGTCGAGGACGACGGCAGTGAACTCCGCCGGAGACATCCCGATATTGATTTCGAACGCGTTCGCCGATTCGTAAAGCCGCTTGATGTGCTGGTCGAGCCGGAAGACTGTGCCCGCGTATACGCGGACTCCTTCGAACACCCCGTCAGCGAAGTTGAGGCCGCTGTCGAAGACGGAGATCGTCGCCTCCTCGCTTGGCACCAGCCGACCGTTGACGTAGACCTTCAAACCGGACGACCCCGTCGTCGCCCCGTCACGAGCCTTCCCAGCCTTCATGCTCTTCGTCTTTCTCCTCGTCGTGAACTGCCGTTCCGGTTGGTGGCCTTGAGACCGTTGGCGAAGCTGACCAGCACGTTGCCCAGGTCGTCTACGTGCCAGCCTGCCGAAGGACCGATGACGATCGTCGACTCGCGCTCCTCGATGAGGGCCGGGCCGCTGACGTTCTTCCCGGCAGCCAGCTGATAGCGGTCGAAGACCGGGCATGTCACGTACTCGTCAAGCTCCGGGAAGTACGCCCTGCGCTCGCCCTTCTGCGGCTCGCCTCGCGGCTCGACCGGGAAGGTCAACGACACCTGCTTCGACTCCACCCTGGCGGTCAGCCGCCAGTGCACGCACTCGACGCCGGCGGATTCGAGGCTGGTGCCGAATCGATCCCGGTACAGCCTGTCGAAAGCGGTGCGGAGATTGGGCTCGAGGAGCGCACCCAGGTCGCCACCGGGCAGCGGGACCGGGACCTCGTATCCCTGCCCGACGTAACGCATGTCCACACGTCTGTCGATCTCGACCGACCTGGTGTCGGCCCCGCCCTTCTTCAGCAGGTCGCGTGCATGGCTCTCCATCTTCTCGAGCCGGTCGACCACCGGAGCCCAGTCGAGCAGGCCGAGCTTGCCGGGATGGGTCCAGGCCAGGTCGACCGAGAAAGGAGACACCAGAAACCCAAGCGCCGAAGCCACCCCGGCGGCCGGGGGGCAGATGAGCTGCTTGATTCCGAGGTGGCGCGCGACCTCGTATGCGTGCACGGGTCCGGCGCCGCCGAATGCCACGAGCGTGAAGGCGCGAGGGTCGTGGCCGCGCTCGACCACGTGCGTGCGCATCGCGAGCGCCATCTGCCGGTTGACGATGTCGAACATGCCGCGGGCGCACTGTTCGGCGCCCATCCCCACTTCTTCTCCGAGCCTTGACAGCGCCCGCTCCGCATTGTCCGCGTCGAGCTCCATCGCGCCGCCAAGGAAGTAATCGGGATTCAAGTAGCCGAGATGGAGATCGGCGTCCGTCACCGTGGCCGCCGTGCCGCTCCCGTAGCACGCAGGCCCAGGATCCGCGCCCGCGCTGATCGGCCCCACCTTCAGCAGCCCCAGCGCTCCCTTGTGACCGATCGAGCCGCCGCCCGTCCCGATCTCGATCATCTCGATCGTCGGCAGCTTCAGGGGCAGGCCGCTGCCTCGCTTGAACCGGGCCACCCGGGCCACCTCCAGCTCAGGGACCTGAAGCGGGACTCCGGCCTCGATGAGGCTCACCTTCGCCGTGGTCCCCCCCATGTCGAACGAGATCAGGTCGTCGAGCCCGAGCCGGCGGCCGAAGAAGCCTGCCGCGCTGACCCCTCCGGCCGGACCCGATTCGACGAGGTGGATCGCGAACTCGGCGGCGATCTCAGAGGAGGTCACGCCGCCCTGGGACATCATCACGTACAGGCGGTCCGGAGCCCCGAGGTCCGTGAACCCCTTGTCGAGATGGGCGAGGTACTTGCGTGTCAGAGGGCGAACGAACGCGTTGGCGGCAGTGGTCGAGGTCCGCTCGAACTCGCGCCACTCGGGGGCGATGTCCGACGACAGCGTCACATCGATGCCTGGTGCTTCCACGGCGAGGATCTCGCCCAGGCGCCGCTCGTGTGCCGGGTTGGCGTACGCGTGCAGAAGGCAGACCGCGACGCTCTCGACGCCCAGCTCGACCAGCTTTCGGGCCAGGACGGCGGCCTCCTCATCGTCGAGAGGCTCGAGCTCCATGCCATCGGCTAGGATTCGCTCCCCAACCTCGAAGCGAAGGGGCCGCGGGATGAGCGGCTCAGGGCGTTCGAGATTCAGGTCGTAGAGGTCGTAGCGCGCCTCGCGACCGATCTCGAGCACATCCCGGAAACCGACTGTTGTGATCAGTGCGGTTCGAGCGCCCCGCCGTTCGATGAGGCTGTTGGCGACGAGCGTCGTGCCGTGGATGATGCGAGCGATCTCCGGGAATGGAATTCGTTCCCGCTTGGCGAAGCGCACCATGCCGTCGAGAACGCCCACCGAAGGATCCGATGGCGTGGTGAGGTGCTTGAAGACGGTGACCACTCCGTCGTCGATGGCGACGAAGTCCGTGAACGTCCCGCCGACGTCGATTCCGACTGAGCGGCTCAGAGCTGTCGAATCCGAATGCCCGCGAGCATCGTCACGTCATCACTGCGGTGCGGCTCAGCACGGCCCGAATTGCCGTGATCGCAGACTCGACCGCAGCATCGTCGATCTCGCAGTGGGTCATGATCTTGAAGACGGTTGGCTGCCTGAGCAGCACGAGCACGCCTCGCTCCGCCAGCGCGTCGACCACCTCCGCCGCCGGACGGCCACCCGCCGTTGTCGAGACCTTGACCTGGTTGGTCTCGGGGTGGTTCACCTCGATCCCAGGCAGGTCCCGAATCCCATCCGCTATCGCCCTCGCCCGCCCGTGGTCGTCGGCGAGCCGGTCGACCATGTGGTCGAGCGCGTACAGGCCGGCGGCGGCAAAGAAGCCGCCCCGATGCATGCCCGACGCGCCAAGCCATTTCAGACCTCTCTTTCTTGCTTCGTCGATCAGCTTCGTCGAGCCGCACAACAGAGCCCCCATGGGTGCGCTCAAGCCTTTGTTCAGGCTGACCGTCACCGTGTCCAGGTGCTGCGTATAGCTTCGGACGGGGATCCCGGTCGCGACTGCCGCGTTGTGGATGCGCGCTCCGTCCATGTGGATATGGGAGCCATGACGGTGGGCGAGCTCGGCGAGCGCCTGCACGTGATCGAGCGGCACGATGGTGCCGCCATGGTCGTTGTGTGGCGATTCCAGGGCGATGAAAGAGGTCCTCGCGCGGGCCG
>JBGOTG010000243.1:0-3682 GCA_041476405.1 Candidatus Dormibacteraceae bacterium | reverse complement strand
GCAAGCCTGAGGCCGGCCCAGACCGGCTGCCATGGAACGGCCACGAACCTCGGGTGGCTGCCCTGCCGGCGGGCGAGCTCGGCGAGCAGATCGCGGAGCGGCCAGGGTCGCGACGATGCCGCCACCACCGGCCTTCCCGGATTTTGAATCTCGCCGGCGCAGAAGCCCCGCAGCAGGCTCCATAGATCGTCCTCGTGGATCAGGTACTGGAGGTGGACCCCGCCGCCGATGAGCGGCGCCAACCCGCGTCTGACGCTGGTGGCGAGGCTGCCGAACATGCCTCCCGCGGTTGGTGAGCCGTCGCCGTACACGAGCCCGGAGCGGACGACCAGGGCGCCCACTGAAGCGGCGGCCGCCTCGATCTGGAGCTTGGCGCGGCCGTACAGCGAGCGGCATCCGTCGAATGCGCTGATGGTCGACATGACCGCGATGCGCTCCACGCCTCCGGCCTGCGCTGCGGCCAGTAGCTTCCTGGAACCCTCGACGTTGATTCGATGAATCTCCGCACGCGTCACAGGCCGGAAGTCGTACGCGCAGTGAACCAGGGCGCCGATGCCGCGAAGGCGGAAGAGGTCTGGCGCGACATCATCGCCCAGGTTGAACGCGACCGTGCTGTCGTCGCCGGCGGCGGAGGAGTGGGAGAGCCGTGTCACAGTCCATCCGGCGTCCTGGAAGTGGCGCGCCAGCAGGGAGCCGACGAATCCTCGTGCGCCGGTGACTGCGACTGTCTTCATCAGGCGAGCGCCGCGGCTCCGATTCGGTGAGCGTTGGCCATGACGCTGAGGGTGATCGTCGTCGCCGGCAGCGAGGGAAATACACTCGCATCGACCACGTGGACGCGCGAGAACCCGTTCGGCCGTCCAAGCAGGTCGGACTCAAATGCGCCGGGTTTCGCTCGCATCGGAAATGTCCCACCCGTGTGAAAGCCGCGTCCGGGCTCGCCGGCACGCAGCGCCGGCGATAGAGGGAGAGCCTTCATCGAACCCCGCTCCGACCACAACCTTCGTTTCAAAGCGGACAGGGCAGGCAGCGTGAGGGGGTTCTCTTCCGCGGCCAGCTCGAGATTCGCCGGACGGTCCTGGCTTCCGCGCCGAAGGGTGATTCGGATTCGAGCCGAGAGATCTGAATGCAGATAGCCCTGGATCAGTAGTAGGCGCCCCAGCATGCTGCGCCTGACGGTGCCGGGCAGAACCCTGTCGAGCGGTCCGAGGAGCCTTGCGACCTCGTCCCTGAACAGCTCGTTGTACGTGTACACCTGGAGGTGCGTGGTCTGGGGTCCAATCGCCGGGTCGACGACCTCGATGAAGGCCTGAGCCAGGGTGTGGAGCGGTTCGTCGGTTGCGTGTGGCCGGCTCCGGAAGCGCATCAGGGGCAGCAGGAAATAGCAGTTGTCCGCCGCATGAATCGGGTGTTCGAAAGCATCGAGTGAGGTCAGCATCACCCGTGCTGTCGAGAGCACGCCGCAGGCCACGAACACCCTGTCGGCCCGCATCCGGAACGGCTCGTTGTCGTACAACGAGCGCCCCGTCACGTCGACTTCGGATCCGAGCTCGCCCACCCGTTCCACGACAACCCCTGGGCGGTACGTGAAAGCGGAATGAGTGCGCAGGCGTTCCAGCGTGTGACTCGAGTTGTAGATGAACTCGTAAGGACATCCGTAGAGGCACTTTCCGCAGTACACGCAGCCAGGCTTGCCGGCCAGACCAGCCTGGATTGCCAGACGTGAGACGCCGAAGCTGACTCCATGCGCCTCCAGCGCGCGCGCGCTCAGCTCGAGATCATGCAGAAAGGCCGCCGCCTGGCTGCTGCTCGCGAGCATTCCCGGCTGGTCATGGTGCAGCGGGAACTGCTTTTCGAGCCTGTCATGGCGTCCCGAAAACGGCATCAGCTGGAGCGCGGCGCGGTAGTGGGGAGCCAGGTCCTCCGCGGTCACCGGCCAACCGCTCATGTCCTCGGTGCGGTACGGCAGCATACTTGCGCCCCATACATTGCTCAGCCCGCCTCGGGCGAAGGACGCCCTTCCCTCGACCCCATCGTCTGTCAGCGGCTGGTTTAGCGGATCGCGATACGGAAACGCCGAACCGTACGCCAGCTTCACGGGGATTCCACCCCGCGTGACCTCGACCCCTTCCCGCAGGACGCTGAGCGATTCCTGGTTCCATGACGCGAATGCCACCGCCTGAAGTTCTGCTACGCGCCTGCGGCGCTCGGGCTCCAGCTCGAGTCCCGCATCGAGGAGCGTCACCTGCGCTCCACCCGCCAGCAAGGCGCTGGCGCACGCGACGCCGGCCGGACCGGAGCCGATCACGACGATCATCTGGAGAGAGTTTGTCTCACGTCGCCCGGCGAGCACACGTTGCAAGCAGTGTCGTGGCGTCGCCGGCGGCCGCCTTCTACTCCGCGAGCAGCCGGTAGCCGGCCCCCCTGACCGCGTGGAACAGTGGATCAGTCCCGGGTAGGTTCACCTTCCGGCGGAGGTAGCCCACGTAAACGTCCACCACGTTGCTGCCGGGGTCGAAGTCGAAACGCCACACGTGCCCGAGGACCTGTGCCCTTGAGAGGAGTTGGTGCGGGTGGCGCATGAAGAACTCGAGCAGGGCCCACTCTCGAGGCGCGAGCTCGATCCGCCGCCCAGCGCGCCAGGCGACCTTCGTGACGAGGTCGAGCTGGAGGTCGCCGACCACCAGCCGGTTGGACGCCTCCTGGTCTCGAGCCCGGACGGCGGCACGGATCCGCGCCAGCAGCTCCTCGAAGGAGAATGGCTTGGTGACGTAGTCAGCGGCGCCCGCGTCCAGGCCCCACACCTTGTCTGTGACCTGGTCCCTCGCCGTGAGCACGATCACGGGCAGCTGTGGCCGGCTGGCCCTTAGGGCGCGAAGCACGGACCTGCCGTCGGTGCCGGGCAGCCCGAGGTCCAACAAGACCAGGTCGAGCTCGTCGCCGAGCGCCGCCGCGACGTCGATCGCCTGGTTGCCGTCCATTGCCTGCTCGGTCGCGTACCCCTCCGCCTGGAACCCCTTGATCAGGAAGGACATGATGCGAGCGTCATCTTCGACCACCAGTAACTTCACGTGATGGCCCCGCCTCCGTTGAGCCGGCCGACCACGCGCTCGGGCGGCAAGACGACGCTGACGACGCTGCCGCCTCCCGCCCGGCTATGGAGCTCGGCTCTTCCGCCGTGAGCGTCGGCCACAGCCTTGACGATGGCCAATCCCAGGCCGGCTCCCCGATCGCCGCGGCGCCGGCCGGTCCCTCGCTCGAATCTGTCGAAGATCTTTTCCTGATCCTCCAGAGGTACGCCGTGCCCCGTGTCTGCGACCGTCAGCGCGACAGACCCATTGGCGGTTGCGCCGAAGGTGATCGTGTCGTCGGGCCCTGTCGCGTTCACCGCGTTGTCCGCCAGATTCAGAAGCGCCCCGCGCAGCTTCACTCTGTCCACGCTGACGACCACGTCGGGCACCGGGCCCAGCTTCCAGCGACGAGGCGCGAGGATCTGGCTTGCTTCGAAGACGTCGGCCATCAGCGACCGCAGATCCACTTCCTCGGCATCGACGAAGTCGGGCTCGGTCGCGCGCCCAAGCAGGAGCAGCTGATCGACCTGGGTTCCCATCTCCTCCATCTCGTCGAGCACCACGTCAACGGTCTGCTGAACGTCTGCGGGGTTACCCATCCCATTGCGGCG
>JBGOTG010000242.1:0-3710 GCA_041476405.1 Candidatus Dormibacteraceae bacterium | reverse complement strand
CAGTCCGCCTCGCTGGCGGCTGCGGTCGGTTTCTACCTGGCGCACAACGTCGTTGGCTCCGTGGTCTCGTTCCCCGCGGGTTGGCTCGCGGACAAGGTCGGGAAGGCGCCAGTGCTGGCCGCCGCGTATCTCGTGTTCGCGGCCGCCTGCGTGGTCGGGGTGGTCGGCCACGGCTGGCTCGCGCTGGCGCTCATGGCCCTCCTGGTGGGGGCCCAGAGCCCTGTCGTCAGCGTGGTCGAAGGCTCGCTCACGAGCTCGCTCGTCGAGGAGCGGAGATTCGGCACCGCGTTCGGCTTCCTCAATGGAATCAACGGAGCGGGGGACCTGGCGGCGAGTGTCATCGCGGGCGCTCTGTGGACGTTGGCGAGTCCGGCCGCGGCGCTCGGTTTCGGCGCGATCCTGTGCGCCGTCGCTGCGGGCGTCCTGTGGGTGAGGGGTCCTAACCGGTCTAATTGACATATGGCCCGCCCGATCGTCGCCATCGTCGGCCGGCCCAACGTAGGGAAGTCGACCCTCTTCAACAGGATCCTCGGCTGGCGGAAAGCGATAGTCGACCCGCAGTCAGGGCTCACTCGCGACCGGCTCTACGGGATCGCCGAGTGGTCGGGGCGCGAGTTCACAGTGGTCGACACGGCCGGCCTGGACCTGGATTCGGCCGAGGACGAGTCTCGGGCGGCCATCGAGGCCCAGACCAAGGTCGCGATCGACCAGGCGCAGGTGATCGTCCTCCTGCTGGACGTGCGCGCGGGTCTCACCTCAGTCGACAGGGACATCGCGCGGCTGCTTCGGCGTTCGGGTCGCCAGGTGGTGGTCGCGGCCAACAAGGCGGACTCGCCGAGCGAGCGCCACTTCGCGCACGAGCTCCTCGAGCTGGGATTCGACACGCCGCACCTCCTCTCCGCCCAGCACGGGCTCGGCGTCGGCGACTTCCTGGATCGCGTGCTGGAGCTGCTTCCACCTGCCGAGGACCAGGCGCCGGACGACGGGAAGGCCGACCGTTTGGCGATCATGGGTCGCCCGAACGTCGGCAAGTCATCGCTGCTGAACGCTCTCCTCGGCGATGAGCGTGCGCTGGTGAGCGCCATACCCGGCACCACACGCGACCCGGTCGACACGGAGCTCGTGTTCGACAACATACCCGTGGTGCTGGTCGACACCGCAGGGATCAGGCGCAAGTCGGCGCATCGCGATCGCCTCGAGCGCTATAGCCTGATGCGCGGCATCAATGCGATGGAGCGCGCCGACGTGGTGCTGCTCGTCATCGACGCGTCCACCGGCGTGCTCGCCCAGGACCAGCACGTGGCCGGCTACGCGCTGGAGGCCGGCAAAGGTCTCGTCATCGTGGTTAACAAGATCGACCTCGTCGCGCCTGCGGAGCGCAAGGCCGTGCACTGGCAAAAGGAGCTCCTCAAGGATTTCAAGTTCGCGCCTTTCGCTCCGATCGTCCCTGTCTCGGCCAAGACCAAGGAGGGTATTGGCGCGCTCATGCCGATCGCGCTGGATGTGGTGGGCCAGCGGCGGATCAAAATTCCGCCCAACGAGTTGAACCGGCTTCTTCGCGACGCGCTGGACGAACATCCGCCGCCGAGCTTCAAAGGCAAGCGTCTGAAGGTTGGATACGCGACCCAGGCGGGGACCGAAGCCCCCACCATCGTGCTGTTCGTCAACGATGTCGGACTGCTCCACTTCTCATATCGGCGATACCTGGAGAAGAAGATCCGTGACCGGTTCGGCCTGGCGGGCAACCCGATCAAGCTGGTGCTTCGCTCCGACGCGGGCAAAAGCGGCGGTGCCAAAGCAGGAGGAGGCAAAGCGAGGCTTGCAGGCTTGCCACGCGCGCGGAAGGCGGCCGTCCCGGCGAAGCCGGTCCAGGCAGGTGGGGGAGCGGCGGCGAAACGTTGACTTTTGCCGGACGCCCCCTCCGGCCCTTCGAGCCACCTCCCCGGCAAGCGGGGAGGACGAGCGCCAGCGTTTACATTTCGATAATGCCCTTCCCGCAGCGGCCTGACGGAATGCTGATGTATTGGTCGGTGTGGGCAAGGCGATGAGCTCCAAAGTGCTGGTGGTCGACGACGAGGACCACATCGTCGAGCTCGCGCGCCTCTACCTGACGCGCGAGGGTTACGAGGTCGAGGGAGTGGGGGACGGCTCTCAGGCGCTGGCCAGGTTCGGGCAGGTCAAGCCGGACCTCGTGATCCTCGACATCATGCTGCCAGGCGCCGACGGCATCGCGATCTGCAAGGAGATCCGCAAGCAGAGCCAGGTCCCGATCATCATGCTGACCGCGAGAGACGAGGTCACCGACAAGGTGGTGGGCCTCGAGGTGGGCGCTGACGACTACCTGACGAAGCCGTTCCACCCCCAGGAGCTTGTCGCACGGGCCAAGGCCCTGTTGAGGCGGTCGCGGATCGAGCCTGACGCGCCCAAGCTGATCCGGGCGGGCAATCTCGAGGTGAACCTCGAGCGCCACAAGGTCCGGCACGACCAGGCAAAAGTCCAGCTACGGCCCAAGGAGTTCGACCTGCTGGCCCTCCTGGCGCGACATCCCGGTCGAGTCTTCCAGCGCAGCGAGCTGCTCGACCTCGTGTGGGGATACGACTTTCCCGGCTACACGCGCACCGTCGACGTCCACGTCCAGCAGCTCAGGGAGAAGCTGGCGGCGGCCGGCATCACCGAACCGAGCATCCAGACGATCTGGGGTGTCGGGTACCGGCTGGAGCTGGCCGCCAGCTGAGCCTTCGACTGCGCGTCCTGGCGGCCGCCGCCGGCATAGTTGCCGTCAGCCTTCTGCTCAGTGGGGCCCTGACGTGGTTCCTGGTGCGCAACCTTGAGTTCCAGAGCGCCCAGGGGCAGCTCGATTTCGCGATCCAGGTGGACAGGGTGCTCGTCCGGCACCAGGAGTGCCTGAACCCCCCGGCGCTGGCCACCGGCGAGGGACCGGCAGGCTGCAGGCTGGACGACCCCGTCGATTTCGAAGCTCGCCTGGCAACACTGGCGACTGCGCTCAGCGAGGACAGGCTCCTGCTGCTCGATCGCCAGCGGCGGGTGGTGTGGGACAGCGGTAGCCCAGGGGCCGTCGGCCAGGTCATAACGGTGCAGGCGGCCAAGCGCGTCGCCAACGTCGCCGAAGCGCAGCCGAACCTCAATGGGCAGCCGTATCTCGCCGCGGCGGTCGCGATAACTCCTGCGCGCGACCCTCTGGGGGCCGCGTTTCTGGTGGTGGCCCGCGAGCGATCTTCGATCACGGCGGCCGCCGCGAGCGACCTGGCTCCGCTTCTGCTGGCTGCCGGCGGCGCCGCGCTGGTGGTGGCGATGCTCCTGGTCGTGCTCGTCGGCCGGTCGCTGACGAGACCGCTCACGCAGCTTGCCGCGGCGGCTGAGGACGTCGCCGCCGGCAATTACTCCCGCCGGGTCGGGATCCGCGGCGAGGACGAGATAGGCATGCTGGGCATGGCCTTCGACAGGATGGCGGAGGCTGTCGAGCGCGCGCGCAAGGTCCAGCGCGACTTCCTGGCCAACCTCTCCCACGAGCTGAAGACCCCGCTGACGAGCCTGATCGGCTTCAGCCAGGCCCTTGTCGACGGCAGCCTCAAGAGCGATGCCGACCGCGCTCGGGCTGCCGCCATAGTGCACGAGGAGTCCGAACGAGTTCTGCGCATGGCGCAGGAGCTGCTGGACCTGGCCCGCGTCGAGGCGGGATCGATCTCCAT
>JBGOTG010000241.1:0-3762 GCA_041476405.1 Candidatus Dormibacteraceae bacterium | reverse complement strand
TTGATCTGGGCCTCGACCTCTGCTCTCTGGGTCTCGCTGTGCATGGGCCCCATCCTGCTGTCCTTGTCTAGGCCGTTGCCTGGCTTGAGCTTGGCCGCGCGGGCGATGAGCTTCTCCATCAGCGCGTCGTAGGCGCCTTCCTGCACGTAGAGGCGCTTGACCGCGAGGCACGCCTGCCCGCAGTTGAAAAAGCGCCCGACCGAGATGCCGCGCGCCGCAGCCTCCAGGTCCGCGTCGTCGAGCACGATGCATGGGTCGCTGCCTCCGAGCTCGAGGGTGATCTTCTTGAGACCCTCCGCCGCCCTGGCCATGACCTTCTTCCCCGTCGGCGTCGAGCCGGTCAATGCGATCTTCCGGATGAGCGGGTGATCCACCATCGCCTCGCCTGTCGCCTGCCCCAACACCACGTTGACGACACCCTCGGGCAGGCCGCCCTCGATCAGCGCCTCGATACAGGCGAGCGTCGCGAGCGGCGTCGAGCTCGCTGGTTTGAGGACGACGGTGTTTCCCGCGGCGATCGCCGGCGCGACCTTGTTCGCGGCGAGCGTGAGCGGAAAGTTCCAGGGCACGATGGCACCCGTCACGCCTATCGGCATTCGGATCACGAGCCCGTAGGTTGTCGTGTCAGGGAGCGAAACGTGCTGGCCGTGGACCTTGTCGGCAAGGTCGGCGAACCAGGCGATGTTCTCGCCGAACCGCTGGGCCTCCAACCTCGACTCGAGCAAAGTCTTGCCCTGCTCCCTGGTGAGGATGGGCGCGATCTCCTCAACCTTGCCGAGCATGTGACGAGCTGCCTTGTGGAGGATCTCCGCGCGCTTGGCGGGCGCGAGCCTGGACCAGGTCGCAAACGCCCTCTGAGCGGCCTGCGCTGCCTTGTCGACATCGGCGGGGCCGCCTGCCGGAACCACGTCGACGACTTCGCCCGTCGCCGGGTTGCGGACCTCGTACGTCTTACCCGACGCGGCCTTGGTCCTTTCGCCTTCGATGATCATCGTCGCCATAAGGTGCGCACCCCTCTTGTGTTTAGGTATCCGGATAGGTTTCTGTCAGTACTTCGATAATTATCCCCGTCGTCGGTAGAACAGCGGGAGGCGGATCCGGGATGACGCCGAGAGATTGGGTCCCCAGGTGGTCCAGATGCTAGGCGCGGCCGAGCACCGGAGCGCGCGCATCCGCGGATGCGTAAGCGAGGAGCGGAGGTCGCAACGACGCAGATGGGCCGCATGGGGGCCTAAGATCCGGCGGCAGTCCCGGATTCGACTCCCCTAGGGAGGCGACCATGCCAGTGAGGTTGGAGAAGGAAGGCGCGGTCGGCATCATCGTTCTCGACCGGCCACCTGCCAACAGCTACGACTACGCGTTCCTGCGCTCTTTCGCGGGCGCCATTGACGACGCGCGAATCGATGCAGAGATCCGCGCGGTCCTGGTGACGAGCGCATCGGAGAAATTCTTCTCGGCAGGCGCAGACGTGACCGCGTTCGCGGCAGGCACTCCGCGATCCCGCGTTATGACGGCGCTGATGGCGCATGAAGCGTTCCGAAAGATGGAGAACACCCCTCTCGTCTTCATCGCAGTGATCGCCGGGCACTGCCTGGGCGGCGGATTCGAGCTCGCGCTCGCGTGCGATCTTCGCTTCGCGGCCGAGGGCTCGTATCAGATCGGGCTGCCTGAGGTGAACCTGGGACTGTTTCCTGGATCAGGTGGCACGCAGCGGCTGCCGCGGCTCGTGGGCCTTTCGAAGGGCCTGGACCTCATCGCC
This sequence comes from Candidatus Dormibacteraceae bacterium, assembly GCA_041476405.1. Taxonomy (GTDB): domain Bacteria; phylum Chloroflexota; class Dormibacteria; order Dormibacterales; family Dormibacteraceae; genus Palsa-872. The sequence continues at coordinate 2,003 of JBGOTG010000241.1, read as the reverse complement.
AACGCGACGACGATGAAGCCGGCAGAGGCCAAGGAGGCTGGGCTGGTGGACCGACTCTTCCCCGACGCCGCGGCGTGTCGCGCGGGCGCGCTCGAATATGCGGAAAAGCTCGCGGCAGGTCCGAGCGTCGCGATCGGCCACGCCAAGCTGGCGATCACGCAGGGCTTCGGCGCCCCGCTGGACCTTGGCCTTGCAATCGAGCGAGAGGCGATCAGCCGCGTATTCGTCTCGGAGGACGCCGAGGAGGGGATCAAGGCCTTCGGGGAAAAACGCAAGGCTGAGTTCAAGGGGCTGTGATAGGCTCCGCGCAGATCAAAAGGGAGGTGACGTTCGAATGGCTGAGCTTGCTGTAACCGTTTCCCGGCCGTCGGCCGCCTCCGGAGCTTCCGTCTAAGCACCCTCCGGCGGGCGGACCGATACCGCCCACCCGTCTTGTTCCCCGGAGGAATCGCGTTGTCCACTGAAGTCGCAACTCAGCTCGCCTTGTTGGGCTGGGACTCCTACTTCCAAGAGAAGTTCGAAACATTCGAGAAGGACCTCGGCTACGTGCCCGCGCGCGTCACCGCGGACTTCGGCGCGGAGTACCTCGTCCAGGACGCGCAGGGGCCGACCCGAGCGACGGCCGGGCGACACCTGCGCAACGACGCCCTGCTCCTGCCCGCGGTGGGCGATTGGGTGGCCCTGCTGCGGCGCGAACCCGTCTCTGCGGTGCACGGTGTCGTCGAGCGGCGCACCGTCTTCTCCCGAAAGGTCTCCTCCAGAGAGTCACGGGAGCAGGTGCTTGCCGCGAACGTCGACGTGGCGTTCGTCGTCGCCGCCGCCACCGACGTCAACGCTCGGCGCATCGAGCGGTACCTGACGATCGCATGGCAGAGCGGAGCTGTGCCCCTCGTCCTGCTGACCAAGGCAGACGTCGTCGATTCGCCAGATGAGCTCCGCGCAGAGCTCGAGGCCGTGTCGATGGGAACGCCGGTGCTGGTCACGAGCAGCGTCACCGGCCAGGGGATGGATGAGATCACGCGCCGCCTCCAGCCCGCTCTGACAGGAGTCCTGCTCGGGCCCTCGGGCGCAGGTAAGTCGACCCTCATCAACCGCATCGTCGGCGAGGACGTGATGCGGACACGCATGATCCACAGCTCGGGCGAAGGCCGCCACATGACCAGCCACCGCCAGCTCGTCCTGCTTCCCGGAGGCGGGATGATCATCGACACGCCGGGTCTACGGGAGGCGCAGCTCTGGGAGGGCGAAGACGGGCTCGGCAACCTGTTCGAGGACATCGAGGAGCTGGCTCTGCGCTGCCGGTTCACGGACTGCGCGCACAACGCGGAGCCGGGCTGTGCGATCAAGGCAGCGCTCGCGGACGGCGCTCTCGACATCGCGCGGTTCAACAGCTATCGCAAGCTCCAGCGCGAGCTCCGAGCCATCGCGGCGAAGAGCGACGCGCGGATCCGGATCGAGGAGCGCAGGAAGTGGAAGCAGATCGCGATGGCCGGCAAGACACGCGCACGACCTTAGGAGTGTGAGAAGAGGGCCCGGTGTCCGGGCCCTCTATCTCGAAACAGACTAGCGTCGCGTGCAGGCCGGATTCACTCCGGCCGTCACCCAGCCCGCACTTCCAAACACCTCCATGCGTGGCGACTCACAGGTGGGGGTACCGCGGGGGAGGACTTACGTCCTCACCCGCGCCGTAGCGTCGCGTTCAGGCCGGATTCACTCCGGCCGTCACCCAGCCCGCAGTACCAAACACCTACATGCGTGGCGGCTCGCAGGTGGGGGTACCGCGGGGGAGGACTTACGTCCTCACCCGCGCCGTAGGCCGTCCCACCAGGGGATGTTGCCCCTGTGGATGCGGTCAAGGACGGTGTCGGCCTGCGCGCGGGTGATGACTCGGAGGTGGACCAGCCGATCCAGCCTCGGTTTCAGGTTGACGACGAGCCGGTCGCCGAACTGCTCCTTGTTCATGCCCCGCTCTCGGGCGAGCCGGGCAACAGTGATGCCGTGCT
>JBGOTG010000240.1:0-3782 GCA_041476405.1 Candidatus Dormibacteraceae bacterium | reverse complement strand
GCCGCCCTCGAGCAGGAATGCGTGGTCCTTCTCGAGCGCGTCGAGAGACTCGGCGAGTGAGCCCGGCACCGACTTGATGCGGGCCTTCTCCTCGCCCTCGAGCTCGTAGATGTCCTTGTCCACCGGCTCCGGCGGCAGGATCTTGTTCTTGATCCCGTCCAGGCCGGCCATGAGGCAGGCCGAGAACGCCAGGTAGGGGTTGGCGGCCGGGTCCGGCGACCGGAACTCGACACGCTTGGTCTTGGGGTTGGTCGAGTACATCGGGATGCGAACGCAGGCCGACCGGTTCCGCTTCGAGTACACGAGGTTGATCGGAGCTTCGTAACCGGGGACCAGGCGGCGGTACGAGTTGGTGGTCGGCGCGCACAAGGCAAGCAGCGCCGGCGCGTGCTTGAGGAGGCCGCCGATGTAGTGAACGGCGATCTCGCTGAGCCCGGCGTAGCCCTTGCTGTCGGCGAACAGGTTCTGTCCGTCCTTCCAGAGACTCTGATGCACGTGCATGCCCGAGCCGTTGTCCTGGAAGAGGGGCTTTGGCATGAAGGTCGCCACGTACCCGTGCTGCGCCGCGACGTTCTTGATGACGTACTTGAAGACCATCATCTTGTCGCCCATCATGGTCAGCGTGTCGAACCGCATGTCGATCTCGGCCTGGCCCGCAGTGCCCACCTCGTGGTGCTGGACCTCGACCTGGATGCCTGCCTCGATCAGCTTCAGCATGATCTCGGAGCGCAGGTCCTGCAGCTTGTCTGTCGGCGGCACCGGGAAGTAACCCTCCTTGTGCCGCGGCCTGAATGACAGGTTGGGCTCGGAGTTCTTACCCGAGTTCCAGATGCCTTCCTCCGAGTCGATGTAGTAGTACCCGCTGTGGGCGTTCTGGTCGAAGCGCAGCGAGTTGAAAAGGTAGAACTCGGCCTCGGGGCCCCAGTAGCTGACGTCGGCGATTCCCGTGCGTCGCAGGTGCTCCTCGGCCTTCTTCGCGATGAAGCGCGCATCCCGGCTGTAGGGCTCGCGGGTGATGGGGTCGACGACATCGCAGATCAGGAAGAGCGTCTTGTGCGAAAGGACGGGGTCGATGGTCGCGGAGTCCGGGTCGGGGATGAGCAGCATGTCGCTCTCATCGATCGCCTGGAAGCCGCGAATGCTCGAGCCGTCGAATCCGAGGCCCTCCTTGAAGCTGTCCACGTCCATCTCGCCGATCGGCAGGCTGAAGTGCTGCCATGTGCCTGGCAGGTCGATGAATCGGACGTCGACCACCTCGACGCCCTCCGCTTTCGCCCGCTCGATCACCTCGCGCGGACTGGTCTTGCTACCCGATTTGGTCTCGATCGCCATCTACACCCTCCAGAGCCTTGGATTTGACGAGCTCGAGACTCATCGTAGGAAGCGCCGGCGCGCGCGATCACGGTCCACCCCCACGAATCGGAAGGCGTCTTTCTTGTGTGGACTACACGACACAAGATATCCACAGGCCCCGCGCCCTCGTGTGATGAACACGAGGTTCAAGGGACTCCTTAGGTATCACCACACGTTTCACGCCGGTTTCGAGGTGCCCTAGCGTGAAACGCCAGCCGGCCATTCAGCCGGCATGTCTTCAGGAGGTGACGTCCTTTGTCAGGTTCGAGGAGCGATCTACTCATCGGAGGCCCGGGAGCCGCCGGTCTGATCAGACGGTCGATGTTGAAGCGCAAACGCGTGCTGGCCGTCGCCGCGGGTTTCGGCCTGCTGGGGGCGCTCTTGCCGATCGCGGTTCTGGCCGACGATCAGACGGCCACCCAGGCGGCAGGGGTCGCGGCCGATACGGTCTGGGTCATCGTCGCCGCCTGTTTTGTGATGTTCATGCAGGCGGGCTTCGCGATGCTGGAGGTCGGGTTCAGCCGCATGAAGAATGTCGGCACCGTCGTCGCCAAGGTGGTGACGAACCTCAGCGTCAGCTCGATCGCCTACTGGGCTGTCGGGTTTGGCGTTGCCTTTGGCGCAGGCGGAATCTTCGCCGTCATCGGCGGCAGCGGCTTCTTCCCGACGTTCAGCCCTGGTTCGACCATGAACCTGCCTGCGCTGTCATTCAGCACGGCTCCTGCTTCCGCGAAGTGGTTTTTCGAATTCGTGTTCTGCGCCGTGTCTCTGGCCATCGTCTGGGGCACGATGCTCGAGCGCACCAAGTTCATCGTCTACATCCTCTTCGGCGTCCCGTTCGCAGCCTTCATCTATCCGCTCATCAGCCACCAGCTGTTCGGTGGCGGGTTCCTCATGGCTACGCTCGGCAGCCAGGACTTCGCCGGCTCGACTGTGGTGCACCTCACAGGGGCGACCGCCGGACTCGCGGGACTCCTTCTGCTCGGTCCGCGTATCGGCAAGTATGAGAAGGGCAGGCCCAACGCCATTCCCGGCCACAACATGCCGCTGGCACAGCTCGGCGTCCTCATCCTCTGGTTCGGTTGGTTTGGGTTCAACCCCGGCTCGACTTTGAATGCGACCAACCTCCACTTCGCCGATGTCGTGGTCGTCACCAACCTCGCGGCTGCGGCAGGCGCGGTGGCCGCTCTGGCCACCATCTACCTGGTGACCAAGACGATGGACGTCGGCATGGTCGGCAACGGCGCGATCGCGGCGCTGGTCGCGATCACTGCCCCATCGGGCTACGTCGAGCCGTGGGCCGCCATCGTCATCGGCGCAGTCGCCGGGGTCATAGTCGTGGGAGGGGTGCTGGCCCTCGACAAGTATCTCGACGACCCGGTTGGCGCGCTGCCGGCACACGGCCTGGCCGGCATCTGGGGCACCCTGAGCTGCGGTCTCTTCACGGTGCCCGCGCTGGCCAAGTTCAACGGCGTCGGCCAGGGTGGTCTCTTCTATACCGGCAGCTTCCACCAGCTCGGCGCGCAGGCGATCGCGGTCACGGCCTCTTTCGTGACAGTCTTCGTGCTGAGCTACGGGCTGTTCTGGATCATCAAGAAGGCTGTGGGGCTTCGCGTCTCGGCTCGCGAAGAGATGGAAGGGCTCGACATCAGCGAGCACGGCATGTGGGGCTACCCCGAATCGTTCATGCCAGTGCCAGGGGGCATCTACCGTCCGGCTGACACGCCCACTGTCAACCCGCACCGTGGGGCCGAGCCGGCCCCATCGCACCCGGAGGTGGCGCGAGCATGAAGATGGTTATGGCGGTCATCCGCCACGAGAGGCTGCAGGAGGTACAGGACGTACTCGACGAGTGTGGCGTGTCCGGCGTCACGGTGACCGAGGTCAAGGGATGCGGAGCCGAGCGGGGCTACACAGAGAAGTATCGAGGTGCTGCCGTTCACATCTCGCTGAGGCCTCGGCTGAAGATCGAGGCTGTGATGCGCGCCGAGATAGTCGCGAAGGTGGTCGACAAGATGGCGGTGGCCGCCCGCACCGGCGAGGTGGGGGACGGGAAGATCTTCGTCATCGACGTCGAGGATGCAGTCAGGATCCGGACCGGCGAGCATGGCGCCGCCACCGTCCAGCACGCAGAGCGGGCGATGTGGGGGCACTAGCCGGCGGCGGGTCGGCGGTGGGGACAAAGTCAAGGCCGGGGGGACCCCGGCCTTCCCTGCCACGCTAGTTGGGGTGCGTCTACTTAGGCGGTGGGGTTGACGTCGACTGGGATCGGGGCCGGCGTGCTTTCTGTTTTGGTTGGGGGGACGTTTCTTTCGATCCAGGCTCGGATGGGGGCACCGCTGCCTGGGTAGCCGACCAAGCGGTCGATCATCTTTCCCTTTTTGAACAAAGCCAGGGTCGGCATTGCCATCACGCCGTAGCGGATCGCG
>JBGOTG010000239.1:0-3805 GCA_041476405.1 Candidatus Dormibacteraceae bacterium | reverse complement strand
TCTGGCATCCCGGCGCCGTCCCACCGTTCGTGATGGCTGCGGACGCAGGCCATCACCTCGGCTGGAAATTTCGCTCGGTGCACTATCTTCTCGCCCGCTTCTGCGTGCCCCGGCACCTCGAAACCCTGGCCGGCGGTCAAGGTCATGTGGCCGACGTCGTGAAGAAACGCGGCGGTGCGCAGGTCCTCCAGCCGGTTCGCGGGAAGGCTGGATCGGCGGGCCGTCGCGTCGACCATCGTGGCCACGCGGCTCGAGTGCCCCTGACTCAGCGGGCTGCGGTGGTCGACGGCATGCGCGACAGCGCCCACCATCTGCGGCCCTGCCTCCGACATCATCGTGAACAGGCTCACGTCATCCAGCTCCAGCTCGGTGACGAGCTGGGCGAAAGTGCAAGCTCTGTCCTTGCCTTCTCGCTTGGCCAGGTACAGAGCCTGGTCGGCCGCGGAGACGAGCTCGACGGCGGTGAGGGCGTCGTCGGGGTATGAGGCGACCCCGATGCTGAAGGTGAGGTGGTTGCCCGGTGTCGTCGATATCGCTGCCGCCCGGACTGCCTCCTCGATCCGGCGGGCAAGGTTCTGGGCTCCCGACGGAGAGCTGTCGGAAACAATCACCGCCAGCTCGTCTCCGCCGTATCGAGCGACGATGTCCTGGGCGCGAGCGACAGAGCGCACGATCCTGGCGCCGAGCTGAAGCACGAGGTCCCCTTGCTGATGACCGACCTGGTCGTTCACCGACTTGAAGTGATCGAAATCGACAAGGAGCACTGAGAAGGAGGCGGCGCGCCTGTCCGGCCGGGCGAACGTCGCCGCCAAACGGCGCCGGAACTCACGCGCATTGGCAAGGCCGGTCAGCCCGTCGGTGGTCGCCTCCTGAGTGCTGCGGTGGAATCGGAGCGCGTTGGCGAGCGGAACCGCCGAGCTGCCGGACAGCGCGGCGACTGAGAACAGGTCCTGGTTTGTGAACGTCCCCTTGAGGCGGGTCAGGCTGAGCAGTGCGGTGACGCCCTCGCCGGATGCAACGGGGATCACAATCGACCTGCCGTCCGAGCCGAACGCGGCCTCTCCGGTGCGTGCAACCTGGGCGAGCTTTGCCTCATCGAGGAACTCGGGCGCTGCGGCGTCTGACTCCCCTTCGGGAGCGCTCGCGCCCACGTCGAACCCTTCCTGCGAGGCGAGGATGATGCTGCCGTGGTCGGCGAGCGTCATCTGGACCGCGTGGCTCACCACGAGATTGAACACGTCCTTGATGTCGGTGTCGTTGACCATCGCCATGCTCAGCTCGCGCAGAGAGTCCGCCTGTGCGGCGCGCTCCACCGCCTGCCGTCGCTCGCGTTCGAGCTCCCTCGTCATGTACCCGGTTGCCAGGGCCACCACGAGAAAGAGAAAGACCTTGCCGATCGTGGCATTGGGGTCCGTTGTGAAGTTGGCCGGCGTGAACGAACCGCCGATGAAGAGGTAGATGAACGAGATGACCATCGCGGAGATGACGCACGCCGCCGCGCCGAACCGCACCGCGTTGGTGATCACCGCCAGGAACAGGGCCAGGAAGAACGGGCTGTTGAAGCCGTCCGACAGGTAGACGAGGCCTGTCGCGAAGAAGATGTCGAGCGACATCGTGCTGAGGCTGAACTGCTTGCCAGGCTGGAATCCCCTGGCGAGAAGGATGTTGACGACGACGTTCATCACCGCCCACGCCGCGAGCAGGATGTCGACGCTTCCGCGGGCCTCCGGGGTGGTCACGGTGGTGACGTTGTTCAGCACCGCCAGCACGATCAGGAACAGCCATCGGAAGCTGACCGCTACGCGCTCGCCCACCCGACGACGGTCGGCATCGAACTTGTCGTCCATGGCCCGAGCCCTGATGGCCTGCCAGCGACGAGATTCGGCGCCACCAACCGCCTGCGTTTTCATTTCACCCGCTTCACCGCAAGCTAGCATCTCCGGGCTCCGGCTGCCCAACCACTCTCCGACACTTGATGCGCGGGGTCTTTAGATCTGGCGGCTCAGCTCCAATCAGCCTGTTCACGCACCACTTCGGGCCGGCCGCCGTCTGGCAGCGGGCGCACCTGGTAGCCGAGCTCGCGCAGCGCCTCGTCGATCCACAAGAGCGCCATCTCCTCGGTGTTGGGCCAGGAGTCAGCGGAGGCATCGGCGGACCCTGTGTCGATGACGATCCTACCGGCCACGCGCAGCAGGCGCCGGGTCAACGGCAAAGCCTCCGGAACGCTCAGCCTCAGCTCGTCCAGCGCGCGTGAGAGCATGAAGCACGCGGCACTGAAAGTCTGTGCGTCGATCGGCTCGTCGCTTGCGAGCCGGTCCGCCAGCCCGGCTCGCAGATCGGTCGGATCCATGTGGCGGGTATTATGTTTGCCCGAGGTTGGAAAGATGGACCTGAACGAACCTGTTTTGCTCACTCCGGAGGGGCTGGAAAAGCTCAAGCGCGATCTCGAGGTCGCGCTGAAGCGGCGCGCGGAGGCCGGCGAACGCCTCAAGGAGGCTTTCCAGCCCGGCGATATCGAGGACAACCCCGAGTACGAACAGGCCAAAGAAGAGGTCGGGCTCCTCGACAGCCGCATCTACGAGCTCCAGGAGATGATCGGGCGCGCCCAGATCATCAAGGAGTCCCACTCGAGCGTCGCCGGACCGGGCTCCACGATCGACGTGGTGGACACGGACGGCGCCTCCGAGACCTACCACCTGGTGGGAGCGGTGGAAAGCGATCCATCGGCCGGCCGAATCTCGGTCGAGTCGCCGGTCGGCCGCGCCCTCGTGGGCAGGAAGAAGGGCGACAAGATCACTGTCAGCGTGCCTTCGGGCACGCTCACGCTCACCGTCAAAGCGGTCAAGTAGCCAGTCGGTGTCCATACGGACATCGGACGAAGGAACCGCAGCCCGAGAGCTGAATCCAGAAGCGATCGCCGATCGCACCACGGTCGGTGTCTTCTTCCGGCAGGCGGCCCGCTTTGGCGAACGTCCGTTGGTCCACCACCGGAACGACGCCGGCTGGACAGTTGAGACGTGGGCGGACATGAGCGGGTACATCCTGTCCGTCGCGTCGGCTCTCGTCGAGGTAGGCGTCAAGCCGGGCGATCACGTGATCCTGATGGGCCCGAACTCGCTCGAGTGGATGTACTGCGATTTCGCGATCCAGGCTGCCGGCGCGGTTGCGGTGCCGATCTATTCGGGCACGGTACCCGAGGTGGCGCAGACGATCGCCGCGGACTGCGATGCGGTGATCGCCATCGTGTCCGACGCGAAGATGGCCACCAGGCTGACCACCAGCGAGAAGCTACGCAGCATCGTCCGCATGGACGTCGAGGTCACGCGGTGGGTGTCGCAACCGCCCGGGCATCGGGACGAGGTCGTCGCGAGGATGGAGAAGATCCAGCCCGACGACGTCTGCACGATCGTCTACACGTCAGGCACCACCGGTGACCCGAAGGGAGCGGTCCTCGCCCATCGCAACGTAGTGGACGTGACCCGAGCAGTCATCAAGGTGCATCCGCTCACGCAGGCTGACTTCACGCTTTCGTGGCTTCCGTTCTCGCATGTCTTCGAACGAATCAATGGAACGTTCTCGGTCCTCATGTTCGGTGGGCAGATCTGGCTCTCGGGTGGCGTAGAGCACCTCGCCGAGGACCTCGTGGAGGTGGGGCCGACCATCCTCCTGAGCGTGCCGCGCGTCTACGAGAAGATGCACGCCCGGGTCATGGAGCGCGTCCGCGAATCGCCCGGGGTCCGTCGCTCGCTGTTCGCGTGGGCCGTGGGCGTCGGGACCCGCTTCGCGCACGAACCCCATCCGGGTT
>JBGOTG010000238.1:0-3806 GCA_041476405.1 Candidatus Dormibacteraceae bacterium | reverse complement strand
CGATGCGCGCGCGAACATCCTGATGCTGTCGGCCAAAGGTGGCATAGACATCGAGCAGGTGGCGGAGGAATCACCGGAGTCGATCGCGCGGCTTCATCCGAACCCGTGGCGTGGCCCGCTCGACTTCGAGTTGAACCAGCTCGCATTCGACGCGGGGCTCGGCGAGCTCGCGCGCCCTCTGACCGCCCTCATAAAGAAGCTGTACCGGGCGATCCCCGCGCTCGATGCCCTGACCGCGGAGATCAACCCTCTGGTGATCACCAAGAAGGGCGAGGTCATCGCAGGCGACGCCAAGCTGGAGATCGACGACAACGCCGCATGGCGGCACAAGGACCTCGAAGAGCGGTACGGCACGGTGCTGGAGGGCGATCCCTATGAGGTCGAGGCCAAAAAGCGCGGACTGACATATGTCTCGCTGGACGGCGATATTGGCATCATCGGCAACGGAGCCGGGCTCTGCATGAACACGCTCGACCTCGTCGCACGGGCCGGCGGACGGGCTGCCAACTTCTGCGACATCGGCGGTGGCGCCAAAGCAGAGGTCGTGGAGAACGCCCTGGCCGTGATCCTCATGAATCCGCGCGTCAAGGGCGTGCTGATGAACGTGTTCGGCGGCATCACCCGTGGCGACGAGGTCGCCAGAGGCCTGGTCACCGCGCGCGACAACCTGAAGATGAAGCTGCCGCTCGTGGTGCGGATGAGCGGCACCAACGAGGAGGAGGGCCGCGCAATCCTCAAGCAGAACGGCATCGAGCCGGGCGCCAGCGCCTGGGACGCGGCCCAGAAGATCGTCGAGCTGACCAAGGTGCGCGTATGAGCATCCTTCTGGACGCGTCCACGCGCGTCATCGTCCAGGGGATCACGGGTCGGGAGGGCGGCTTCCACACCGGCCAGATGATCGAGATGGGTACCAATGTCGTCGGCGGGACCAGCCCGGGCAAGGGCGGTACCACTCACCTCGGAGTGCCTGTGTTCAACACGGTGGCCGACGCGGTCGAGTCGACTGGCGCCAATGCTTCAGGCATCTTCGTGCCCCCTCCGTTCGCCGCCGACGCGATCATGGAGGCGGCCGCCGGAGGGATCACCCTGATCGTCTGCATCACCGAGGGGATTCCGATCCAGGAGATGATCAAGGTCAAGGACTTCCTCCGTGGCTATCCCCATGCGCGCTTGATCGGCGCCAACTGCCCAGGACTCATCACCCCCGGCGTGGGCAAGATCGGCATCATCCCGCAGCGCATCACGAGCGCCGGGCCGGTCGGCCTCGTCTCCCGCAGTGGCACGTTGACTTACGAGGTCGGGTCTGCGCTGACGGCGGCAGGCCTTGGCCAGTCCACCATCGTCGGCATCGGCGGCGACCCCGTGATGGGCCTGACGTTCAAGGATGTGATCGAGCTCTTCGAGAAAGACCCGGCGACCACCCATCTCGTGGTGATCGGCGAGATCGGGGGCACCGACGAGGAGCACGCGGCCGAGCTGCTGGCCAAGGGCAGCAGGCTCAAGACGGTGGCTTTCGTCTCAGGCCGCACGGCCCCCGAAGGCAAGCGGATGGGCCACGCGGGCGCCATAGTCTCGGGGAACCGAGGCACTGCCAAGAGCAAGGTGGAGGCGTTCCAGGCGGCGGGGGTCGCCGTGGCCGAGACGACCGACGAGATCGTCGGGCTGCTCCGATAGCGGGTCCGGCGCTCCAGCCGTACACTCGCCTGATGCTGGCGTTCCCGATCGCGATCACCAGGCCGGGACCCGGCGACCGGCTGCGAGATCTCTCGATCCTGGGCGGCCTCTTGCTGTGGCTCGCCTACACGCGTGTCTACTGGATCATCTCGGTCGGCCACCTGACCCTACCGCCATGCCCGTTCTATTACCTGACAGGGCATCCATGCCCGTTCTGCGGCGGTACGCGCTCGTTCGCCTACATGTGGCAGGGCGACGTGGCCGACGCCGTCAGGCTCTATCCCATGGGTCCCGCGTTCTTCACAGGCAGCGTGGTGGGGGTGGCCGGCCTGGCCTTCGGCATGGTGACCGGGCGGACCTGGACGCCCACCCTCAGCCGGCGGCAATGGCGGCTCCTCATCGCCGGGTTCATCGCGACGGTGGGATTGAGCTGGGCGCTGAAGGTCTTCGTCCTGGGGAACTAGGCCGGCGTCACCTCCATGCCCGAGATGGCGCGCATGACCACCGGGTAGACGAGCACGGTGTTCTGCTCCTCGTTCGCCGGGTCGATCAGGTCGTGCGGCAGGTGGTCTGACGCCGGGAACTCGTAGGTGCTCACGCTTGCGCCTCGCCGCCGCCAGGACTCGACGAGCCGGTACGTGTATCGGTTGTCGAGTCGCGGCTCGGCCGCGTTTGTGATCACCACGAGCTCGCGGGCCCCGAGCGGCGCTTTGCGCGCGCTTTTCAGGACGCCTGTCGCGGTCTGAAAGAGGGCCGCATACGCGCGGGTGGCGAATCGCGGGTAACCATGCGCGGGGCCGCGGCGGTCCTTGAACTTCGGGTCCCACCAGATGAAGAAATTCGGCAGGGCATAGGCGGCCCGTGCGAGAGCCGCCATGCCGGCGTGCGGGATCCCTTTCAGGCCGAACATCGGCGCGATGAGGACCGCGCGCTCGACGCTCGGGTGGGTCTCTGCCAGGTGGCCCGCAAGCACGCCGCCGAGCGACAGGCCGGCCACCGTCAGGCGCTCGCCCAGCCCCGCCGCGGCCGTGGCGGACTGGTTGGCGACAGCGATCAGGTGTTCTCTCCGTAGCTCTGAGATCGAGGTGTTCAGCCGATCGGTGTAGCCGTGGCGGGGATAGCGCGGGATCAGTACGTTCCAGCCCTGGTCGAAGAAACGCTTGCCGAGCGCGTCGAACTGCTGAGGGCAGTTGGTGAAACCGTGGAGGAGAAGCAGCGCTCGATCGGTGCGATGGCCATGCGTGTAGACGCGGGTGCGGCAGAGAGGGTTTACGTTGGGCCCGTCGAGGTCGGTCAGCCCCGTTGCGATCCGGATTCCCTCGGAGTAGGGGTCCAGCGATGGCGCCGGCTGATTCACGGCTCGCATCCTAGCGTCGCGTCGTGCCACGATTGGCGCGTTGGACTTCCAGCTGACGGCCGAGCAGCAGGCGATCCGTGACGTCTGTCGAGATTTCGCCCGCGAGGTGGTGGCGCCTGCCGCCGAGGACCTCGACCGCAACCACAAGTTCGGCTACGACATCGCCCGGCAGATGGGAGAGCTCGGCCTGTTCGGCCTGCCCTTCTCGGAGGAGTTCGGCGGCGCCGGGGGCGACTTCCTGTCGCTCTGCCTGGCGATCGAGGAGATATCGCGCGCAGACACCGGCGTCGGCATCACTCTCGAAGCAGCAGTCTGCCTCGGCGCCGCGCCGATCTATGACTTCGGCACGCAGGAGCAGAAGGAGCGGTGGCTCCCGGACCTCATGGCAGGACGCAAGATGTGGGCGTTCGGTCTCACCGAGCCGGAGGCCGGCTCCGACGCCGGCGCGACCAAGACGCGGGCGGAGGCCCGGGACGGGAACTGGGTGGTCAACGGGGCCAAGCAGTTCATCACCAACTGCGGGACCGACATCTCGGCGGGTGTGACGGTGACGGCGGTCACCGCCAAGGCGAACGGCGGGCACCCGGAGATCAGCGCCATCATGATTCCCACCGGCACGGCCGGCTACCACGTCCTGGAGTCGTATCGGAAGCTGGGGTGGCATTCGTCGGACACGCATCCGCTGAGCTTTGAGGACTGCAAGGTGCCGGAGACCAATCTGCTCGGGGAGCGGGGAGGAGGGTACCGGCAGTTCCTGCACACGTTGCTGGGTGGG
>JBGOTG010000237.1:0-3812 GCA_041476405.1 Candidatus Dormibacteraceae bacterium | reverse complement strand
CGAAAGCCACGTTTTCGTACACGGTGAGGTTCGGCAGGAGCTTGAAGTCCTGGAAGACCAGGCCGACCTTGCGGCGGTAACGAGGAAGCTGCCGCCGCTTCATGCGGCCCAGCTCGACGCCTTCGACGAAGATCTTGCCCTTGGTCGGCTTCTCCTCCCGGATCAGGAGGCGCACCAGCGTCGACTTGCCCGCGCCCGAAGGGCCGACCAGGAACAGGAAGTCGCCTTCGGGCACCACGAGGTTGATATCGCGAAGGGCTTCGGTGCCAGTCGGATACGTCTTCCAGACGTGCTGAAAGCTGATGATCGGCCGGCTGTCAAAATCTGGTGTCAGGACCATAAGCTGAATCTCTTGCAGTGACGTGGGGCGCTTGCGGGCGCGCCAAGCTGAGTCGCGGGCAGTATACCTCATGCCCCCCGCAGGTCCACATACCCGGAAATGGCCCAAAAGCCATGTAACGAATGAGTGCATGGATGCTTGCGAGATGACCCGGGAGACCGACTACTTCGCCAGCGCGGGACTCCCCTGGCTCAGCCGCCACCTGAGGTAGCTCTCGATGAACGGATCGAGCTCGCCGTCCAGCACTGCCTGAGCGTTTCCGAACTCGAATCCCGTACGCACATCCTTCACCAGCGTGTAGGGCTGCAGCACGTAGTTGCGGATCTGCGACCCGAACTCGGCGGGCATGACCTGGCCGCGGATCTGGTCCAGCTTCGCGGCCGCCTCCTGCTGCTGCCGTTGGAAGAGACGGGCCTTCAGCACCTTCATCGCCATCTCGCGATTCTTCATCTGCGAGCGCTCGTTCTGGCACGTGACGACGATGCCGGTGGGAAGGTGGGTGATCCGGACTGCCGAGTCCGTCTTGTTGACGTGCTGGCCGCCCGCCCCGGTGGACCGATAGGTGTCGATTCGCAGGTCCTGCGGGTTGATCGCGACAGCGCTTTCGTCGGCCTCCTCCAGCTCGGGCATGACCTCCGCGAGCGCGAACGACGTGTGGCGCCTGTGGTTCTGGTCGAAGGGCGAGATTCGCACCAGGCGGTGCACGCCGTGCTCTGAGCGCAGCAGTCCATACGCCCGCGGGCCGCGAATGATGAACGTGGCGCTCTTGAGGCCTGCCTCCTCACCGGGAGAGGTCTCCAGAATCTCGGTCTGGAATCGCTTGCGCTCGGCCCACTTCAGGTACATGCGCATGAGCATCTCGACCCAGTCCTGAGCCTCCACTCCACCCTGGCCGACCGAGATGGTGATCACGGCATTGTGATTTGCGTACGGGTCGGTGAAGAGCAGGTCCAGCTCGCGCGAGCGAAGCTCCGCGGTCACTGCCGACTTCTCCTCATCCACCTGGCTCTGGAGCTCGGGGTCGCCGGACGCCAGCTGATCGAGCTCGATGAGGTCGCGGGCGCGCTTTTCCAGCCGGTCCCAGGTGGCGATCAGCTGGCGGTGGTCGGCAGCCTCTCGCGCCATCTGCCCGGCGCGCGCGGGATCGTCCCAGACCCCGGGTTGAACCAGGAGCCGGTCCATCTCGTCAGCCCGTTTCGCCTTCGAGTCGAGGTCAAAGGTGCTCCTTGAGCTGCACGATGCGATCCAACAACTCCTTCGGGCTTAGCTCTGCATCCATTTCAAATCCTTCCTAAATATCCAGCGTCGCTGGGTTGGCCCGGCTCCGCCGGGCCATAACACCGCGTGACACCATCAACACTCAATCGTCGCGCCGACTCAGGGGGGTCAGTGGGGGGATCCTGATCCCCCCGCTCATTTTCCGTGACACCGCTTGTACTTCTTGCCCGAACCGCACCAGCACGGATCGTTGCGCCCTATCTTGCCAGCCGCAGCCTGGCCGGCGGCTGGGGTGCCTGCGCCGATCGGCGCTCCGGGGCGAGGCTTGGGCGCGCCGTTTCGCCCAGCGGCTCCGTCCGGGTCGCCTGGGCCGCTCTCCAGCACGCGCCGCACCATCGGCGGAGGGGGCGGAGGGGGTGCGTTGCGCTGGACGTGCACCCTGAAGATGGTGGCCGCGATCGAGCTCTGGATCCGCTCGCGGAGCTCGTTGAACATCTCGAAGGCCTCGTTCTTGTACTCGACGAGCGGGTCGCGCTGCCCGTACGCACGAAGGCCGATGCCCTCGCGGAAGTGTTCCATCTGCGTGAGGTACTCCATCCATTGCCAGTCGATGGTCTGGAGCATCACGTCGCGCTCCAGGATGGGCATCAGGTCGGCGCCGACCTCCTCGACCTTCTTGTCATAGGCCTCGCCGGCCGCTTCGACGAGGTGCTCGACCAGAGCCTCGCGTCCCCGCAGCAGAACTTCCTCGGGAATCTGTGAGCCCGGTTCGATGGGCAGGTATGCGGACAGGTACCGCACCAGCCCCTCCATGTCCCAGTTCTCCGAGTGACGGCTCTCGCAATGCGCGTCGACGCCCTTTTCGATGAGGTCTCGCACGTAGGTCAGGATGTTGGTTCGTGCGTCGGCGCCATCCAGGACCTTGCGCCGCTCCTCGTAAACGATCTGGCGCTGCTTGTTCATCACGTCGTCGTACTCGACCACGTGCTTGCGTGCGTCGAAGTGCATCCCCTCGACCTTCTTTTGAGCGCCCGCGATCGAGCGGGCAACCCACGGATGCTCGATCGGCTCGACCTCGAGGCTGTCCATGAGCCTGCCGATCCGGTCCGCCGCAGGGCCGAAGATCTTCATCAGGTCGTCTTCCAGGGAGATGAAGAAGCGGCTCGACCCCGGGTCGCCCTGCCGGCCGGCACGCCCGCGGAGCTGGTTGTCGATGCGCCGGCTCTCGTGGCGCTCGGTTCCGATGATGTGGAGCCCGCCGACGTCGGTAACCCCCGTGCCGAGCACGATGTCGGTTCCGCGTCCGGCCATGTTGGTGGCAATCGTCACTGCGCCCGGCTGGCCCGCTTCGGCAACGATTGCCGCCTCGCGCTCGTGCTGCTTGGCGTTGAGCACGTTGTGCTTCACCCCTCGCTTCTCGAGCATGCGCGACAGGCGCTCAGACTTCTCCACCGAGACCGTGCCGACAAGGACCGGTCTCTTCTCGTTGTTCATCTCGACGATCTCGTCGATCACGGCCTCGAACTTCGACTGCTCACTCTTGTAGATGACGTCGGGGCTGTCGATGCGGACCATGTTGCGGTTGGTCGGGATGATCACCACGTCGAGGCCGTAGATCTTGTGGAACTCCTCTGCCTCAGTGATCGCGGTGCCTGTCATGCCGGCCAGCTTTTCGTACTGGCGGAAGTAGTTCTGAACGGTGATGGTCGCGATGGTCTTCTGCTCCTGCTGGACCTTGACCCCCTCTTTGGCCTCGACCGCCTGGTGCAGGCCATCCGACCAGCGCCGGCCGGGCATCGTGCGTCCGGTGAACTCGTCGACGATGATCACCTCGCCGTCCTTGACGAGGTATTCCTGGTCGCGCCGGAACAACGTCTTCGCCTTCAACGCCTGGTTGATCTGGTGGGCTTCGAGCACGTTCTCCAGGTCGTAGATGTTGCGAATCCCGGTCCAACGCTCCATCTTCGCAATGCCGGGCTCGGTCAGCGAGGCCGACTTGTGCTTTAAGTCGACCTCATAGTCCTCTGTCTCCACCAGGCGTGCGGCCCATCTCGCGTACTCGTAGTACTTCTCGGTCGACTCTTCCGACTGGCCGGAGATGATGTGCGGGGTGCGCGCCTCGTCGATGAGGATCGAGTCGACCTCGTCGACGATGGCGTAGTTGAGGTCGCGCTGCGCCAGCTGGGTCAGGTCGCGGGCCATGTTGTCGCGCAGGTAGTCGAAGGCGAGCTCGGAGTTGGTCGCGTAAGTGATG
>JBGOTG010000236.1:0-3816 GCA_041476405.1 Candidatus Dormibacteraceae bacterium | reverse complement strand
ACACCGGTGAGCCGATCGAGATCCAGATCAGGACGCACGAGATGCATCGCGTTGCGGAGTTCGGCGTGGCCGCGCACTGGGCCTACAAGGAGGGCGGCAAGGATGCGAGCTTCGACCAGAAGCTGTCGTGGCTGCGCAGCCTCCTCGAGTGGCAGAACGAGGTAGGGGACGCCGAGTCGTTTCTCGACACGGTCAAGGTGGACCTCTTCCAGGATGAGGTGTACGTCTTCACGCCGAAGGGCGATGTGCTCAACCTGCCCGCGGACTCGACCCCCGTCGACTTCGCATATCGCATCCACACGGAGGTCGGGCATCGGTGCATCGGCGCCAAGGCGAACGGGCGAATGGTCCCGCTGGACTACACGCTCAAGAACGGCGAGATCGTCGAGATCCTTACTTCGAAGGCGCCGCACGGTCCGAGCCGCGACTGGCTCAACTTCGTCAAGAGCGCATCCGCCAAAGAGCGGATACGCAAGTGGTTCAAGAGCCAGCGGCGCGAGGAGAACGTCGCCAAGGGGCGGGACCTCCTCGACAAGGAGCTGCACCGCATGCACCGGGTGAACCTGGCGGATCTGGCTGACGCGAAGCTGCTCGAGATCTCCAATCTGCATAAATACAACGCCGTCGACGACTTCCTCGCGGCGATCGGCTATGGAGACCTGTCACCGCATGCCGTCGTCATGCGCATGGCGCTGAGCACGGGCGCCGCCGGCGGGGACCTCCATTCGATTCCGCTCATACCCAACGTGCAGCCGACCCCGCGTGTACTGGTGCGCGGTGAGAAGGGAGTCCTGACCAAGATCGCGCCGTGCTGCCAGCCGGTGCCGGGCGATGCGATAGTCGGCTACACCACCCGCGGCAGGGGCGTGACCGTTCACAGGGCCGATTGCATCAACGCCGTCAATGCGCAGGACCGTGCCCGCATGATGCCTGTGGACTGGGACGCGGAGGCGACCCACCTCTATCCGGTCGATATAAAGATCGAGGCTTGGGACCGCCAGGGCTTGCTGCGCGACATCGCGACGGTGGTGGCCGAGAACCGTGTGAACATGTCAGCCCTCGAGGTCCACGTCTATGACGACAAGACCGCCGTGGTGTCGGCCACCGTCGAGATCGACTCGCTGGCGCAGCTGTCGCGAGTCATGGAGAAGCTGGAGACGGTGAAGGACGTCCACACCGTGGCGCGCGAAGCGTCGTGAGCGCTACCGGTTGAGCTCGCAGCGCATCCGGGTCGAGCAGGCTGCCGACGCGCGGTTCGGCACCAACTCCTACCTCGTCATGGATGAGGACACGCGGGACGCCGTCATCATCGACGCCAACCTGGAGCCTCATGTCATCGTGGACCTGGCTCGCAGAGCAGGCGCCGATGTCCGCGCCATTCTGCTGACACACACAGACGTGGACCATATAGCCGGCCTGCCCGCCCTGCTGGAGGAGTTCGGCGCGATCCCCGTTGCGGTCCACCAGGCGGAGCGAAGCGGGCTCGCAGAGGGCACGCCGCTGCGATCCGAGTTTGCCATCCCGGCACCACGTGTCGAGAACCTCGCCGGCCTGGACGACGGCGAGCACTACCGGGCGGGCTCGCTCGACTTCGAGGTCCTGCACACCCCAGGCCACAGCCCTGGCGGGGTGACCCTCAAGATCGGCAGCCTCCTGTTCACCGGCGATGCCCTGTTCGCGGGTTCGATCGGGAGGTCAGACTTTCGAAATTCGGACGCGCGGGCGCTGATCGACGGGATCCGGAGCCGGCTTCTCGCGCTGCCCGACGACTCGGTGGTCTACAGCGGGCACGGCCCGGCGACGACCATCGGGCGCGAAAGGCTTTTGAACCCGTTCCTTCAGTAGCTAATGCTTGATCGCGAGGACGACCAGGAGAGCCGGGCCCAGCAGGATCAGCCATAGCGTCGGGAACACGCAGCCCACGGTGGGCAGCAGGATCTTCAACGACGCGCGCGCCGCGTCGGCTCGAATGCGGAGCCTGCGCTTGACCCGCATCTGAGCCGAATGCGCCGCGATGGTTCGAGCGATCGGAACCCCCGTGCGCTCGGCGTGGATGATGGATCGAACGAGCGCGACGAAGTCCTCCACGCCAGTCGCCTGCGACATCTCCTCGAGGGCGTCAGCACGCGGTCTGCCGAGCTCGATCTCCCGCAGCGCCCGCGCCACCAGCAGCGTCAGCGGCCCCTCCTGGTGGCGCACGAGCTGCTCGAGCGCCCGATCCAGGCCCAGACCCGCCTCCATGCTGATGGCGACGACGTCCAGCGCATTGGGGAGCGCGCTTTCAAGCTCGGCCCGCCGCTGTCGCACGAGCTGGTCCAGCCACATCACAGGGAGGTAGAAGCCGATGACGGCGCCGACCAGCAAGGAGACCCCGAGTGCAGCCGGCGAGCCCATGAGGATGCCGAGCGCCACGCCAACGGTGCCGAGCGCCGCGGCACCCGCGATCCTGAGCGTTTCGAGGCCTGCCGGGTCGAGCCCGAACGGCGCGCCGACGAAGTCCAGGTGGCGCCGAAACGTGGCGGCCTGCGTGGCCGGCGTGAGCCGGATCACCTGCTTGGCCAGCCAGCGGCGGAGCGGGATGAGGAGGCGCTCGCCCAGCGGCTTTTCGAGCTCGAGGGCGACGGCGTCCTGGCCCAGTCCAATCTCCTGGCGGGCGAGGCGCTGCCGTGCGAGCGTGGCGGCATCGCCAGTGCGCACGCCGCGAATGCCGACGGTGATCAGCCACACGCCGGCTGCGGCGAGCAGGCCGACGACGATGGGGAGTCCGATCATGCGATCCTCGTGATCCGGCTGATGATCACGTTCCCGATCCCGAGCATGGCGGCGGCGACGCCGAGCATCACCCATCCGAGCGGGTTGACGAACATCGGACGGAAATAGTCCGGAACTATGAAGTAGAGGAACACTGCGGCCGCTGCGGGCAGCAGCGTGATGATCAGGCTCGACGCTCGAGATTGTGCAGTCGCGGCAAGGACCTCCTCGCGCATCTCGGCGCGCTGCCGCATGGTGTCGGCAAGCGTGGTGAGGATCGCCGGCAGGTCACCGCCGACTGCGTGCTGGATCGTGATCACCATCACCAGCAGCCTCAGGTCCGTGCTGCCCATCCGCTTGACCATGTTGGTGAGCGCACTGTCGACGGAGGCGCCAAGCTCGATCTCTCGGCGCGCGAGGCCGAACTCCTCGGACAGCGGTGGCTCCGCGTTGTCGGTCACGGCGCTGAGCGACTGCGCCACCGACTGTCCCGCCTTCATCGAGTTGGCGATGAGCTCCATGGCGCGCGGCAGGCCGGCTTCGAACTTGCTCAGTCGCCTCCCGCGGCGGTTGCGGAGGTAGATGGCGGGGACCACATAGCCGATCACGGCCATAACCGGGACGGCGATGCTGACGCCGAAGCGAAGGAAGGCGACGAGAGCAAAAGAGAGCGCAATCACGCCCTGCAGGAGCCGGAACTCATACGGGCGCAGCTGAAGGTCCGCGCTGGCGAGGTCGGCCGCCAGCGGGTTGACAGTCTGGTTGGCGGCGATCCAGACCGGAGTCCCCGTGGGCTCGAAGCGGCGCCGCAGCTGCTCCCGAACGTCGGCGAGCGTCCGGTACGTGACCCTCGCGCTCATGACCGGCCCGTCCGTCGCAACGCCACGGTCACGGCTGACGATTCCGTACATGACGAGGGCCACTCCCGCGGCGGCGGCGGCGGCGACGAGGACGATGAGGAACGCCATCAGGTCAGGGCGTCGTGAAGTGCCACCGGGAGTTGACCTCCTTGGGCCCGACTCCGCCGACTGCGGCAAGGCTCGGGCAAGAGGGATCAGGCGTTGT
>JBGOTG010000235.1:0-3823 GCA_041476405.1 Candidatus Dormibacteraceae bacterium | reverse complement strand
GGCCGCTTCGCGGACCAGGGATATGCCGCCCTCGCCGTCGACCTCTTCAGTGGTCGCAACCGCGCCGTCTGCATGACCCGCTACATGACGGGAATGCTGATGGGCTCGGTCGACCGCTACGGCATCTCCGACCTCAAGGCCGCCCTCACCCACCTCGCCGGCCTCCCCGAGGTCGACCCCCAGCGTGTCGGTGCGATCGGCTTTTGCATGGGCGGCGGGTTCGCGATTGCCTGGGCCTGCACCGACCCTCGTCTCAAGGCGATCGCTCCTTTCTATGGCGCCAACCCTCGGCCGCTTGATGCGGTCCAGCGATCGTGTCCCGTTGTCGGTTCGTATCCCGAAAAGGACTTCACCGCTGGCGCCGGACGCGCACTGGACCAGGCCCTCGAACGCCACGGCATCGCGCACGACGTGAAGATCTACCCCGGCGCGGGCCATTCCTTCTTCAATGATCGCGGCCGCGCATATGACGAGGCTGCCGCGAATGATTCTTGGTCGCGCGTGCTTGCGTTTTTTGGGGAGCACCTCGCGCCTACGCAGTAGACCTTCGTGAAGTTACCGGTGCATGCGCAAATCGAGGGGCCCCCTCCAGCGCATGGATGGGATCGATCTAACGCGCGCCTCCCCGCCAGAGGCGGGGAGGAGACAAGCTACCGGCTCGATCCCGTGCGGGCCGGCCAGCGGCGCCGGCGGCTGTGGTTGACAGTGGCGGGCGCCGTTCGGTGGATCGGTTGAGCCGGTCTCCGCTCTCGGTAGTGCCACGTGCCTTCCTCCAGCAGACGGTTCGTGTCCAGCTCTCGGAGGTCGGGCGCGCCCTGGCGGCTCAGCTTCACCCACGCGATCTCGTCCTCGGGCGTTACAAACGTCAGCGCCCGTCCCGCCTCGCCCATCCGCGCCGTGCGGCCCACCCTGTGGGTCAGCCACTGCGCCGAATCGGGCAGCTCGAAGTTCACGACCAGTCCGACATGGTCCACGTCGATGCCGCGCGCCGCCACGTTCGTGGCGACCAGGATCTGGCTGCGTCCCTCGCGGAACGACGCCATCGCCCTATCGCGAGTCACCTGTGACAGGTCCCCCTGCAGCTCGACAGTGTTGTGCCCGAGCTGCCGCAGGTTGTGGTTGAGCTTCTTCACACCGTGCTTCGTGCGCCCGAAGACGATCGCCGTCCCGCCGTGGCGGTGGAGCAACCTGCTGAGCGTCTGCAGCTTGTGCTCACGCGCAACCCGCAGCATTCCGTGCTCGAGCGTCGGTCCACCTTCAGTCTTGAGCCTGACCTGCACAGCGTCGTGCGTGTGCTTCGCGGCCATGTTGCTGACCCAGCTCGGCATCGTCGCCGAAGCGAGCACCGTCTGCGGCTCGTAGGTGAGCCCGAGCAACTTCTCGACCGACGGCGCGAAGCCCGCGTCCAGCATCTCGTCCGCCTCGTCGAGCACGAGGTACTCGACGCGCGAGAGTGAGACCTTGCCCTGTCCGACCAGGTCGAGAATCCGGCCAGGTGTGCCAACGACCACGTCGACCCCGGCCTTCAATGCAAGCCGCTGCGTCGCGTATCCGACGCCGCCGTACAGCACGCACGACCGGAGGTCGCAACGCATGGTCTGGAGCACCTTTTCCACCTGGAGCGCAAGCTCGCGGGTCGGGGTGACTATCAGGGCCTTCGGGCCGGCTCCACGCCGTGGCAGCCGCTCGATCATCGGGATCAAAAAGGCCAGTGTTTTGCCCGAGCCGGTTGGCGCTTCGATGACTACATCGCGCCCCTGCATGAGGGCTGGAATCGCTTCAGCCTGGACTTGAACCGGCTCGTCGATTCCGAGTGCGGCCAGAGCCGCGAGGGTATGCGGGCCCACGCCCGCGTCAGCGAAAGATGACAACGTATTCTCCTGATCCTCTCCAAGGTCGTATTTGCCGCGACGATCAGGACACCGTTACTAAGACGGCGGAAGAGGACCCGAGCGAGCGGGCCGGCAGAAGCCGGCCGAGGGATTGAGTGTACCGGGTTTACCGAATGTCCGTTTGCCACGGCGCCGCGAGACTGATGCCTAGCGACGGTAAATCGCCAGAATTGATCGCGCCCAGATGAACATCCTCGTCACCGGCGGCACCGGCACGCTGGGACGTGAGGTGGTCGCGCAGCTGCGGGAGTCCGGGCACC
The DNA here is from genome assembly GCA_041476405.1 of Candidatus Dormibacteraceae bacterium. Lineage (GTDB taxonomy): Bacteria > Chloroflexota > Dormibacteria > Dormibacterales > Dormibacteraceae > Palsa-872. Next base: position 1,671 of record JBGOTG010000235.1, on the reverse strand, counting down.
GGGCCCGCGTCCTGAGCCGTAAGCCGGGCGACGGTGAGGACTGGATTCAAGGCGACCTCGCCACCGGCGCCGGGCTCGAGAAGGCGGTGATCGGAATCGACGCCGTGCTGCACGCGGCCTCCGCCACGATCCAGCCCTGGAAGCTGCGCGAAACAGACGTGGTCGGCACGCGCCGGCTGCTCGCCATGGCGCGGGAGGCCGGCGTACGCCACGTCGTCTACATCTCCATTGTCGGCATCGATGGCGTGGCCTACCCCTACTACAGGTACAAGGTCGCCGCAGAGGCAGTCGTGCGCGAGGGCATCGTGCCCTGGTCGATCCTTCGCGCGACCCAGTTCCACACGCTGATGGAGTTCTTTCTCTCCGGCTTCACCAGGCTGCCAGGCCTCGCGACGGTCCCGTCCAAATGGTAGTTCCAGCCGGTCGACACGCGCGATGTGGCAAAGCGCCTGGTGGGAGTGGTCACCGGCGAGCCGGCCGGCATGCTTCCCGACTTCGGAGGCCCCGAGGTGCGGGATTTCAAGAGCCTCGCCGCGTCCTGGCTCAAAGCGCGAAAGTCGACCAAGCGGCTCGTCAACCTGTGGCTCCCGTTCACGTTCAGCCGCCAGTTCGCCGAAGGCCGCCTGCTCTGCCCGGAGCACCGAGACGGCAGTACGACTTTTGAGCAATACCTGGAACGGCGGTACCCTCCGCACCAATGAGCCGGATGGTCGACAGGTACGGACGGACTGGGTTCGCGGCACTGAGCAGTGTCATCTGGGCGCTCCCGATGGCGGCCTGGGCGGGCTCGGCCGACCTGTCGCCGATCGACCAGACCGCCTACCCCTGGATCGCCCTCGGCATCGGCCTCGTGATGCTCGTCGTCTGGCTGATCCTGCTGAGCCGGCTCGGCAGGATCCCTGTGTCACCTCGCCAGCGACGCTTCGACATGACGCAGATGTCGCGCTACGAAAAGGCCTGGATCCTCGTCCTCCTGGTGTTCGTCGCGGGACTGATCGCGCTGCTCAACGCCGCGGCGACTGTCGATTGGGGTCCATTCGGTGCCGCACTCGGGTCGGGCAAACCTGGTCCGCTGCTTTTTGCGGCCGCCCTCGCCGTTTACGTGATCGTGATGGTCGCCGGGATCTGGGTCAGCGTTCGCAAGGCGAGGGCCGCGTTCCGCAGCCGGACTGCGCCTAGCTCGTGATGTCTCGCGTGCGCGTCAGCCACGCCGACACGGCCGTGAACGCGACGACGTAGAGGACGAGCACCACCACTGCGTGGGTGGCGTCCGCAAACGGCGTCGACGTCTGGTCGATGCCCTTGATCACGATCGATCCAAACGAGTCAGCCAGGTACCCGGTATTGGCGACCGGGAACCATTGCTGGACCGGCTGGACGTCCAGGCCGCCAAGCCGAAACAGCGTGAATATCAGCACCTCCACGACCAACCCGTAGGCAAGGCCGAGGCCGATCGCCATCGCAGACTGGCGGAACAAGGTCGCGAGCGTCACGCCGAACACGGCCCAGAAGCCGAAGATCAGAAAACCGGCGCCGATGGCCTTGAGGATCACGTCGGCGGCTGGAAAGGTGATGCTCTTGCCGTCCAGCGTCGCGACGACCACGCTGGCGGCGGCATCCACGGCAAACAGGCCGACCACCATGACCAGCACGATCACAGCCACCGCGGCC
>JBGOTG010000234.1:0-3828 GCA_041476405.1 Candidatus Dormibacteraceae bacterium | reverse complement strand
GGCCTCAGCCGCGAGGACGCCTACATCCTGTGCAGCCTGGCGGGCGACCTCCGCATCAGCCAGATCGTCGACCAGCCCAACTTCGGGGTTTCGTTCTACATGCCGCTCAGCGTCTTCAAGTAAGAGCGCCGGCGCCCGGAGCCGCTCAAAGTCGCCTTGCAACGTGCGGCATACTGACTGCTCACTAGGCCAAGGGTGAGTACGACACAACTCGGCAAGTATCCGATTGAGGCTGAGCTCGGGCGCGGAGCCATGGGCGTGGTGTATCGGTCGACGCACCCGCGGCTGGAGATCCCCGTCGCCATCAAGGTGCTCGCCGAGCAGTACTCGAGTGACGCGAGCTTCCGCCAGCGCTTCCATCGCGAGGCGGCGACAGTGGCTGCGCTCAACCATCCAGGCATCGTCCGTGTGTATGACTTCGACGAGGACGGGCCGGTCCTGTTCATCGTCATGGAGTGGGTCGAGGGCCGCTCGATGCGCTCATGGCTGGACGAGTACGGGCGCTTCAGCGTCGACGTGTCGGTCGACCTCGTGCAGCAGCTGCTCTCAGCCGTCGGCGTCGCGCATGACTACGGGATCGTCCACCGCGACCTGAAGCCCGACAACATCCTGATCTCCAATCGCGGCAAGACCAAGATCCTCGACTTCGGTATCTCCAAGCTCATCGACGACAAGCACAGGCTGACGGCGACCGGCAGCATGGTCGGCACGCCGGCCTACATGGCGCCAGAGCAGGTCAAAGGCGAGCAGGTGGATGCGACCTCCGACATCTACTCGCTGGGCATGATCCTCTACGAGCTGCTGCATGGCGAGCCGCCGTTCACGGGCCAGCTTCCCGCCGTGCTGCACTCGCAGGTGTTCGACAGGCCGAGGGCGTCGACGGCGATCCCTTCTCCGATCATGGAGATCATCTGGAAGGCGACCGCCAAGGATCGCACCCAGCGGTTCCAGACCTGCGAGGAGTTCTCGGGCGCCTTCCACTACATGCCCAAGCCCGGCGCGGCGCAGCCTCCCGCGGAGGCGATCTCGGACCAGCTGCCGGTCTCGGAGCAGGTGGACCTGCCGACGAAGTCGCAGATCCCGGTGCGGACCGACAGCTCCAAGCCGCCAGGCGTCTGCACGTTCAGCGACTGCGGAGAGCGCCGCGGCTGGGCCTGCGCCTACAAGGACCTGACAGGGCGCGAATGCAAGAGCTGGTGGTGCCGGAAGCACATCCAGTTCATCGAACGGACGCCCTTCTGTCCTCGCCACGCAAGCGTGATTCGCGCGCTGGCGCCCACCGCCAACACGATCTTCGAGATCAAGAACAGGCCCGCCGTCGATGACCTGGCCCTTCCGCTGGCGGCCCTGGTCGCCGAGGACGTGGACAAGGACGTCACGGAGCTCGTGCGGCGCCGCTACCAGAATCGCAAGGACGTGACCCTCGCCCGCGACAGGACGGTGCGACAGACGTGGTCGGGGCGCAACGAGGTCGCGTGGGAGCGAAGCTGGTCGGCGCTGAAGAGCCAGGGCTACCTGGTGCGAATTGCCGTGCGCGTGACGACAGCCGAGCCCGACGTGGTGCAGCTGCTGATCGGCAACACCGTGGTGTTCAAGGAGATCCCCGACTGGATCAGCCGGCGACGTGAGGGCGATCCACCCGACCACGCGGACCGCGCGCGGTTCGGCAAGAAGCTGTTCGGTGCGATCCTCGCCCATGTCGATCAGCCGCAGGCGCTGCCCTCTGCAGCCATCCCATCGACCAGCCCGGAGATCGAGCCGCCGCCGCCGCCCGAGATCAACCGCACCCTCATCGAGGGCATGGTGCTGCGGTTGGCGTCCGCCGCAACGCGACTCACCGGCTACGAGGTGGCGGAGCAGCTCGCGCTCCCGTTCGGGGCCGTCGAGCCGATCCTCAAGGCGCTCACGAGCTCGAACTATCTCGACGCGCTCGGGCTCGCGCCGGAGCAGGGCCCATGGCTCGGCCGCCCGCTTCCGGAGCGGATGGCCTATGCCCTGACCAAGCAGGGACGCGTACGCAGTGACGAGATCGCCGGCGCGAGCACGCGTTACGCGGGACCCGCGCCGGTCTCGATGGCTGAATACCGGCAGGTGCTCGCCGAGGCGGCGAAGCCAGGGACTCTGGACCTGGTGAAGGTCACCCTGGCCTTGAGCGGAATCGAGCTGGCTCCCGGCGTGGTGGAGGCTGTTCGCGCGGCAGTCAACTCGCGCTCGTCGATCTTCATCTACGGCGCCCCCGGCAATGGCAAGACGACTCTCGCCCGGCGCATCCCAAGCCTGCTGGGCGGTCCAATCGTGATCCCTGTCGCTCTCGACATCGGGGGCGGCGAGGTGATGACCATCTTCGACGGCTCGGTGCACCGCCTGGAGCAGCACCAGCCGGCTGACAAGCGATGGCGCCGAATCGCGCGACCGCTCGTCCAGGTCGGCGGCGAGTTCCAGCTCGACATGTTCGATCCAACGTTCGAGGAGGGCAGTCGGACGTACGGCGCGCCCCTGCAGGTCAAGGCGAACGGTGGAGTGCTGCTGATCGACGACCTCGGCCGCCAGCGCGTGTCACCCAAGCAGATCCTCGACCGCCTGCTCGTGCCGCTGGAGCAGGAGATCGATTACATGAACCTCACCGCGAGCGGGCGCAAGGTCGAGGTCCCGTTCTGGGCGCAGCTCGCGCTGTCCACGAACCTGAAGCCTGGAGAGCTGCTCGACGAGGCCTACCTCCGCCGCCTGTCCTACAAGGTGCAGATGCCCGACCCGACGTGGGAGATGTGGTGCAGGATCTTCGAGCGCGAAAGGGACCGGCTCACCATCCCGTCCGATCCGGCCGCTCTCGAGGTGATCCGCAGCCTCTACAGCGGTCGCCCGCTGCGTGGCAACCACCCACGCGACCTGCTCGAGCGCCTCGTCGACGTGTCGGCAGCGCGCGGCGTCCGGCCCCAGCTCACGCTGGACCTGGTCGAGGCGGCCTGGCACACCCTGTTCATCACGAGCTAGCCCTCTCCTTTCCTCTTCGGAGCACCGCCTCGCCCAGCGCACGCTGGATGTCGGCCGGCGTCACCAGTCCGACGAGCTTGCCGGCGTCCAGCACGAGTACGTGGCCGTCGCCAGGGCCAAGGCGCCTCAGGACATCGAGGACGAGCTCTCCAGGCGCCGCCTGAGGGGTCGCCTCGAGTCCGGCGCCGACGTCGCGCACGCGTGTGGTGCGCCTGAGCTCGTTTGGCACGTCAGCCAGGCGCGCGAGCGTGACCAGCCCGTCCAGCTCACCATCGAATGTCTTGAGCGGATAGGCTGCCGCGCGCTGGACCGGAAGGTAGGTCCGCATGAACTCATCGACGGTGATCCAGCCCGGCGCGACCATCGGGTCGCGCGCCATGACGTCCGCCACGCGCAGCCCGGCGAGCGCGCCGTGCATCAGCACCTGGGCTTCCTCGTTGCGCGCCGCAGACATCAGGAAGAGGCCGAGGAAGACAAGCCACACACCGCCGAGGTCTTGTTGAAGGAAGAACTCGAGAAAGCCGAGGCCGATCATCAAGAACGAGCACGCCCGGCCCCACCAGGCAGCGGTCGCCGTGGCGCGGTAGCGGTCGCCGCGACGACCCCACAGCCACGCACGCAGGATGCGGCCGCCGTCGAGCGGAAACGCGGGGATCAGGTTGAAGAGGAGCAGCATCGTGTTGGAGAGCCCGAGCCAGAAGCAGCCGGCCTCGACCAGCGGTGGGCCGGCGGCCGCGTCGAGCGCGAAGGTTGCGAAGCCGAATGCGACAGCGAGCACCAGGCTGACGATCGGGCCCGCGACCGCGATCTTCGCCTCGGCGCCGGCGGTCGCGGGGG
>JBGOTG010000233.1:0-3834 GCA_041476405.1 Candidatus Dormibacteraceae bacterium | reverse complement strand
GACCTCCTCGACCACCTTGGCGGCGCCCACGATGCTGACCCCTTCGGCGAGCTGGTCCTCGGCGATCCCGCGCGGCTTGGTGCAGGCGCCGCAGAGCCACACGCGGCCGCCGTTGCTCGCGATATCAAATCAGCGCTGGCCTGGCGGTGGCGGCGAGAACCCGTCCAAGGCGGCGAGCGTCGAGGGCGATCTCGCGCAGATTGCCGCTGATGGGGTTCGAGTACCCGATGAAAAAGAGGTCGGGGGTCCTCGGATCAGATTCAGGCGCGTACCTCGCGGGACGTCCGCCGGCGGTGAGCACGCCGAGGTGGCCGACCATTTGCTCCAGCCCATGGCTGTAGCCGGTGGCGGCGATGACGGCGTCCGGCTGTATTCGGTGTTCACCACAAACCACGTCGGCGCCGTCGAAAGCGGTGATCGCCGGCACGACTTCGATCCGCCCGGCCTTGAGCTGCCCGAGGAAACCAACATCGATGAGCGGGATCTGCCCCTCCAGCGCTCGCGTTGCCACGCCTTTCGCGGGGGCCGGGATCCCAAAGCGGGACAGGTCTCGGACGAAGACCTTCTGGACGAACAGGCTGAGCGGATCGACGATCCCACGCGGCAGCGGGCGCATCAGAATTCCAAGATGCTGCGGGGCGATCCCGCCCGGGTTGTCGCGCCGGACGATGTTGGGTGGCGTGCGAATGGATATCCAGACTTTGCCGGCGCCGCCCTCCACCAGGTCGGCAGCGATCTCGGCGCCAGAGTTGCCGGAGCCGACGACCAGGACGTCGCGGCCGCGGAAAGGCGCCGGGTTGCGATAGCTCGAAGAGTGTGCGAGCTTTCCGCTGAAGCCGTCCCTGCCCGGCCAGTCGGGGAGCCGCGGTGTGTGGTTGTGGCCAGTGGCGACGACAACCTGGCCGGCGTCAACCGGCCCTCGACTCGTCGTGAGCCGCCAGCCGCCCGCGGCGCGGTCGATTCGCTCGACTCGGGTGCCGAATCGGATCGGGACGTCGATGCTGCGGGCATAAGCCTCGAGGTAAGCGACGAAGTCGTCGCGGGCGACCCAGCGGCCCATGTGCTTCGGGATCGAGATGCCAGGCAGGCCGGAGAGTCCTCGCGTCGTGTGAAGGTGGAGCCGGTCGTAGTGGCCACGCCAGCTGGCCGCCACCGCGTCGGTCGCTTCCAGAACTTCGACTGAGAGTCCTTTCCGGCGAGCTTCGGCCGCCGCCGCCAGGCCGGCAGGTCCCGCACCCACGACGATCACCTGCGCTCCGCTCACGGCGCGGCCGGCTTCTGTGTCACGCCAGAGTCGGTCAACGCTTCCACGCTACAGACCAACGCTCCTGCAGCTTGTTGCTCGCAACGTAGCGGACGGACCGGCCACCGCCCTCTTGGTCGAGCCAACCGTCGCGACGGAGTCGCTGAAGGTCTTGCACGGCGGTTGGACTCGCAATGTCTGATTCGCGTCGGTACTCTGCGTTCGTGAGGGGCAAGCCGAGCAGCACCTGGTCCAAAGCGATGACCAACCTCTCGGAATAACCTTCGTCCCGCGCCAGCTTCTCGCAGAAATCATGTCGCGCGTACGCGAGCTCGAGCCAGCGTCGCCGCTCCGTTGCTTCAGAGACATGCGCCTCGATGCAGAACTCAACCCACGCCGACGCATCTCGATGTGGATCGAACGCTGCGCCCTGAACCTCTTCGAGGACGGCGTAGTACTCACGTGTGTGCCGACCGAGGTAGGGCTCGATGGAGACGAGCTCCGGACGCAAGAGCCCTTCCTTTGCCAGCACCAATGACTGAACGACTCGTGCGACTCTCCCATTGCCATCGCGAAACGGGTGGATCGAAACCAGGTTGAGGTGAGCCATCGCCGCCCGCACCACCGGGTGACGGGTCAGATCGCCTGTAGCCAGCCACCTCACGAGCTCATTCACCAGGTCTGGAACCTCGGTCGGCGGGGGCGGACGATAGGGATCGCGCACCGCGCCTCGCGTCACGATCACTTGCCCATCGCGCAATCGTCCTGGCTTTGCGTCGGGCTGAGGATGACAGACCAAGAAGTGGAGCTCGAGCATCGTCTGAGGAGACCACTGGAATAGCGGGTCGTCGGCCAGGACGGCCGTTCGATCCATGGCCTGTCCGTAAGCTGCGATGACTCGCTGCGTCTCTGCATTCGTCTTGGCAGGATGCCGGCCGGCCAGGATTTCGACTGTGTCTTCGATGCTGGTGCCATAGCCCTCGATCGACGTCGAGCCGACAGTGGCCTCTGCCGCGGCGAGGCGCCGCAGCGCCCCGGTCCACGGCTGCGCGGACTCGCCGAGGTGCTGCGCCAGGTAGCGGCGCAGCAGATCAAGTTCGGTCAGCCGTCGCTCCAACGTCAAGGACTTGGGAGGCGTCAGGTATATCGTCACGGTAAGCAGTAGTATAACTGAATAAACGTATATTCGCCTAATCTAGTGGGACTCACTGCCCGATGACGATGTCGCCCGCTTCGCTCGAGATGTAGATCGTGATCACAGCGGGATTTCCCGCACGTACGGCGATCGGGAGCTGGTGGTCGCCGAGCCAGCCGGCCAGCCGGTCGGGGTCCGCGTCGAGAGTGAGCCTGGCGAGCGTGGCGCTGCCGGCGCGGTGGTGGGCGGCGGCCCGCCCGGGGTAGGCCGTCTCCGGTCCCCATTCGATGAAGAACGGAAGGGAGGGCTCGGCGGCCGCTTGATCGATCCCCGCGCTCCGCCATCGAAGCTGCACTCCGTCAGGCGTGGTTCTCGACCCGGCATGGACTGGGAGATCCAGCCGTCGGGCGAGCTCGTCGAGCTCGGTGGTGCGGACCGCCCAGCCGAATGGGCGAGGAGAGCGTGACACGCCGGAGGCGACCCATCGGCCGAACGTGTTCTCGGCAGCCTTGGCACCATCGACGACCGCAACCAGCTCGAGGTACGAATCGCCGAGCGGCACGATCCTGTTGGCGGTGCCCCATGCCGCGTGACGTCCGCCCTCGATGGAGGCGAGGCCGTGACGGACCTCCATCTCCCGCCCGGCTGATTCGAGGTCGGCTACCGCAATCAGCACGTGATCGAGCTCCACCGAAACGAGGGTACTGCTCCGAAGAACCTTTACGCGGGCGCGGGGCCTAGGGCGACGCGGAAGCCGATCTGCTTCGCGAACCAGTGGTGCGCGTACGGTTCGTCGTTGAAAGGGGCGACCTCGACGTAGCCGGCAGATCGGTACATGCTGATCGCCTCGACGAGCGCCTTGTTCGTTTCGAGCCGGACAGCACGCGCGCCGTGGTGGTTGACTTCTCTTCCGGCTCGCAGTTCAGTAGACGGTAGGAGATGGGGTTGGGGCTCGATCGAGGGCTTTCACGGCGCGAGCTGATCCGTCTTGGCGCGCTCGCCGGCGCCGGAGCGCTGGCGGCGGCCATCGTTCCCGAAGCAGCCTGGGCTGCGTTTCCCAAGCCGGCCCAGAGGGCGCGCTCAGACGGCCGCGTGGTCATCGTCGGCGCGGGTCTCGCCGGCCTCAGGTGCGCCTATCAACTGTGGATGAAGCACGGCATCCAGGCCGCTGTTTACGAAGGGAATCACCGGATCGGCGGAAGGTGCTGGAGCAACCGCCGTTTCTTTTCTGACGGCTTCGTTTTCGAACACGGTGGCCAGTTCCTGTCCGTCGGCCAGTCCAAAATTCTCGGTCTCGTTCGCGAGCTTGGCCTGTCGCTGGAGATCGTCGATGGCTCGAACCTGAACAACTCCGGTCGCGACGTCTACTGGATGGACGGTGCCTACTACACCTACAAGCAGGCCAACAAGGACTGGCACGATGCCAGGCCGGCCTTCAGGAGCGCGCTCAAGGCAG
>JBGOTG010000232.1:0-3850 GCA_041476405.1 Candidatus Dormibacteraceae bacterium | reverse complement strand
CTTTTCTGCAGAACCGCGACTACCTCGACTTCTACTACCACGGGCGCTACACCGTCGTGGAGATGGAGGCCGGGCCGTACCTCGACGCCTGTTACGAGGTGTCCCATCCGGACAGGTACCCGCTCGGCGAGAGCGTCAACATGGCCCGGCTCACCTTCGACCTGGGCATCGTCCACTACGCATCGGACACGCCCTACACGCAGGCCCGGACCCTGGGGGCGCGCGGTCTCAGCTATCGCGGGATGGACTCGACGTACGCGTCGGCTATCGCGGTGGCGCGGCGGATCCTGCAGCGGGAGGACGCCCTGCTGAGCTGACGACCATCACGTGGTCGTGCGGGTGGTTGTGCTCCCCGGCGCCGTGATGTATCTCGCCGCAGGGGTGGCAGCTCTCGACCTGGATCGTCGTGTGGCCGATCGCGAAGTTGTCGCAGAGCCGGCTCTCAAGGCCGCGCACCACGTGCTCGGCATCGCCAAGGGAGCAGTCGTCGATCACCACGTGAACGCTGAGCGCCGTCTCGTCTGACGAAAGAGCCCACACGTGGAGGTCGTGCATGCTGGTGATCATTTCCGTATTGGTGATCTCGCTCGCCACGGCCGCGAGGTTGATCTCGCGCGGGGTGCCCTCGAGAAGCGTGTTGACCGTCTCGCGCACGATCCTCCAGGCGCCAAGTGCGATGAGCACCGCGATGCCGAGAGACAGCAGCGGATCGATGTAGAGCCACCCCGTCAAGAGGATCACGGCGCCGGCCACGACGACCCCGGCCGATGCTCCAAGGTCACCGGCCACGTGAATGAATGCCGCCCGCATGTTCAAGCTGCGCGTCTCGCCCCGCAGCCCGAAGATCACAAAGGCGTTGATTGCGATACCGACCAGCGCGGTGACTATGACGATGCCCCCCTGCACAGGCTCGGGGCTCGCCAGGCGGCGCACCGCTTCGATCGCGATCACGACCACGATCCCGATTAGGGTCACTGCGTTGACGAGCGCCGCCAGGATGCCCACGCGCTGGTAGCCATAGCTGCGACGCTGGTCCGCAGGCCGCTTGGCCTGCTCCACCGCGAACCAGGCAAGTCCGAGGGCGCCCACGTCTGTCAGGACGTGTCCGGCGTCTGAGAGGAGGGCCAGCGAGTGGGATGCCAGCCCGCCGGCGAGCTCGACGACCAGGACGAGGCACGTCAGTGCCAGCGCCCTTTTCAGGGTCGTGCCGCGGTCCCTCACCGAGTCCATACGTTCACTGTACCCAGATGCAAACGGAGGTAGACCCGCCTCGGGCCGCCCCTCCCGGCCCGGTTATTCGCCGGGCCTGGCCTCACCTCCACCAGTCGCCGCCGTGCTCCAGGTAGGCCAGGAGCATGCCGTGGCGGAGCCCCTCATGGCTGACGTGGAGCAACGCCAGGCCGTACCAGTCGAGCAGCAGCAGGAGCACCTCGACTCCGGCCCGCATGGCTTTGACGCGGTTGGGCGGCAGCTGTACCTTGCCGGCGACGACTGTCGCCCGAGCGCCATCCAGGCGGCTCTCGCAGGTGAGGAGGTCGGCCGTCGTGAGCACTGCGGGCGGGTTTCGCCTGGCGAGCACCAGCGGCAGGTTCGCTGCGGTCCCGCCTGTCGCGACCAGGCGTTCCACGTCCGCATCGGGGGCGTTGGCGAGCTCCCTGAGGGCCGCTTTGCGCATGCGGGCACGCTCGTCCGGCTTCGGGGGGTCGGAAAGGTATGTGCTGGCGAGAACACCGGACCCGATGGGCAGCGTGGCCGAGCGAACCATCTTGCGGCCGTTTCCGATCACGACCTCGGTCGAGGCGCCGCCCAGATCGGCCATCAGCCATTCCCGCCTGCCTGCGTGGACCGACGCCACCCCGAGGAAGCTCAACTCCGCTTCGCGATGGGCGGGGATGACGTGGACGGGGGCGCCTATCGCCTGCCCGGCCAGACGGACGAAGGCCTCCCGATCCGATGCCTGGCGGACGGCCTCCGTCGCGCCTGCGATCAGCACCTCGTAGCGGTGGGTGCGCGCCCTGGCGACGACCGATCGCAGAGCGCGTATCGCGGGCGTGGCCCGCGGGCCTATCGCTCCCGTGCGTGCGACCTGTGCACCGAGCTCGGGCATCTCCACGTAGTGCGCGACGTCCGCTAGCCTGCCACGGACCACGTCGGCCACCAGGACGTGCACTGTGTTGCTGCCAATGTCGACTGCGGCCAACCGCATCCCGAACCCACTCTAGAATCTCCACTGAGTGCCAGAGCAGAGGCCAGAGAAGAAGAAAGCTCGCACGGAGCGCGACTCCATGGGTGAGGTGGAGGTTCCCGCGGACGCTTACTACGGCGCCTCGACCCAACGCGCCGTCCTCAACTTCCCAATCTCCGGCCAGCGATTTCCCCGGCGCTTCATCCGCGCCCTGGGGATTGTGAAGAAGGCGGCCGCCCAAACCAACAGGGAGCTCGGCCTGCTCTCGAGGCGGCGGGCGCGCGCCATCGCCGCCGCGGCGCAGGAGGTCATCGACGGCAAGCTGGACGACCAGTTTCCCATCGACATCTACCAGACGGGGTCCGCCACCTCGACCAACACGAATGCCAACGAGGTCATCGCCAACCGCGCCATCGAGATCCTCGGCGCCGAGCGCGGCTCGAAAGCGGTGCACCCCAACGACCACGTCAACCTGTGCCAGTCCTCGAACGACGTCATCCCGACGGCGATCCAGCTATCGACAGCGATGGCGATCGCCGACGAGCTCATCCCAGCGCTGCGCCAGCTGCAGAAGGCGCTGGAGGCGAAGAGCGCCGAGTTCTCGCCCGTCATCAAGACTGGGCGCACCCACCTCCAGGACGCCACTCCAATCCGTCTGGGCCAGGAGTTCAAGGGCTACGCCGGACAGGTGGAGGAGTCGATTCGCCGGGCCGAGGCCGCCATCGAGGAGCTCGTGAGGGTCCCGCTCGGTGGAACGGCCGTCGGAACGGGGCTCAACTCTCATCCGCAATATGCGCGCCTGGCCTGCGCGCGACTTGCCAAGGCGACCGGACTCCGCGTGCACGAGACGCGCAATCACTTTCACGCCCAGGCGACGCTGGACGTGCTGGTCGCGGCCCACGGCGCAATGCGAACGATCGCCACGAGCCTGTGGAAGATCGGCTCGGACATCAGGCTGATGGGCTCCGGTCCGATCGCGGGGCTAGGCGAGCTGCGCCTGCCGGAGACTCAGCCGGGCTCGAGCATCATGCCCGGAAAGGTGAACCCCGTGATCATCGAATCGCTGACGATGGTGATCGCCCGAGTGTTCGGGAACGACGTGACAGTCGCGATGAGCGGGCAATCGGGAAGCCTGTTCGAGCTGAACGTCATGATGCCGGTCGCCGGTGTGGCCTCGCTGGAATCGGTGGTGCTGCTCGCCAACTCGTCACGCAACCTCTCGGTGCGCTGCATCGAAGGGCTTCAGGCGACGGACCGCGGCCCCGAGCTCGTCGAGCGCAGCCCGATGCTCGCCACCGCATTGAACCCTCTGATCGGCTATGACGAGGCGGCCAAGATTGCCAAGGAGTCCATGCGCACGGGCCGCCCGATCCGCCAGCTGGCACGGACCAAGGGGATACCCGAGGCCACTCTCAACAAGGTCCTGAACCTCGGGAAGATGACCAAGCCGGGCCTCGAAGGACCCGGCGGAGGCGGCTAGGGTCAACCCGGTGCGTGACCTCAGGCTCGAGGTCGTCGATGGCGTGGCAACCATCTCAATCGACAGGCCGGCGGCCCGCAACGCGCTCGCCTTGCAGACCATGGCCGAGCTCGACGATGCGCTCGACACCGCGCGCCGCGAGCGTGCCCGGGTCATCGTCATGCGCGGCGCTGGGGACAAAGCCT
>JBGOTG010000231.1:0-3890 GCA_041476405.1 Candidatus Dormibacteraceae bacterium | reverse complement strand
TCCGCGACGAACTCCGCCTCCTCGACCTCGTTGTAGGCCTGCATGGCCATCACCTTCTCTCCGCCCGCGCGTTCGGTCCACAGCCGCTTCTCAGCGCGCTCCGGGTTGCTGCGGATGACGCTGTAGGCGGCGTCGAGGATGGCCTGGCTCGAGCGGTAGTTCTGCTCCAGCCGAACCACATGGGCGTCGGGGTAGTCTTTGCGGAAGTCGAGGATGTTGCGCACGTCCGCGCCTCGGAATCGATAAATCGACTGGTCGTCGTCGCCGACGACGACGACGTTGCGATGCTCCTGCGCCAGGAGGTTGACCAGCACGTATTGCGCGCGGTTGGTGTCCTGGTACTCGTCGACGAGCACGTGGCGGAAGCGGTCGCGCCACTTCTCGAGCGCCTCCTCATCGGTGTTCAGGAGCTCGACCAGCTTCATGATCAGGTCGTCGAAGTCGAGGCCGCCCGACCGGCGGAGGACCTCCTGGTACGACTCATAGACGCGCCGCACGATCTCGTCGTGGTAGCTCCGGTTGGGGTACTCGGCCGGCCCCTTGAGCTCATTCTTCGCCGCGGAGATGGCGTTGCTCAGCGCGGCCACCGGGTAGCGCTTCGGATCCAGCTTCAGCTCGTCGAGGACGCGTCTCAGCGCGGCGCGCGTGTCGTCCTCGTCGAAGATCACGAAGCTCGGGACGATGCCGATCCGCGGCGCGTCGCGGCGCAGGATCTTGACCGCCATCGAGTGGAAAGTGCCCACCCACATCTTCCCGGCGCCCTCCCCCACCAGCGTCTCGACCCGCCCGCGCATCTCCCGCGCGGCCTTGTTGGTGAAGGTGACCGCGAGCAGCCTGTCCGGCCACACCTGCCGGGTTGCGATCAGGTAGGCGATCCGGGCGGTCAGTACACGTGTCTTGCCGCTGCCCGCCCCGGCGAAGATCAGGAGGGGCCCCTCGCCGTGCGTGACGGCCTCCTGCTGGGGCGGGTTCAGGCCTTCCAGCAGGGCGTCGGCGGCGGGCGTGGGGGAATCGTCGATGGACATGGGAGATCGAGTGTACCGGTGGCCGTTACGTAAAACCTCGACCCCCGCCTCCCTCCCTTAACAAGGAGGGAATTGCAATCCGCGACGGTAGACTGACCGTCGATCTATGCCCCACGAAGTCGACCTCGGTACGCGCGATCGCCTGTTCTACGAGCTCGCCCGAGACCTCAGCTCTTCGCTCGAGCTCGACGTGGTCCTCCAGAAGGTCATGGACCGAGTGATCTCCCTGATGAAGGCCTCTCGAGGGTTCATTGTCCTCGTCGACGCCACCGGCATCATGTCGGTCCAGATGTCGGGCGGCGACGCCGACCCGGAGAAGTCCAAGGAGTTTCTGGGCTCGCGGACCGTCATCGAGCACGTCGTGAGGACTGGCAACGCAGTGGTGTCCACCGACGCCTCCACCGACGACCGGTTCAAGACCCAGCAGTCGGTCATCGCCCAGAACCTCCGGTCGATCATCGCGGTGCCGCTGGTGACGAAGGGCGTCGTCATCGGAGCCGTGTACGTGGACAACCCGTTTCACGCATCGATCTTCGAGGAGAAGGACAAAGAGTTCCTCCAGGCCATCTCCGACCTTGCTGCCATCGCCATCGACAACGCCAGGCAGTACGAACGCTCGGAGTTCCTGCGCCAGCTGTTCGAGCTCTACGTCAACAAGCAGGTCACCGATTACGTCCTCGCTCGTTCAGACCGTGAAACGAAGTTCCTGCCAGGCGAGCGGAGGCAGGTGACCGTGTTGAACTCCGACATCGCCGGCTTCTCGACGCTCACGCAGCGGATGGACGCCGAGGAGCTGGTGCGCTTCCTCAACGACTACTTCTCGCGGATGATCGAGGCGGTCCTCGAGCACGGCGGCAACATCGACAAGTTTCAGGGCGACGGCATGCTCGTCGTATTCGGAGCACCGAACCCGATGACGGATCACGCGGAGCGGGCGTTCGCCGCGGCGCAGGCGATGCTGAAGGAGATCGACGGTCTCAACAGCGAGCTGGTCGCCGCCGGCAAGCCGCAGGTCTCGGTCGGGATCGGCCTCGACACCGGCGAGGTGGTCGCCGGCCACGTCGGCTCGGAAAGGCGGCTGGAGTTCACCCTCATCGGGGTGCCGGTGAACAACAGCTCATACCTGTCGAAGGTGCGCCCGGCCAAGGTGCTCATGTCCAAGGCGACGCGGGACGCGCTGCCGGCAGACATCGGGGTGGTCGACTCCGAGCCTCTGCTCCTGAAGGGCGCGGCCGAGAAGCAGCCGATTTACCAGCTCCATTTGGCCGTCATCGAGGAGTTCGACTAGGCTCCGGCCGACTAGCCCTGGCAGCTCCAGCGGCCGGGGCCGTAATGGGTGTACAGCCATGCGGCTGCCTGGGCATTGGCGACGGCGTCGAAGCGTGACTTGCTCGCCCAGGGTGTGCCGGACCACGTGCTCGCCATGAACTGGAACAGTCCGGTGGCGCCGCTGTCGCTGTTGACCGAGTTCGGGTGGTAGCGGGACTCGCAAAAGGCGACGTTGATCGCCCACTGCACCGCACGCGGCCCCAGCGGGCCGAAGGCTTCATTGATGATCTTGGCGATGTAGGGCGGCGGTGGCGCGTGGTTGGACAAAGCGGCGTAGCGCGCAGCCACGGCCTTGGCGGCCGCTATCGCCTTGAGCTGCGCCTGGTACGCGGCCATGCCCTGCTGGAGCTCCCGCGACCATGCCTGAACCTTGGCTTCCTGGGCGGCCTGGACGCGGAGGTCGCGGGTCTGGCGCACCACCGACTGCCGGTCGTACGCGCTCAGCCGGGTGACCGCGACATCGGCCCTCGCCACCGCCGGCGGATCGACGCGTGGAAGGATCACAGTCCCCAGGAGGACCGTCCACACGATGACCGCTCGAAGTAGCGGCAGCAATCCTTTGCGCTCCTCCTTGAAGTCGCCCTACCCCTGGGGCGCTGTTCAGGCCTGAGCTCGGAGCGAGGACGCAGTGGCGAGACCGCTCAGGTACCGGGGAAGAAGGGTCACCTTATCAGAAGGGCGGCCACTTTGTGTAGCCGTCAGAAGAACCCTCCAAATTGCCTAACGTCCTATGTCCTCCCCACTTGCTGGGGAGGTGGCCCGAAGGGCCGGAGGGGGCGAGGTATTGAAGACAATTGAGAAATGAAGATCGTCCTGCCGGACCGCCTCAAGCCGATCATCTCCCGCCTGCCCTCCGACCCCGAGATCGCCTGGTATCGCGATCAGGACTCGTGCGTCGCCGCCATGCCTGGCGCGGAGATCCTGTGGGTTGACTTCAGCGTCAGGGACATCGCGCAGGCGATCGAGGCCGGACCGGACCTCAAGTGGGTGACCACCGCGGGCACGGGGGTCGACGGCTGGCCCCTCGACGTTCTCGCCAGGCGCAAGTTGGTACTGACCAACGGCGCGGGCATCGGCGCGATCCCGATCTCCGAATACGTCGTCATGTGCTTGCTTGCAGGCTTGAAGGGACTTCCTGCAATGGTCCGCGCCCAGGACCGTCACGAATGGCTGGAGCGCCCGCCTTCGCTGGAAGAGTTGCACCGGAAGCGCGCCCTGGTCTACGGCTATGGCGGGATCGGTCGCGCCATCGCCGAGCGCCTGCGAGCGTTCGGCGTCACGGTGACCGGCGTGCGGCGGAACCGCGGCGACGAGGCCGGGGTCATTGCCGCCGCCGAATGGGAGGCGCGCCTTCCGGAAACCGACCTGCTGATCCTGTCGGTGCCGCTGACCGGCGCCACGACTGCGCTCGTGGGCGCATCCCAGCTCTTTGCGCTGCCCAGGGGCGCGTGGGTGGCGAACATCGCGCGAGGCGGGTTGATCGATGAGCCGGCGCTGGTCGCCGCCCTCAGGTCAGGCCACCTCGGAGGCGCCTAC
>JBGOTG010000230.1:0-3892 GCA_041476405.1 Candidatus Dormibacteraceae bacterium | reverse complement strand
CTCGTCAGGGCTCATCAGATACGACCTGAGTTAAGCACTCAGGCCGCGACGTCGACGTCGAGTTCGAAGCGCTCCTGATAACCGCCCGTCACGGGATGCTCAGTCTATGCGGCGAGGGCCTTCAGAGCCGCGTTCAGCTGGGTGTCCTTGGCGTAGCCGAGCGAGGGCGTGGTCACGTCATACGCGTCGTCAGCGTTCGCCAGCGTCACGACGATGTCGGGGGTGAGTCCTTTGTGATCTATGGTCACCCCGTTCGGCAGGTACCACCGCTTGATCGTGAGGTGGATGTCCGAACCGTCGTTGAGCGGGAAGTCAAGCTGCACCGACCCCTTGCCGTACGTCGTCGTCCCGATCAGCTTGGCCCGCTGGTGGACCTGCAGAGACCCTGCGGTGATCTCGGACGCCGATGCGCTGTTCCCGTCCACCAGCACCACCAGCTTCACCGACGGCGCCAGATGCTGCCCTGTCGCGTCGTGGCGCTCCACGTTGCCGTCCCGATCGCGGAGCTCGAACGTCTCACCGCTCGTCACGAACTCGCTGATGACGTCGTCGGCCGCCGAGATGTAGCCTCCAGGATTGGCGCGGAGGTCGAGAACAACGCCCTTCGCCCCTGGGAGCCCGGCCGTCAGGGCGTCCGCGAACTCCTTACCCGTCGAAGCCCCGAACTGGTAGATGCGTACATAAAGGATGTGGTCGCCGATGACGGCAGAGCGCACCGAGGCCACGTGGATCTCCGCCCGGGTGATCGTGATCGGGAAGGTCGTGCCGCCCCGCCCTATCGTGAGCGCGACCTGCGTCCCGTTCGGGCCCTGGATGACGGCGGTCGCCTGGTCCCCCGTGCTGCCCTTCATGTCCTTGTCGCCCACCTTCACGATCTGGTCACCGGCCTGGAGACCGGCCTTCGCGGCAGGGGAATCCGGCACGGTCCCGGTTATCACGGGGTAGCCGGTCCCGAAGGTGAGATAGATGCCCACCCCCGAGTACTGGCCCTGCAGGTTGTCCTGCAGATGCTGGTACTGGGCGGGGTCGTAGTAGGCGGAGAACGGATCGCCGAGGCTCGCCACCAGTCCCTGCACGCTGCCATGAGCGAGCTTGGTCGGGTCCAGGTTGCTATCGACGTAGTTCGCCTGGATCACGCGTATCGCCTGCTCGAGCTCGGTGGTGTCCACCCGGCCGACCGAGTGGCGCGCGAGGTACGGAATGAACGGCGAACCGGAGAAGGCCTGATCGACGTACAGGCCCGACGCAAACGCCAGGATCGCGACGAGCAGGAAGGCGCCGCCCAGGCGGGCAGCGCGGAGCTTCATGTCAGCAGACTACCGAAATCTCCGACCTCAGCAGCCCAGCCAGATACAGGGATCCTTCCACTGGTTGTTGACGCGTATCTCGAAGTGCAGGTGGGGCCCCGTCGAGTTGCCCGTCGATCCTTCGTACGCGATCACGCTGCCTCGAGCAACGATCTGGCCGCTCCGAATGCCGCGCTGGAACGACGACAGGTGTCCGTAAAGGGTCGAGTAACCGTGCCCATGGATGATGACCACGTAGTTCCCATAGCCGTAGATGCCCGGGTATAGAAAGATCACGCCAGTGTCGGCGGCCACGATCGGCGTGCCCCACGGACCCGCTATGTCGATGCCCGTGTGGATCCGGTGGGGGTACGGGCAGCCGGTGTCGTATTGCTCGAACCAGTAGCTGTTGCAGCCGAATCCCTGGCTGATGCATCCATGGCCGCAAGTGGGCATCGGCCACTCGAACTGGCCAGTGCCACCGCCGGCTTTGGCGGCCGCCTCCTGGTACTTCTTGGCGAGTCGGGCCACCTCTTTGTTGATCGCGTCGCGCTGCGCCTGGAGCACGGCGTACTGGCTCGAGAGCTGGGCTTCGAGCTGGGTCTGGTACCCGACCGCCGCCGCCAGGGTGGCCTCGGTGCCCTTCAAGGCCGACACTGTGGCCTTCTGCTGCCTGAGCAGGGCCGCGACCTGCCCGCGCTGCACGCCGAGTGTGGCGGTGGCCTGGCTGACCAGAGAACGCTGCTGCTGAAGATCGTCCATGAGCCGCCGGTCGGAGTCCACGACCTGCTGCGCACCGATCATCCGGTTCATCAGGTCGTTGAAGTTGGTCGCGGTGAGCACGAGCTGGACGTAGTTGATGGCTCCGTGGTTGTCGACGTACCTGAGGCGCTGGTTCAAGAGCTGGTCGCGCTCGCTCAGGTTGGCCTTGAGGAATGTCAGGTCGGCGTCTGCCAGGCGGATCTTGCGGTCGAGGTCGTTGATGCTCGCCTGCGTCTTCGCGATCAGCGCTTGCTGCCCAGTGATCTGATTGTTGAGCGTCTGGATCAGGCTGTACAGCGCGTCGATCTGAGCCTGGGCGTTGTGGATCTGATTGCGGATGCTCTGCAGCTGCTTCTGGTTGGCCACCTGCGCGCCGATTCCGCGGTTGTACGCCAGGCACGCTTGATAGACGGGCGGAGGGTCACCGCGGTAGCAATAGATGGCCGAGGCGGTCTGAGCGGTCTGGATGGCCATGGGAATCCACACCAGGGACGCGATGACCGTGGCCGCGACGAAGCGCAATCTCACGATCAGATCCTCACGTAGCGACGAACACCGATGTAGCTGCCCAGAGCGCCGAGCAGCGCACCGCCGACCAGGAGATCACGCGCGAGGCTCGAGATGAAGCTCGGATCGTACGTGAGCGGTATGAAAACGATGTCCGAGTGAAAGCGGTCGACCGCCGGCTGATAAGCGATGACGAGCAAGGATAGCGCGATGGACGCGGCTATGAGCCCTGTCATGATGCCTTCGATCACGAAAGGTCCGCGCACGAACCATTCGGTTGCCCCGACCAGTTTCATGACCTCGATCTCCTTTCGACGGTGATACACGGCGGTGCGGATCGTGTTCATTACGATCACGACGGAGACGACCACGAGAATCGCCATCAAGCCGATCCCGGCGAGGCCGAGCCACTGCGACAGCTCGAGCATTCGATTGACGAAGTCACCCTGGTAGTTGGTGGGATCGGTCGGGTCGACTCCTGACCACCGGCGTCCCATCAGGTCGACGGCGGCGACGTCCTTGAGGTCGATGACCCGCACCTGCAGCTTCGCGTCAAGCGGGTTGCCGTCGATCTGCTGCGCAAACACGGCATTGGTCGGATCAGCCTTGAAATCCGCGAGCGCCTGGTCCTTGGTGATGAACGTGACGCTGGCGACGCGAGGGTCGGCCTTCAATTGGTCCTGGAAGCTGTAGACGGTCTGCAGCGGCGTGCCGTCGGCGACGTTGATCGAGATCTCGCTGACCTTCAGCCGGAAGCCGTCGACGACCTGTGAGAACGCATGGCCGACGAGCAGGTTGACGCCGGCGAGTATGAGGATGAGCGTGATGGACAGAACCGCGGCCAGGCTGACCGCAAGGTTCCGCCAGAAGCTCTGCCAGGCGCTATTGAGCGCGAATTTGAGGTTTCGTAACTTCATCATGGTATCGGCCTGAACGATCGTCTCTTGCGATCTGTCCTGCGTCGATCGCGACGACGCGGCGGCGCAGCAAGTCGACGATCTCGCGGTTGTGCGTCGCCATCACGACGGTGGCGCCGCGGGCGTTGATGCGGAGAAAGAGCTGCATGATCTCCCACGCGGTTGCCGGGTCGAGGTTGCCAGTTGGCTCGTCGGCGATGATGAAACGCGGCGCGTGCACGAGCGCCCGCGCGATGGCGACGCGCTGCTGCTCGCCGCCCGACAGGTTGGCCGGGTATGTCTGCTCTTTGCCCGAGAGGCCGACCGTGTCGAGCGCATCGGCGACTTGCGACTGGACGAGGTGGTCCGCCTCGCCCAGCACCCTCAGCGCGAAAGCCACGTTTTCGTACACGGTGAGGTTCGGGAGGAGCTTGAAGTCCT
>JBGOTG010000229.1:0-3923 GCA_041476405.1 Candidatus Dormibacteraceae bacterium | reverse complement strand
TACGTGTTGCTGGCGATGACCGAGCGCATGCCGAGCGACCTGATTTCGGACAGGAGCTCGACCGCGCCGGGCAGCGGCTGCAGGCGGTCCGCGACCGGCAGAGCCATCGCCCGTCTGATCCGGGCCACGGACGCAGCGTCAGCCGGCAGCCCCTGGCGCGCGAGCGAGGTGGCGACCAGGACCTCGGCGGCCGGGATGCTGACCGTGTGCTCCGTCGTCACGCTTCGGGCGACGTCGCCCACGCGACTGCTCTGGACCAGGTCGGCGACCAGCGCATCGACTGCAGCCGGCCGCAAAGCGGGCATCGCGGCAGCCACCCTCTGATGGCGTCCATGGCCGTCGGTCTCGCGCAACGGCCAAGAGTTCGGCCACAGCGTGCCGCCAACGTCGATAAGAGCGACCTCAAGGGGTTGTCTCACCCGAGTCCCTATCATCGCCTCAAATGCTCAGGTGGTTGACGGCGGGGGAATCGCACGGTCCTCAGCTCACCGTCGTGATCGAAGGACTCCCCTCAGGTTTGGAGATCTCGGAGGACGACCTGCGGCGCGACCTCGCCCGCCGGCAAAGCGGCCACGGGCGGGGTGGCCGCCAGAAGATCGAGACCGACTTCGCGCGAATCGTCAGCGGGGTGCGCGGCGGTTTCACGATCGGGAGCCCGGTCACTCTGGTGCTGGAGAACAAGGATCATGCCAACTGGACGGCCGAGATGACCGCGTCGAAGGAGGGCTTCGCGCCCAAGCCGGTGACGAAGCTGCGTCCCGGCCACGCGGACCTGGCGGGCGCGCTGAAATACGGCCACACCGACATCCGCAACGTCCTCGAACGCTCCTCAGCGCGCGAGACAGCGACCCGCGTTGCGGCAGGCGGCGTCGCCCGGAAGCTGCTGGGCCACTTCGGCTTCGAGATCTTCAGCTTCACCCAGTCGATCGGCAGCGTGGACATCGGTTACGAGGGCGTCAACCCCGACACCGTCACCGTGGAGGAAATCGAGGCGTCACCGGTCCGCTGCCCGGATCCGGAGGCGTCGAAACGGATGGTGGCGGACATCGACGAGGTGGGCGAGAGGGGAGACACCCTTGGCGGGACGTTTCGCGTCATCGCGCGCGGCGTGCCGCTCGGGCTCGGCAGCTACGTGCACTGGGACCGCAAGCTCGACGGACGCCTGGCGCAGGCGGTGCTTTCGATCAACGCGATCAAGGCAGTGGAGTTCGGCGCCGGGTTCGAAGGCGCGGCGCGCCCAGGATCGCAGTTCCATGACGAGATCGATTACCAGGACGGCCGGTTCCGGCACCTCACCAACCGGGCGGGCGGACTGACGGGCGGCGTCACCAACGGCGAGCCGATCGACCTGCGGGTCGCGATCAAGCCGATCTCGACGATGAAGACACCCCTGCCCTCAATCGACCTGATCACGAAGGAGAAGGTGCAGGCGCACTACGAGCGAAGCGACGTGTGCGTGGTCCCGGCGGCCGGCGTGATCGGCGAGGCGGTCGTGGCGCTGACGCTGGCGGATGCGTTCCTGGAGAAGTTCGGCGGCGACTCGATGTCTGAGATCGAGCGCAATCACCGGGGATATCTAGACTCGCTCGCTCGCTGAGGGTGCCGCTTGTGGACAAGGTGATGACGATGGCGGAGGCCGTCAGTCGCTTCGTCCCCGATGGCGCGACTGTCGCGCTAGGCACCGCCCTCGAACCGCTCATCCCGTTCGCGGCCGGGCACGAGCTGATAAGGCAAGGGCGGCGCGACCTCGAGCTCGTAGGGCCGATCTCCGATGCGCTGTTCGACCAGCTCATCGGCGCGGGTTGTGTCCGCCGCATTACGGCAGCGTGGGTCGGCAACGTGTCGGAGGGCCTTGGCCACTGCTACCGGCGCGCGGCCGAGAAGGGCGTTCCGAGATCGATCGAGATCTACGACCACACCAATTTCTCCATCTCTCTGGCGCTCTGGGCCGCGGCGTGGAACGTGCCCAGCCTGCCGGCGCGAACGCTGTTGGGGAGCGACATCGTTGGCACCAACCCCAACATTGCAGTGGCCGATGGGCTCGCGCACATCAAGGCGGTGCGCCCTGACGTGGCGGTGGTCCACGTGCAGCGGGCGGATGCGATGGGTCGCGCGCACGCATGGGGCCCGCTCGGGATCACCGAGGAGGCGGGGCTGGCCGCGGAGCGGGTCGTCATCACGTGCGAGGAGCTCGTGGAAGCGGGCGTCATCCTGAGCGACCCCAACCGCATCCTGTTCCCGGAGACGAAGGTCGTCGCCGTCGTGCACCAGCCAGGGGGGGCGCACCCGTCGCCGGTGCAGGGCTACTTCAAGCGCGACCACGAGTTCTTCCGCGACTACGCCGCGGAGTCGCGCACCGCCGAAGGCTTCGGCGCGTGGCTCAGGCGGTGGGTGCAGGACGTGCCGGACAGGACCGAGTACATGAAGCGCATCGACGCTGCGACCCTCAGGGTGAAGGGCAAGCAGCTGTCGGCTCCCGCGAACTTTGCCGATGAGTAGCGCATACACGCCGCAGGAATTGATGGTGGCGATCGCTTCGCGCGAGATCAGAGACGGCGACCTCGTCTTCGTGGGCATGCGGCTGCCGATCCTCGCCTACGCGGTCGCTCGCAACAACCACGCGCCCAACGCACGCGGGCTTTTCGAGGTCGGGCTCATGCGCGATCAGCCTGCGTCGAATTTCCTGGGCACGATGGGCGACCCGCCGAATGTGGTCGGCGCGCTGTGGGCGACGAGGATGTCGAACACGATGGCCCTGATGGCGCAGGGCCTCGTCGACCTCGGCTTCATCGGCGGGGCGGAGGTCGACCGATTCGGCAACCTCAACACTTCCTATGTCGGCTCGCCTGCCGCGCCGGAGGTAAAGCTCCCGGGGAGCGGGGGAGGAGCTGACATCGCGATCCTGAGCAAGCGCTGGGTCACCTTGATGAATCACGAGCGCCGGCGACTGGTCGATCGCGTCTCGTTCATCACGTCGCCCGGACATGGCGATGGCTCGGCGGGCTGGCGCAAGCGCAATGGATTGCTCGGAGGCGGGCCTGCGGCCATCGTGACCACGCTGTGCGTCTTTCGATTCCCGGATGGCGGCGGGGAGGCCTACCTCGACTCGATCCACCCAGGCCACACATTTGACGAGGTTCGCGCCAACACCGGTTGGGCACTTGATGCGGCCGAAGATGTAAAGCAAACCGTTGCGCCGAATCCCTCCGAGCTGGCTGTGATCCGCCGATTACAAAACACTGACGGGGCGACAACCGCCGTCTGACAGCGCCCCCTCAGCTTGATGTTCCCGGCCCTACCAGGGTCGAGTTCAAGCAAGAGGTGATCGACGATGAATCCGATAGCAGCGGTTGCAGTCAAGCTCGTCAGCGGCGGTGCGACGGCCGCCCTCATGACCCTGGGCCTCACGGCAGGACTGGCGGACGCCTCATCGACCCCGGTTCCGGCTCCGGCGCCGAGCTCGACCAACCTAGCGGTGGCGAGTCCGCTGGCCGGCGTGCGGGACGCAGTTCGTTTCGCAGTCTTCGAGGCAGAGGCGCAAGTGCTCCGCATCCCACAGGCGGCATTTCGCGCCGACCTCAAGCACGGCATCACTGTTGCCCGGCTCGCCCGAGAGCGGGGCATGAACAAGGAGCAGTTCGGCGACCGGCTCGTCGTCAACCTGAAACCGAGGCTGGATCGGCTGGTCCACCTCCGGGTAATCACCCGCGCGCAGGCCGACACCGTCCTTGACCGCATCCACAGGGGCAACATCCCCTGGTGGGACGGCCTACGGCGCGGGTGAGGACGTAAGTCCTCCCCCGCGGTACCCCCACCTGTGAGTCGCCACGCATGGAGGTGTTTGGTACCGCGGTACCCCCACCTGTGAGTCGCCACGCATGGAGGTGTTTGGTACCGCGGTACCCCCACCTGCGAGCCGCCAC
>JBGOTG010000228.1:0-3954 GCA_041476405.1 Candidatus Dormibacteraceae bacterium | reverse complement strand
TCTCGGAGCAGCTCGTCCACCTCGAGTTCTTCGGCGCGACCGGCTGCCGCAGCCTCGGCACGGGCGGAGTCGAGCTGCCAGCTGACCATCAGGCGATCCGATTCCTCTCCCACGTTGAGACCGTCGGCCATGACGCCGTAGAAGTTGACGAGGTACTCGCGGGCCTGCGCCCCGAGCTTGTGGACGTTGAAGTAGGCGTTGCGCCTGACCAGCGGATCCGTCGTCCACTCGATGACCGTGACGCCGC
Organism: Candidatus Dormibacteraceae bacterium; assembly: GCA_041476405.1. GTDB lineage: Bacteria > Chloroflexota > Dormibacteria > Dormibacterales > Dormibacteraceae > Palsa-872. Next base: position 3,707 of record JBGOTG010000228.1, on the reverse strand, counting down.
GCGCGAGGCACCAGCTGCGCTGGTGCTGCTTCAGAACGAACCCGAGGCCGCGCAGCTGGGTGTCGGGGACGACACCGAGGATGTGGGAGTGCAGGTGAGGGTCGGCTGGAAAGCCGCCGAGCCACCCGATCAGGCCACCGACGAGCCGGTTCCCGATACGCGCGCCGGCGACGTAGTTGCCCGAATGCGACAACGCCCTCAGCATGTCCGAGCTGACAGGCGGTTCACCGGGCCGCTCCCAGATCGTGGCGAAGAGCGCTTCGAGCTCGCGCATCTCCTCGAGCTCGTGCAGCTCGGAGACCACGGCGCCTCCGGTGGCCTCGTCGCGAGGTTCCGTCACCTCTCGGCCAGGGGCCTGGTCTTCATACCGGCGTCGCGCAGCGCCTGCCGCACCTTCGCGGCGACCTCGGCGGCACCTTTGGTGTCGCCATGGATGCAGATGGTGTCGTACTGCCCTGAGCGCGCCAACTTGATCGCCTGCTCCGCCGCCGCCGCAGGGCTCAGCACGGCGCCGGCCTGCGTGCGTGGGGCAAGGCTTCCGTCGGGCATCACGAGCCGGTCGGCGTAGCCCTCGCGGTAGGCGGGAATGTCCGCCCGGCCGGCCGCCGCCAGGAGCTCGAATCCCGGCTGTCCGATGATTCCGACTCCATGGGTCCTTGCGACTCGGGCCACGGCATCGGCTGCGGCCGGGTCGGCCTGGCATCGGTGGTAGAGGGCGCCATGCGGCTTGATGTACGCGATCGGGACCACCGCGGCCAAGCCCGCCACCTGGTAGGCCACCAACGCTTCGATCTCCGCCGCGGACAGGCCAACCTCCACACGGCCGAACCCAGCCCTGTCGTCGTAGCCGGGATGCGCGCCGACCTCGATTCCGAGCTCAGTACAGCGCCACGCCGTTGCGATCGAGATCGACACCGAGCCCGCATGCACGCCGCACGCGATGCTGGCACTGTCCACGAGCCTGAGGATCGCCTCGTCCGCGCCGGCTCCCTCGCCGAGGTCGGAGCTCAGGTTCAATTTCCTTGCGCCCGGCGTCGCCCGGCCAATGTCCGGCGTCAATGCGTCGTGTCGCCGCGGAGCAGCTGGACGGCGTGGCCGAGGATCGGTATCACCGCCTCCAGCGACTCGGTCGCCCCTTTGACGCTGCCAGGCACGTTGATGATCAGGGTCCGCCCGCGCACGCCGGCCATCGCGCGGGACAGGGCCGCCATCGGCGTGCTCGCCGCGCCGGCTCGCCGCATCTCCTCGGCGATGCCAGGCACCTGGTATTCGATCAGCTCCGCGGTCGCCTGCGGCGTCACGTCGCGAGGACCCAGGCCGGTTCCTCCGGTGGTCACCACGACGTCCATTCCGCGCGCGATTGCCGTCTCGATCGCCTCGATGATTCGCGGCGCCTCGTCCGGCACCACCTCCGGGCCGGTGACCTCGTGGCCGCCGGCGTGTAACAGGGCAAGCAGCGCCGGCCCGCTCTTGTCCTCTCGCTTGCCGTGAAAGACGCCATCGCTCACCGTGATGACATGAGCCTTGCTCAACGTGCTGCTTTGCCTATCGATCGCTTCCACGTTCCGGACCGTCCGCCGGACTTCTCGAGCAGGCGCACCGATTCGATGGAAACGCCGCGCTCGACGCCCTTGGTCATGTCGATGAGCGTCAGGCCCGCTACGGCTGCGGCGGTCAGCGCCTCCATCTCCACGCCTGTCTGGCCGACCACCCTGGCCCTTGCGAGAACTCGCACCGCCCCACGCACGAACTCGAAGTCGAGTGTCACGCTGGTCAGGGGCAGGGGGTGACAGAGAGGGATGAGCTCGGACGTCCGCTTCGCGGCCATGATCCCGGCCACGCGGGCGACCTGCAGGGCGTCGCCTTTGGCTGTTCCTTCCTTCACCGCGCGCAGCGTGCGAGGCGCCATGCGCACCAAACACTCGGCCAGGGCTTCTCTAACCGTAGAGGGCTTGTCGGCCACGTCGACCATCCGCGCCGCTCCGCGCTCATCGAGGTGCGTCAATCTCCGGGGTGGCACATTGCGCTGCGGCACGCGCTCAGGATATGCGGATGCCCGGCGTTGACGCCGTCCTGTTCGATTACGGGAGGACCCTGGTCACTTTCGCCTACCCCACCGGGGAGCTGATCGAGGTGCTGAGGCGCTTCCGTCCTCGGATCGAAGCTGCGACGGGTGCGCCTGCTCCACAGGCCGAGGTGCTCCTGAAAGACGTGCTGCTGCCCCTCGAGGCTGCCATCGACAGCCCTGCTGTAGAAGAGGTGCACTACCTCGACCTATACCGCGCCGCATGGCGCCACGCCGGCCTGGACCTGCCCGACGACCTTCTGTTCGAAATTCTCGACGAGGAGCAGCGGTGCTGGGATCGCGCTGTTCGGGTGGACGCGGACGCGCTGCAGGTGCTGTCCTGGCTGGGCACGAACGGCATCAAGCGCGCGGTGTGCTCGAACGCCCCGTTCCCGCCTGAGATGATGCGCCGCCAGGTGGACGAGAACGGAGTTGGAGAGCTCACAGACGCAGTGCTCTTCTCGAGCGCGTTCGGCAAGCGCAAGCCGGCGCCCGAGATCTATCGGGCGGCGCTCGACGCGGTGGGAGTCGGCGCCGAGCGTGCGTTGTTCGTCGGGGATCGCGTGCGCGAGGATTACGAGGGCCCGCTCGCGGTGGGCATGCGCGCCGTCATCTGCACGGCCCACGCGGCCGAGCCTCCGCCGGTAGGGATCCCGACCATCGCCTCGCTGAGCGACCTGCCCGGATTGTTGTGAGCGAACCAAGGAAACGGCCAGGACCGCTGTGGCTTTTCTTCTACGGCCGGCAGCGAAAGGGTTTTCCGTGGCTCCTGGTCGTCGTCATGGTGGTGATCGGCGTGCTTGCCCTGTCCTTCGCCATTCCCGGTGGCGCCGACACGTGGCGCGCGGCCGCCCCCTTCGTGTTCGGTTTGCTCATCCTTTCCGGGCTGGTCGCCGCGATCGTCGCCGCCTTGCGGCCGCGTCGCCGGCGCTGAGCGTCAGCGGACTCTGCGCGCTCCCTTCGTGGAATCGACCGGGTTCTTCGCGCGCGCAAGGGCTGCACGTGATGCGACGAGCACCGCCGCCGCTCCTGCGCCGACGCCGTTGTCGATGTTGACCACCACCAGTCCCGTGGAACACGACTGAAGCATGGTGTTGAGAGCCGCCTCACCCGCTCCTCCTCGACCGTATCCGGTCGAGACGGGGAGCCCGATAACAGGAAGGTCGATCAGACCGCAGACCAGGCCGGGCAGCACGCCGTCCATTCCCGCCGCGACGACTATCACGTCCGCGCCCCACTCGAGGGTCGACGCCAGAGGCCCCACGAACCGATGAAGGCCGGCGACGCCGAGGTCGGCCTCCAGCCTGGCTTCCAGCCCGCATGCCTCCACGACCATTCGGGCTTCCTCCGCGACCCCCACGTCGGAGGTTCCCGCAGTCAGGAAGCCGACCTTGCCGGCGATGGGCTCCGAGCTGAAACCGGCACGGAGCACTCGCGCCGAGTCCGCGTGCGTGACCACCTCCATTCCCGCGCCGCCTGCGGCATGGTGCAGCGCCTCACGATGTGCGTCAGACATGCGGCTGATCAGGCCCTGACCCTGGCGCTCCGCCATCGCCACCGCCAGCCGCGCCGCCTCGTGGGGAGCTTTGCCGGTGGCGAGAACGACCTCCGGAATGCCTCGGCGCAGGAAGCGCCCAAGGTC
>JBGOTG010000227.1:0-3964 GCA_041476405.1 Candidatus Dormibacteraceae bacterium | reverse complement strand
GCGCCACGCGTTACAGCGGTGGCACCGGTGCACCCGGCGGGCTGACCGGGCTCGGCGTGCAGCTCCTCAAGGCGATGGGGCGCAAGGGGCTCATCCTCGACCTGAGCCACATGGCGGACAAGGCGGTCGCCGACGCGTTCGCGCTTTGGCGAGGCCCGATCATGGCCTCGCACAGCAATTCGCGCGAGATCGTGCCGGGCGATCGGCAGATCACCGACGCGACAGCCGCCGAGGTGGCCCGGCGGGGCGGCATGCTCGGCGTCAGCTTCTACGACCACCACCTTCGCAGGTCGGGCCGCGCCACGCTCGACGACGTCGTCCGCCACGCGGTCCATCTGGCGCGCGCGGCGGGTGGACCGGAACATGTAGGGCTGGGCACCGACCTTGACGGGGGCTTTGACTCGAAGTACGCGCCCCTCAGGGACCTGGCCGAGCTCAGAAGCCTGCCGGTCATGCTGCGCAAGCACTTCGGTCGCGCAGAGGTCGAGGGCCTGATGGGCGCGAACTGGATCGACTTCCTGGGCCGTTCGCTGCCCGACTGAGTCAGATCGAATCGACGAGCTGCTTCGCGCTTATGAACGCGAAGCCCATCCCGTGGCCGTTGAACCCGGCGCAGATGTGCACGTTGGGCATCCCGGCGACCGGGCCGACCAGCGGGAGCCCGGACTCGGTGAAGCCCATGATGCCGGCCCACCGATGGGTGACCTCGGCAGTCGGGCTGAGGCGCCCGAGCTGGGCTTCGAGGTGCTTTTGGATCGGCGGCGTAGGGAGCGCCTCGTAGCTGATCTCGGTCTCCATCGAGGTGTCGCGCCACCCGCCGATGAGCACCTCGCCTGTGGCGAGCTGCCTCCAGTAGCGGTACCCGAAGTGCGAGTAGGTGGGCATATCACACACCGATTGAGCGACCGGCGAAGACGCCAGCATCTGCGCGCGTGTGGGCTGGATCGCGACCTGCGCCACGAGCTGCGGCGTATACGCGTTGGTGGCGAGGATGACCATGCCCGCCCTGCACTCGCGGCTGCCGGCATGCACGGTCACACCGTCGCGGGACGGCTCGATCGCGGTCACCTCGACTCCCTCGCGGATCGCACCGTCCGGGGCCTTGCGCGCCAGCGCGCCCACCAACGCGGCCGGGTTTGCTTCACCGTCTCGAGGGTTGATGAGGCGTCGCCCGTCCCAACGCGCCTCGAACCCGTCCTCTCTCAGCAGCTGGTCTGACTCCTCGAGCTGCCTGGCCTCCTCCTCGCTAGCAGCGAGGGTGGCGCTGCCGCCGCGGCGATGGCTGACGTCCTGGCGCCCGACTGCATCGATCATCGAGTCGTGGTTCTCGTTGGTGACGTGCCAGACGTCGCGCGCTTTGTCCCGCCCGTATGCCCGCACGGCCTCGGCGTAGCTGGTCGCCACGCCCGCGAGCAGGAATCCCGCGTTGCGACCGCTGGCGCCCGCGGCCAGGTGCGATCGCTCCACGAGGACCGTGTCGAGCCTGCGGCGGCCCAGGTGGTGGAGAAGGCTTGTGCCCGCGATGCCTCCACCGATGACGAGCACGTCGGTGGCGTCGGGCAGCTCGCCTTGATAGCGCTCAGGTGGCAGCGGCCAGAACGGAATGCCGGTGCTCACGCGCGTCCAGGCGCCGAAGGCGTCAGACAAGGGTGACCGCATACCATTTACTTGCCACATGGATTTTGAGAGCTATGACGTCCTGGTAGTTGGCGGGGGGCTCGCCGGCATCAGAGCAGCGATAGCAGTGGTCGAGACCAACCCACGGCTCAAGGTCGGCATGGTCTCGAAGGTCTACCCGATGCGCAGTCACACGGTCTCGGCGGAAGGCGGCGCCGCAGCGGTGCTTCGACCCGAGGACAGCTACGAAACCCATGCCTACGACACGATCAAGGGCTCCGACTATCTCGCCGACCAGGACGTGGTCGAGGCGTTCGTGCGCGAAGCGCCCATCGAGGTCATCCAGATGGAGCACTGGGGCTGCCCCTGGAGCCGCGAGCCGGACGGCACGATCTCGGCACGGCCGTTCGGTGGAATGACCACGTGGCGCACCTGCTTCGCAGCGGACAAGACCGGCTTCCACATGCTGCACACGGTCTTCCAGACCTCGCTGAAGTACCCGCAGATCCATCGTCACGACGAGGCATTCGTCACCAAGCTCCTTGTCGAGGACGGTCGCTGCACAGGCGTGGTGGCGATCGACATGCGGAGCGGGCGGTTCGATGCAATCACCGCCAGGGCGGTGATCATGGCCACCGGGGGCCTCGGCCGCATCTACGCCTTCACCACCAACGGAAACATCTGCACCGGTGACGGAATGGCGTTGGCGTATCGCGCCGGAGTGGGACTCAGGGACATGGAGATGGTCCAGTTTCATCCCACAGGCCTGCCGTTCACCGGGATCCTCATCACCGAGGCCGTCCGCGGTGAGGGTGGTTACCTCACCAACAGGGACGGCGAGCGATTCCTGAAGCGCTACGTGCCCAACAAGATGGAGCTGGGGCCGCGCGACATCATCTCCCGTGCCATGACGACAGAGTTCGAAGAGGGTCGAGGCTTCGAGGGCCCCCACGGCAAGTACATGCACCTGGACGTCAGGCATCTGGGTGAGGCGGTCATCGATCGCAAGCTCCCATTCATGCGGGAGCTGGGCCGGGAGTTCGTCGGCATCGACATCGTGCAAGACCCGATCCCGGTGCGCCCGGTGATGCACTACATGATGGGCGGGGTGGATGCGAACATCTCTGGTGCCACCTCGGTCACCGGACTCTATGCAGCAGGCGAGTGCGCCAACGTCGGCCTCAACGGTGGCAACAGGCTGGGCTCCAACTCGCTGTCCGAATGCCTGGTGTTCGGCGCTGCGTCCGGGCGGGCGGCCGCGGAGTATGCGAGCTCGGCCAAGGCGGTCGGAACCAACTCCGTCGCGTCCTTGCTTCATGACGAGACCAGGCGCATCGAGATGGACTACCTCAACAAGAAGAGCGGCGACGAGCGAATTGGCGTGATCCGCGAGGAGATGCAGCGCGACATGGACGCGGGCGCCGGCGTGTTCCGGACGCGCGAAGGACTCGAGAAGCTGACCAAGCAGCTGACCGCGCTCCGCGAGCGTTTCGAGAGGATCAAGATCGAGGACTCCAGCCGCACGTTCAACACCGAGCTGACGGCGGCGCTCGAGCTCGACTACATGCTCGAGGTCGCTGAGGCGATCACCTTCTCCGCCCTCGCGCGCGAGGAATCGCGCGGGGCACATGCGCGGCGCGACTTCCCGGAACGCGACGACGCCAAGTTTCTCAAGCACACCATCGCGTTCCGCACCGACGAGATTTCGCCGCGGCTGGAGTACCGCGATGTTCGCATTACCAACTTCACGCCGCAAGCGCGCGCTTACTGAGGGAGAGGACCAGGTTGGCCGACAAGAGCATCACGATTCGCGCGACGCGCTTCGATCCCGAGAAGGATTCGGAGCCGCGCATGCAGTCGTACGACATCCCCTTCAGCGACGAGAGCATGGTCGTGCTGGACGCGCTCAACTACATCAAATCGCATGTCGACGGCACCCTCAGCTATCGGTGGTCGTGCCGGATGGGCATCTGCGGGAGCTGCGGCATGACGGTCAACGGCACGCCCAAGCTGACGTGCAGCGCTTTTCTGCGGGACTACTGGCCGCGGCCGGTGACCGTAACCCCGCTGAACAACTTCCCGATCGTCCGCGACCTCGTCGTCGACATGGAGGACTTCATGCAGAAGCTGAAGTCGATCAAGCCCTGGATCATCCGCAAGCAGGAGCTGCCGCTGGGCGCCGGCGAGCACCGGCAGACGATGGATCAGATCGACGACTTCCGCCAGTTCAGCCAGTGCATCAACTGCATGCTCTGCTACTCGGCCTGCCCCGTCTACGGGCTGGACAACGAGTTCCTCGGGCCCGCCGCCATCGCGCTCGCGCGCCGCTACAACCTCGACTCGCGCG
>JBGOTG010000226.1:0-4067 GCA_041476405.1 Candidatus Dormibacteraceae bacterium | reverse complement strand
GAGCGCGAGCCGCGGGGGCGACCAGGCTGGACGAGTCCAAGCGGATGATGGAGGCGGCGCGGGCCGAGGAGAAGGCGGAGGCCGACCGGCTTCCCGAGCTCGAGCGGCTGGCCGCAATTGCTGAGGAGCGGGCCGCATCGGTGGCTCGCGAGCTGGAGATACACCTCGAGGCTCTCGGCGCGCACAGGACGGCATCGCACCAGGCGGAGCTCGATAGGGCGAGGTGGCGGGACCGAGTCGAGGACCTCCGCCGGCAGGTCCGATCGGTCGAGGAAGACCTCGCCGGCCTCCGGTCGGCGGCCGACGAGAGGGCCAGGCGCCTGTCGGAGGCTGAAGGCCTGGCGACGGCGGCTTTCGAGATCCTGCCCGGCCTGAGGAGCGCGGCGGAAGCCGCCAAGGCTATCCTGGCCGAAGCCGAGGGCGAGTCGCCTGAGGAAGAGGCCGAGCTCGAAGAGGGCGCGAGGCGCCTTGGTCTGCTGGATGAGGCGCGCATGGAGGCCAGGCTCAAGACGGGCACGTTCGAGGGAAACCTCGAGCTGATCGCGCGTGAGGCGGAGCTGCTGCAGGCGAGGATGGAGGAGATTCGCTCGCGGATGCCCGACGGCGTCGCGCCCGAGGAGGTTCCGGGTGGCAAGGCGCGGGAGCGCGAGATGCGTGCTCTCGAGCGCCGGCTGGAGGAGATCGGACCGACCAACGCGCTGGCCGAGACCGAGTGCCGCGAGCTGGAAGAGCGCTTCGAGACGCTCCACACGCAGCTCGCCGACATCGCTGCGGCGCGCGAAGACCTCGAGCAGCTGATCGCCAAGCTGCGAGAGGAGGAGGAGTCGCGGTACGAGGCGGTGTTCGGCGCGGTCGCCGCCAACTTCCACGAATACTTCTCGCAGCTGGCGCCTGGCGGGCGTGCGACCTTGAAGCACGCCGATGGGGATGAAGGACCGAGGTCGGGTGTCGAGATCCTTGTGCAGCCGGCGCGCAAGCGTCTGCAGAACGTGACCCTGCTTTCGTCTGGTGAGCGTTCACTCGCCGCGCTCGCGTTGGTGCTGGCGCTGGATGAGGTCAACCCCAGCCCGTTCACGATTCTCGACGAGGTCGATGCGGCGCTTGACGATGCGAACGTCGGGCGCTTTGGTGAGATGCTCGCGCGGCTCGGCTCGCAGCGGCAGTTCCTGGTGATCACTCACAACCACGTGACGATGTCGCACGCATCGAGCCTTTATGGCATTCACCTCGACGAAAGCGGCTCGTCGCACCTGGTCTCGGTGCGGCTCGAGGACATCCGCAAGCCGGCAGTTCGAAGCGCTAGCGCCGCCCAGGCGGGCTGAGGGCTAGTTACTGGTGCGCCCTGCGGGCGCCCGGCGGCGCTGAGCGTCTGGAGCCGGGTCACCGGACGGACACGCACCGCGCTCGCGGCCGGTCTTCGCGCTCTCAGCCTGCCGCTGGCACCCGGCTACTACGAGGAGCTGGAGGAGCTGCTGGTCTCTGCCGACCTCGGACCGGCGATGGCGGCACGCCTGACCGCGGGCGTCCGAAAGCGAGCGCCGAGGACGCGCGAGGAGGCGATCGAGGCGCTCGTGGCGACGGCCGTCCCCCTGATGTCATCCAGGCCTCGCGATCTCGACCTGAGCTCGCGCCCTGCATGCGTGCTGCTGTACGGCGTCAACGGTGCAGGCAAGACGACGACGATCGGCAAGCTAGCCAATCGGTTGAAGGAGGCGGGTCACAGGCCGTTGGTGGTGGCGGCCGACACGTACAGGGCGGCGGCGATCGAGCAGATGGTCGCGTGGGCGGAGCGCGCGGGGGTAGAGAGCTTCGCGGGCAAGTCGGGCGCCGACCCCGCTTCGGTGGTCTTCGACGGGTTGCAGGCAGCGCGCGGACGTGGCAGCGACGTCGTGCTCGTCGACACAGCGGGCCGCATGCAGACGCAGCGCAACCTGGTCGAAGAGCTGGCGAAGGTGGGGCGGGTCGCCGCCAAGGCGTTGGCCGGCCAACCGTTTGAATCACTGCTCGTGCTGGACGCGACGGCGGGGCTGACCAGCCTCGTGCAGGCTCGTGCCTTCAACAAGGCCATCCCGATGACCGGGCTGGTGGTGTCGAAGCTCGACAGCAGCGCGAAAGGTGGCGCGGTGATCGCCATCGAGGCGGAGCTCGACGTTCCGGTCAAGCTGGTGGGAGTGGGGGAGGGTATCGACGACATCGCACCCTTCGACCCGGGGGCCTTCCTGCGCGCTCTATTCGAGGCCTCATAGTTGGCGCGCGCTGACCCCCATTGCCACACGACCGCTTCCGATGGCATGGTCACACCGGCCGAGCTGGTCGATGCCGCAGTGAAAGCGGGCCTCGACCTGATCGCGGTCACCGACCACGACACGATGGCTTCGGTGAAAGAAACCCAATCGCGCGGTGAAGCCGCGGGTTTGACTGTGGTCGCGGGCCAGGAGGTGACGACGAAGTGGCCGGCCCAGACTCACATCCTTGGCTGGTTTATGGAGAAACCGGTCAAGAGCGGCATGTCGCTCGATGACACGGTCGCGGCGATTCACGCACAGGGCGGACTGGTGATAGTTCCGCACCCGTTCATGCCGGTGTATTTCGGCTCGATCCAGCCAGGCACGCTGCGCCGGCTGATTGAGAAGCAAAGCGTCGATGGCATCGAGATGTTGTCGACCGTGCCCATAGGCCCAATCCGGAGAAGGCAGTTGCTGGCGTTCTACGGGACCTACCAGGACCGCCTGGGCGCGGCGATCGGGGCGAGCGACTGCCACTTCGGCGCCGGCGATCTTGGACGTGCGATGACGGACTTCGACGGCGACTTCCGGACCGCAGTGATGGAGTGCACGACCAGGCCAGTGCTCGGGGTGCGGACGTCCATCGCAATCACCATTACTTTGCGCCAGCAATGGCGCGCCCTGATCTACCTGCCGATCAAACGGATGCGGGGACAGTAAGCGCGCTGGCTCAGCCCGACTTTTCCTCGAGCCCCAAACCGAACATCGACTCCAGGTCGTGGGCGGAGAACTGCTGGAACGCCACCATCGTCTGCGTCCTCTCGATCCCCTCCAGCTTGGCCAGCTCGTGCGTGACCACCTTGGCCAGCTCGTCGTGCTCCCGCACCCGCACGATGGCCACGAAGTCCCACTCTCCCGTGACGGTGTAGACCTCGGCGACTCCGGCGACATCCGCCAGCCTGGGTCCGAGGTGCCCCAACCCCTCCCGACTGGCCTTGACAAGAATCACGGCAGTGAGCACGCGGCGAGTCTATCGCTTCTTAAGACTTGTTAAGCTGTCAAGGCATGGCCCTTGACACCCTCCAGACCAGGAACCACTACCTGGCCCTCTACGACCGCTACGGCGCCCTCCTGACGGACCACCAGCGCCAGGTCCTCGACCTGCATCTGCGCAACGACTGGTCCCTGGCAGAGATCGCCGCGAACCAGGGCACCTCACGCGCAGCGGTCCACGACATAGTGCGCCGCTCCACTCGCTCCCTCGAGGACTACGAGGCCCGCCTCGGCCTCCTGAAAGAAGCCGGCCGCCGCCGCCGCGCGATCGCCTCCCTCGAGCGCGAGCTGACGGACCTAAAGCAACGCATGACCCAGCTGGCCCAATAGATGTTCGAAACCCTCGGCGAGCGCCTGGCCGCCGCCCTCAAGAAGATCTCCGGACGCGGCGTCCTCAGGCCCGAAGACGTCGACGCCGGTCTCCGCGAGGTGCGCATGGCCCTCCTCGAAGCCGACGTCAACTTCAAGGTGGTCAAGGAGTCGATCGAGCGGGTGCGGTCCAGGATCACCGGCGTCGAGATCGCCCCGGGCCTGACGGCCCCCCAGCAGGTGATCAAAGCAGTGAACGCCGAGCTCGTCGACCTCCTCGGCGGTAACTCTGAGGGCCTCCGCTACGGCGGCTCCCCGACGGTGGTCATGCTCGTGGGTCTGCAAGGCTCGGGCAAGACGGCCACCGCGATCAAGCTCGCCCTGCTCGCGCGCCATGACGGCCACCGCCCCCTCCTGGCCGCCCTCGACCTGCGCCGCCCAGCTGCCATCGACCAGCTGCGCATCCTCGCCGAGCGCGAG
>JBGOTG010000225.1:0-4087 GCA_041476405.1 Candidatus Dormibacteraceae bacterium | reverse complement strand
GGCCTCCCCCGCGGTACCCCCTCCGAGTAGCACATTGTCTGGAGGCGCCTGGATGCGGCACGAGTGACGGCCGGAGTGAATCCGGCCTATAAGCAGCCCTTGGGTTCTGGGCTGAGATAATCGGCCGGCTTTGTCCAGAGTCGCGGTCATCGGCGCGGGATACGTCGGCCTGACCACTGCCGCGTGCCTCGCGGACCTGGGCAACGACGTCATGGTGGTCGACATCGATCGCGAGAAGATCGCGCAGTTGCAGCGGCACCACGTTCCTTTTTTCGAGCCTGGCCTGCGCGAGCTCGTCGAGCGGAACGGCAAGGCGGGACGACTCGGGTTCACCACCTCTTACAGCGAGGCGGTGCCTGGAGCCGATTACGCGATCATCGCCGTCAGCACGCCCGAAGGCGAAGGTGGTGAGGCGGACCTCTCCTATGTCGAGGCGGCCGCGACGTCGATCGCCGACTGCATGGACGGCCCCCTGGTCGTCGTGAACAAATCGACGGTACCGCCGCTGACCGGTGACATGGTCTCCCGGGTCCTTCGCAAGCGCAATGTGACCCACCACGCCGAGGTGGTTTCCAACCCGGAGTTCCTGCGCGAGGGCTCGGCCATCCAGGACTTCATGCACCCCGACCGCGTGGTGATCGGCAGCCATGACCCAGCGGCGGCGGCCAAGGTGGCCAAGCTCTATGCCCCGCTGGAAGCACACATCCTGATCACACCGAACATCTACACCGCGGAGATGGTGAAGTACGCATCGAACGCCTTCCTCGCGGCGCGAATCTCCTTTATCAACGAGATCGCGCGGATCTGCGAGCGGGTCGACGCGGACGCCAAGCTCGTGGCCGAAGGTATGGGCCTCGACAAGCGGATCGGCCCGAGCTTCCTCGACGCCGGCATCGGTTATGGCGGCTCCTGCTTCAAGAAGGACGTCAATGCGCTCGCCGCGCTCGCCGAGCGCTTCGATTACCACCCAGAGCTGCTGCACGCGGTGATGGCAATCAACCGCGATCAGCGCATGCTCGTCATCGACAAGCTCCGAGAGTGCCTCGAAACGCTCGAGGGCCGCGTCGTGGGCCTGCTCGGGCTGGCGTTCAAGCCGAACACCGACGATCTGCGCGACGCGCCCAGCCTCGACATCGCAAGGGTGCTGCTCGCGGCCGGCGCCGAGGTCCGCGCCTACGACCCGGCGGCCATGGGACCGGCGCGCACGCTGCTGCCGGGTGTCGACTTCCGCTCCGACCCATATGCGCTGGCGGACGGCGCTGACGGCCTGGTCCTGGTCACCGAATGGATCGAGTTTCGCCAGCTGGACCTTGCGCGGATGGCATCGTCCATGCGCAGGCCGGTGATGGTCGACGGGCGAAACATCTACGACCCGGCGATGATGCGCGGCCTTGGCTTCACCTATCGGGGCATTGGCCGCGACTAGCGCGCCGGGTGGCGCCCGGCCGCCGCTGGCGGTGGTGTCGGGAGGAGCCGGCTTCATCGGCTCCCACCTCTGCGAGGCGTTGCTAGCCGAGGGGATGAGGGTGCTCGCGCTCGACAACTTCATCACCGGGTCGCACGACAACGTAAATGGCCTGCTGGAGAACCCGAACTTCGAGTTCCGCAAGGCGAACGTCAACCATGAGGTCCTGGTCGACGGCGACGTGCGCTTCGTCCTTCACTTTGCGTCGCCCGCCTCACCGCCCCAGTACGACGCAAACCCCATCCACACGCTCAAGGTGGGCACTGTCGGGACGATGAACATGCTCGGCCTGGCCCGCGCCAAGAAGGCCACTTTTCTGCTCGCATCCACGTCGGAGGTGTACGGCGACCCGCTCGTGCACCCGCAGCCCGAGAGCTACTGGGGGAACGTCAACCCGATCGGGCCGCGCGGCTGCTACGACGAGGCGAAGCGGTGCGCCGAAGCCTTTGCGATGGCGTACCACCGGGCACACGGGGTCGACACGCGGATCGTGCGCATCTTCAACACCCACGGCCCTCGCATGCAGGTCCTCGACGGTCGTGCGGTGCCCAACTTCATGGCCCAGGCGATCAGGGGTGAGCCGCTGACCGTCTACGGCGACGGCTCGCAGACGCGCAGCCTGTGCTACGTGTCGGACCTCGTTCGAGGCGTGCTCGCGACGCTCGAACGTGGGGACGAGCTCCCCGTCAATCTCGGCAACCCTCATGAGGTGACGGTGCTCCAGCTCGCGGAGACCATCGTCCGGCTGGCTCGCTCGAAGAGCCAGATCGTCCACCGCGAGCTGCCGGTCGACGACCCGAAGCAGCGCAGGCCGGACATCACGCGGGCCCGCAACCTCCTCGGATGGGAACCCGACGTGTCCCTGGAGGACGGGCTGAGCCGGACCCTGGAATACTTCCGGTCGGTCGTATGACCACGCCGGAGCAGCTGAAGCAGTACGTCCGTGACATTCCCGGCTACCCACAGCCGGGGATCATCTTTCGCGACATCACACCTCTGCTCGGCCGCAAGGACCTCTTCCGTGAGGTTGTCGATTTGATGTCGGGGGGCTGGGTCGATCGAAAGCCGGACCTCGTCGCGGCGATCGAGGCGCGCGGTTTCATACCCGGCGCTGCGATCGCGGTCAAGCTCAACGCGGGCTTCGTCCCGATCCGCAAGACCGGGAAGCTGCCCTGGACGACGCTCGGTGAGGCTTACCAGCTCGAGTACGGCACCGACCAGCTCGAGATTCACTCGGATGCCGTGACGCCAGGCCAGAAGGTGCTGATCGTCGATGATGTGCTGGCGACCGGCGGTACAGCCGCCGCAGCGGTGCGGCTCGTGCGCAAGCTCGGCGGCGAGGTCGTCGGTGTACAGGTTCTGATCGAGCTCGCCGACCTGGGCGGGAGGGAACGCCTGCCCGACGTCGAAGTGGTCAGCGAGATCGTCTATTGAAGAAAGGACAACCGATTTGAAAGTCAGTTCGAAGGGAAGCGATGTCAAGGATCTCAAGCTGGCGGTCCAGGGCCAGGACCTCATCGATTGGGCGGCGCGGGAGATGCCCGTCCTGACCCTCATCCGCCTGCGCTTCGCAAAGGAGCTGCCGCTCAAGGGGCTCAGGCTCGCCGCCTGCCTTCACGTGACGAGCGAGACGGCCAACCTCATGCTGACCCTGAAGGCCGGCGGTGCGGACCTGGCGCTTTGCGCCTCGAACCCGCTGTCCACCAACGACGCGGTGGCCGCCGCGCTTGCGGCGACGCACCAGGTCAAGACCTACGCCATCAAGGGCGAGGACAACGACACGTACTACCAGCACATCGAGGCCGCCCTCGATCACCGGCCGGTGATGACCATGGACGACGGCGCCGACCTCGTCTCAGTGCTGCACAGGTCCCGCCAGGACCAGCTCCCTGACGTGATCGGGGGGACCGAGGAGACGACCACAGGCGTGGTGCGCCTGCGCGCCATGGCGGAGCGCGGAGTGCTTCGTTACCCGATCGTCGCCGTCAACGAAGCCGACACGAAGCACATGTTCGACAACCGCTACGGTACCGGCCAGTCGACCATCGACGGCATCATCCGGGCGACCAACGTACTGCTCGCCGGCAAGACGTTCGTCATCGCAGGCTACGGCTGGGTCGGCAGGGGGCTGGCGTCGCGTGCGAAGGGTCACGGCGCGGACGTGGTGATCACCGAGGTCGATTCCGTCAAGGCCCTGGAGGCTGCGATGGACGGCTTCAGGGTGATGACGATGGAAAAAGCCGCGCGCGAGGGCGACATCTTCGTCACCGTGACAGGCGACGTCAACGTGATCGACCGCCATCACTTCGAAGCGATGAAGGACGGCGCCATCCTTGCCAACTCCGGCCATTTCAACTCGGAGATCAATCTCAAGGCGCTTGACGGCATGGCGACCGGGGTGCGGCAGGTCAGAGCGTCGGTCCAGGAGTACAAGCTCGAGAACGGCCGGCGCCTGAACGTGCTCGGCGAAGGCCGGCTCATCAACCTGGCAGCGGCGGACGGCCACCCGGCCGCGGTGATGGACATGAGCTTCGCCAACCAGGCCCTCTGCGCCGAGTACATGGCGAAGAACGCGAGCAGCCTCGAGAACAAGGTGTACGACGTGCCCGCGGACATCGACGC
>JBGOTG010000224.1:0-4109 GCA_041476405.1 Candidatus Dormibacteraceae bacterium | reverse complement strand
GTCGAGCCGAAGGGCGGGCTGCCGAAGGTCGACCAGGAGGTTGCCCTCGTCCAGAGCGAGTGGTACCTGGCCGGACAGGCCGAGCCCGTGTCGCTGCCGAAGGCGTCAGCCGGCAATCCGGCGCCCGACTTCGTCGTCTTCAACGGCGTCGCCAACCAGTACAAGGACAATCCGATCCAGGTCACCACCAAGGGTCGGGTGAGAGTGTTCGTCCTCGACGCGGGTCCGAACATCGACAGCTCCTTCCACGTCGTCGGCACGATCTTCGACACGGTCATCAAGGAGGGCGTCAGCCTGGCGCGCGGCAATGCCGAAGGCTGGGGCAGTCAGGCCGTGGATCTGTCCCCAGCACAGGGCGCGATCATCGAGTTCAGCCCCCAGGAAGACGGGATGTATCCGCTCGTGACGCATGCCTTCAACTTCGTGGGGCGCGGCGCGATCGGCCTCTTCATGGCCGGTGACGGCGATCCCAGGAACTGACCGTTCCTCCCAGCACGCCGGCGCCCTCGTGGCGCCGGCGTTTCTCGTTCGTGGCAGTCGAGGCACCGACTCCCTCTAGACGCGGCCACCAAGCAGCGCTCTCGGGAAGAACACGTAGAGGTTCCACCACCCGAGCCCGGCCACGAGCACCAGCCGTACGACGATCGGCCAGGTCGTCTCCCACACCCAGAGTCCGGCGACCACAGGCAGGAAGAGCAGCCAGACGACGCCCTGCAGGATGAGCGGCAGGCCGCGGATCCATGTCCAGGTCTGGTCGAGGCTCCCCTGGCTCAAGACGAGTGCGGCGGCAAAGCCGACCCACAAGAGCGCGAACACCAGGAACACTCCGATATTGAACAGGGACTCCATCCGACTGCGCCTCCGGATCGCTGATAGCCCTGGTTCGCGGGCCCAAGGGTCCCGCTCATGCTGCGTAACGGTGGTCATCCAACCAGCCCTGCCCTTTCACGGCCCTTTTCCACGAGACGGACGATCCGCGAGCCGGCCGCGAGGTCGATCGTGAGCCAGGCGGGTGTGGCGTGAAAGTGCAGAAGGACGGTTCGACGGGTGCCCTTCGGCCTCTTTTTCGGCTCAGGCTACCGGGTGGCGGAGGATCGTCTTGAGCCGTTCAGGAGCGCTCGTCCGCGGATCGCCGAGATAGATCTCGTGATGGCGGCCGCGGAGCCGCAACCCAGCCGCCGCTACGCCGGCGTGGAGTCGTTCGATCGATGCGCGCTCACTGGCGTATGGCCCAACGTGCAGCAGCTGGGCCACTCGCCCCTCCACAAACGGCTCGACTCGCAGGCTCGACCTCAGCGAGCCGTCGAGCTTGGCGCGCGCCGCAACGAGCGCGGTCCCGGTCTCGGCTTGGGTGGCTTCGTCGGGGAGGCCGATGAGCAGCGTCCAGCGCCACGTTTCGGTGTCGCGATCCAAGCCGAAGACCGCGTCGAGATCTGTCGTCCCGTCGGAGGTCCACCAGAGGCCCTCGAGTGGTCCGACCCGGGCCACGATCCCGCGGTCCTTCAGGCTGAATCGGAGCTTGTAGGCGGTGGTGTAGAGGCCGGGCATCCGCGGTGCGAAGGCGTCCGGGCCGGGCGGCCCCTCGCCGTCGATCATCACGAAGCGGCGCGACGGCAGGTCCAGGAAGCGCACGGCCCCCGCGGCCCCGCGAAACTCGGCCGCGCGGTCGACCGGCCGCTCGAAGGCAGGAGCAGAAGCGTTCATCGTGCCGCCCAGGGTGGACCGCGCCTTACACGCGACCCTTGGGAACCGTGTGCCAGTACGTCTTGTTGAAGACGATCTTGCCCAGGTGCCAAAGCTGGTTGGGCTTCGGTGGCCGGGGCGGGTGCGCATAGTCGAACTGGAGAAGCGTGCCCTTCCCGTCGCCGACCTCGAAGAAGCACATGACCTTTCCGAGGTAGTCGCCGTGCCTGAGATCGACCTCGCGTCCCTCGATCGCCGCGACGATCCGCTCGGTGACCACGGGCGCCTCGAAGTGCGCCGTGGAGCCGGCCTTCGAGAGCGGCAGGTCGGTGGCATCGCCGAGCGCGTAGACGTTCGATCGGCCGCCGACCTGGAGCGTGGCCCGATCGGTGGGCAGCCAGCCACCGGGGGCGGCAGCGAGTCCGGAGTCCATGAGGAACTGCTGGCCCTTGTGCGGAGGAACGAGGATCAGCAGGTCGTACGGCAGCTCCTCGCCCTCGAGACTCTCGACAACGTGCCGCTGGGCATCGATCGATTCGACGTTGAAGAACGTGTGCAACTCGATGCCCTTCTGCTCCAGGATCGGGGTGACCATCTCGGAAACGCTCTCGATCGTGAACGCGCGCCCAATCGGCGAGCAGAAGTGCAGCTCGCTCGCCTCGCGCAGCCCGCGTTGACGGAGTTCAGCCTCGATCAGGAACGCAACCTCGAGCGGCGCCGGTGGGCATTTGTAGGGCATCCCGGCGATCCCGATGACGATCCGGCCGCCGTGGAACGCGTCCAGGGCGTGGCGGAGCTCGAGCGCCGCCTGGGCCGTGTAGAAATGATGAGCCTCGGGCGTGAAGTGCTCGATCTCTTCGGGCACGATGCGCGATCCCGTGGCGAGGACGAGTTGGTCGTATCCGAGTCGCTGACCGTCGCGGAGATGGACGGTCTGGGACGGTTCGTCCACTCTCTCGACTTCTCCCACGACGAGGCCGACTCGCGGATCGAGCAGACCTCGTTCCGGGCGCTCGAGCCTCTCGGCTCGCTCGCCGCCCATCGCGATGTACATGAACCCCGGCTGGTAGGTGTGCTGGCCGGTTTGATCGATCACGGTGATCGTGACCTCGCCGGCCTTGACCTTACGACGCAGCTTCTTGACAAGCAGATTCGCGGTCAGCGTGCCGCCGACACCGCCGCCAAGGATGAGGATCCGCTTCATCGCCGGCATCAGTGGGTCTTCTCGACGACGATCTCGTCGTATCCGTCCCGGCGGGCGATCTCGACCAGGCGATGCCCGGCCTTGTCGACCCATTTCGGAATGTCGGTCTTGCTGCCGCTGTCGGAGCTGTAGATGGCGATGACCTGGCCCGGCTGGCTCTCGCGGATGACTCGGATGAGCTCCATGAGCGGGCCGGGGCAGAAGCTGCCGCGGGCGTCGACGGTTCGGGTGATGGTCGCAGCCATGCTGGGATCCGTTCCTTCCATTCGAGTGGTGCGGGCACGGGGTGGATGGGGCGCAGCCGGTGCGCCCCGCCTCGCGCGCGGTGTGGGTCAGCGGTGCTGGTCAGATGAAGAGCGGGGCGCTGCCTTCGGTCATCAGCGCGATGACCGTCGCGGCGCCGACCGGCTCGCCCATGCCCTCGATCATGTCCTCGGGCTTGAGGCCGAACATGTCCATCGTCATCTGGCAGGGGATGAACTCGACGCCCATGAGCTGGGCGGCTTCGAGCAGCTCCTTCGGGCTGGCGACGCCGTTCTGCTTCGCCAGGACACCCATCATCCAGGGGCCCATGCCCATGAAGTTCATCTTCGAGAGCTTCCGGTGGCTGACCCCCGGGCGCTGCATGAACGCCAGCATCTTCTGCATCCAGTTCTTGCCGGTGATCCGGCGCTGGTCCTTCACGAAGACCTGGAGGCCCCAGAACGTCACGAAGACGCGGGTCTTGATGCCCATGGCGGCCGAAGTCGAGGCGAGGATCATCGTCGCCCAGACCTTCTCGAGGTCGCCGCTGTAATCGATGATGAGGAAGTCGCGGGTCGGCGTGGCCGATTCGGGCGCCGGCTCCGCCTGTGCGGTGGGCGTGGGGGTAACTGCGGCCTTGGCGGGCCGCTCGGCGATCATGGTCATGGTGTGATCTCTACTTGTGACGGAGGACGAAGCGGTACACGCCGCCTTCGACCGTCGATTCGACGAGTTCGTGCCCGGTGGCCTTCGACCAGGCGGCGAAGTCCTTGACAGACCCGGCGTCGGTCGCGAGGACCTCGATGTGCGCCCCCGGCGCGGCCGTCTTCATCGCCTGGGCGGTCTTGACGATCGGCATCGGGCACGACAGCCCCTTGGCGTCCACCGTCAGGGCAATCTCGATGGTGGCCATGAGTTCCAGTCCTTTCCCTTCGGAGGCCTTCGGCCCGGACGGCGGGCGGGCTCCCGATTTCAGGTC
>JBGOTG010000223.1:0-4119 GCA_041476405.1 Candidatus Dormibacteraceae bacterium | reverse complement strand
TACCTCATGGCCCCCACTCGTAACCAGCAAGCGGGACGTCCCGTTTGAACGCACACAGGCTGATCGGCTCGTGAGCGACCTGCAGCGCGATGACGAGCGAGAGCTCGTCGAGCGGGCGAAGCGGGATCCCCGGCAGTTCGGGGCGCTCTACGACCGCCATTTTCAGCAGATTTACAGGTTCGTGTATTCAAGAGTGAGGGAGCAAACCGCGGCAGAGGACGTCACTTCGGAGATCTTCATCAAGGCTCTGAGGGCCATGCCCCGTTACCAGGACACGGGGCGGCCCTTTGCTGCCTGGCTGTACCAGATCGCGGTGAACGCCATCGCGGATCGCTATCGCACGCTCCGGCCGGCGCAGTCGCTGGATGACTTCCACGACCTTTCGGTGGCCGGCCCGTCGCTCGAAGACGTCGCGGCGCACCGCGACGAGCTCCGGCGCATCTGGACCCTGGTCGAGCAGCTGCCGGCGCAGCAGAAGACGGCGCTGGTCCTCAAATTTCAGGAGGACATGAAGATCGAGGACATCGCGGTCGCGATGGGCAAATCACCCGGCGCGGTGAAGCTCCTGATCCATCGCGGTGTCAGCCGACTCCGCCTGGACGCGGACGCCTTGAGGCCCGCCGAATGAGCATGCAGCACGACCCCGAGCTCGACGACGTCCTGCAGGACGTGGAGCTCATACGCCTGGCCGGCCTGCTGAGGTCGACCCGAAGGGCCGAACCTCCACTCGACGAGGCGTTCCGCTCGGACCTTCGGCGCCAGCTGATGCAGAGAGCCTGGGAGATGAGTGAGCGGCGGACGCCGTGGTGGCGCCTGCTCACGGCCCCGCGAGCTCCTGCGCTGGCATGGGCCGGCGCGGTCGCGGGCATCCTGCTCATTGCGTCGGTGGTCGTTTTCATGTCGAGCCAACAGCCGGGCGTGCTCGACGTCAACAGCCCGCTCGCTGATGCGCGACAGGTGCAGCTGCAGCAGGCGATCCTGGTGAAGTTCAACCAGCCGATGGACCACAAATCCACCGAGGCCGCGGTGCAGATCACGCCCGCGACGACCGTCGCCTTCTCCTGGTCGGCCAACACTCTCGCAGTCCAACCGATCAGCGGCACTCTTGCGCCGAACACCCAATACCAGGTGACGATCGGATCGAGCGCCAAGACGCAGTCCGGGCAGCTCCTGACCAGCCCGAAGAAATTCACCTTCGTGACCCAGCCCTCCGCGACGCCCGCTCCCACGCCGAAGCCGACATCTCGCCCGACGCCCGGCTCGCTGCTGGCGGGCGAGCGCAAGCTGGCCACCCTGCCGGCAGGCACGACTTACACGCCGCAGTGGTCCGCAGACTCGACCACCGTCTACTTCGTCGGCAACAACGGCGCTCTCGAATCGGCAACTCCGGCCGACGGTGGCATGAAGACGATCGTCAGCGATGGGGTCTCCAATCCGGCCATCGCCCCGGCGGGTGACCGCCTCGCCTACGTCCGCGGCGGCAAGATCGAGGTCCTGATCCTGGCCACGGGATCGACCTCGGACGTCGCCGACGCGGCAGGCCTGACCACCCTCGGCTGGGCGAAGGACCAGCTGCTCTGGGGGACCGGCGACGGGGTCTACAGGGCGGACGCAAATGGGCCGTCGCAGATCGCCGCGATCCCTCAAGGGGCGTCGGTGGTGTCGATCGCGCCAGACGGCGCCAACGCCGTGTACCAGGAGGACCAGTCGCTGTCGGTACTCGACATCGCCACGTCCAAGAGAGTCGGCTTCGGTGCGGGCGGCGGAGCTTTTCTCGGCTGGTCGCCGGACGGCGCCCGGATGCTCTATGCCGGTGCCGATGGGATAGTGGTCGCGAACGACAGGGGTAAGGCCCTGGCAACCCTCCCTTCGGGCGAGCCGAGCTGGTCCAGCCAGAACGAGATACTGCTCGGCAGCGACACCGACCTGATCGCGGTCCGTCCGGACGGGTTCGGGCGCACCACGTTGAACACCGGGACGTACCACCTCCCGGTCTGGGCGCCAAACGGGACCGCATTCGCGTACGTCCGTGGCGGGGCGATCTGGAGCGCAAACGCCGGGCTGCTCCCACCGGAGCCTTCGACGCTTGACCAGGCGGCGTCGCAGGTGAGCTCGTTCATGAACGCCAGGCTGGCGCACGACTCCGGCCTCGCGACGACTTACCTCGACCGCAACGGCAAGCAGGCCTATGCGAATGGTGGATTGCCCCTGCAGATCACCGGCGACACCTCCTTCACACGCTTCTACGTCCTCGCCCAGGAGATCACCGCCCGCCGCCCGGACACGGCGACGTTCGTCGTCCGGCTGGTGCTCACCAAGGGCACTCTGGACGTCAGCGAATACGAGGAAACGCTCACCCTCCAGCGCAACCAGGCTTCTCAGCCGTTCCTGATCGACCAGGCTTCGGGCGGCCCGACCCGCGACCTCGGCAAGGGCGCCGAGGTCGTCAGCGTCGACTTCGCAGCCGGCAGCCTCAAGGTGGTCTTCGACAGCGACCTGGTCGCCGGCACTGTTGCCGACGGCGTGCTCCTGCTCGACAGCACAGGCCAGCGGGTCGGCGGCCAATCGACCTACGCGAACCGGACCGTCGTCATCGGCGGGCTGAACCTTACGCCCGGCGCTGCTTACAAGCTCGCGGTGCTGACCTCCGTACAAGACGTGAGCGGCCGCACAGTGCCCTCGGAGTACGACGTGAACCTCGTGGGACCTGTGGCGGGCGGATCGGCGGGCGGGAGCGGCGGCTCGCCGGTGCCCAGCCCCGCACCCTCGCCGTCACCCGTGGCCAGCGCGACTCCTTCTTCCTAGATCCCCTTCAGCGCTCGAGCGGCCCGGCAAAGCGAGGTCACCGAGCCCGAATGCGTAATGGTCCCGTCCAGCGCAGCCGCCAGCGCGTCCATGAATGGGAGGCGCAGCACCTCCATGTCCTGCTCGTAGTTTTCCGGGTGCCGGTCCGACTCGGTGATCGATTCGGCCAGGAACATGTGCGCGCGTCCGGTCAGGAAGGCTGCGCCGTGAACGATCCCCAGGTCGGTGTAGCGCGCGGCTACGAGGCCGGTCTCTTCGGCCAGCTCGCGGCGGGCGCATTCGAGCGGATCCTCGTTCCCGTCGGAGGTCCCCGCCGGCACCTCCCAGGACGACTCGTCCCAGGCGTGACGCCACTGGCGTACCAGCATCGTGTCCCCGTCGTCGAAGTACGGGACGACGAAGGCCGAGTCCGGATTGGCCAGCACCGTGTAGACGGCCTCGGCTCCGTCGGGAAACCTGATGACGTCCTCGCGCAGAGTGAATGGTCCGGATGTTCCGGCCACCGAGGAAGCGGTGACCTCGAAGGGCCTACCGGTGGCCGGGTGCCGCAGCTTGCTCAGGTCTTCTGCACCACGATGGCCACCGCGGCGGCGGCGGCCGCGATGTGACGAGGGTCCGCGCCGTAGTCGAACGGAGACGTGTCGCCCACGAACTTCCTGGCCTGCTCGACCAGCTCGGGATGGTCCTCGATGAAGCGGGTGCTCAGCTTGCCGGCGCGGAAATCCGGGCTGTCGAGGATCGCGCGGTGGTAGTTGATCGTGGTCGCCGGTCCGACGACGACGAATTCGCGCAGAGCCCGGCCCGCCCGAGCGATGGCCTCGGCCCGATCGCTGCCGTGCACGATCAGCTTCGCGACCAGCGAGTCATAGTTGGGCGGCACCTCGGAGCCAGGGCCGAAGCCCGAGTCGACGCGGACGCCAGGCCCGGCGGGGGCCACCCAGCGGGCGATGCGCTTCGGGTTCGGCAAGAACTTTCGCAGCGGGTCCTCCGCATTGATCCGCATCTCGATGGCGTGGCCCGTCCAGGTCACATCCTCCTGCTTGAAGCTCAGCTCCATGCCGGCGGCGATCCGGATCTGTTCTTTCACCAGGTCGATGCCGGTCACCGCCTCGGTGATCGGATGCTCCACCTGGAGCCTCGCGTTGACCTCGAGGAAGTAGAAGTCGCCGTCGCTGAAGATGAACTCCACGGTGCCCGCATTGACGTAGCCGGCCGCCCTGACCGCTCGGATGGCCGCCTCCCCCATCGCAGATCGAATCTCAGGGGTGACAGCGGGTGATGGCGTCTCCTCCATGATCTTCTGGTGTCGGCGCT
>JBGOTG010000222.1:0-4138 GCA_041476405.1 Candidatus Dormibacteraceae bacterium | reverse complement strand
CTACGGCGTCATGGCCGACGGTCTCAACGTGGGAGAGGAATCGGATCGCCTGATGGTCAGCTGGCAGCTCGACTCCGCCCGTGCCGAGGCTGCGGCAGCCGGTCGCGCCGAAGAACTCGAGGTGGACGAGCTGCTCCGAGATGGCGCCACCACAGTGCTTTCGATAGGCCCGGCCGGCGAGCCGGTGGCCGGCCCCGGGTCATCGGCTCGCGTTCTCATATGCCAGGTGCCGGCTGACATCGTCGCCGTCAGGCGCGCGGACCCTTCCCTCGCCCGTGCGTGGAGGCTGGCTCTGCGCCAGGCGCTGGTCGACGCTTTCGAAGCCGGCTATCGCGTGAGCGAGGCGACCCGGACAGGTTGGTACGTGCTGCGAAGGCAGGTCGCCGAATAGACTCATTCGTGTGCTGGCGGTTGGGGACAAGGCGCCGGAGTTCAAGCTGCCGACCACCGGCGGCCACGAGCTCACGCTCGGGGAAGCGCTCGCGAAGCACAGGGCCCTCGTTTTCCTCTTCTACGTGCTCGATTTCACAGGTGGTTGAAGGAGCGAGCTGACCGAGTTTCGGTCCAGGCACGAAGACGCAGCCGCCGGAGGCATCGGCATCTATGGAATCAGCGTGGATTCGGTGTTCTCGCACGAAGCCTTCGCCAAGGAGCTGGGCGGCCTCCCGTTCGAGCTGATCGCGGACTTCGAGCGAACCATGGTCACCGACTACGGCGTGCGGCGCGACGACGTCGCCGGCTACGCGGGCATGGCCAAGCGTGTCGTGTACGTGATCGATGGCACTGGGACCGTTAGATGGGTGTGGGAGCGTTCGCGCGAGCAGCCTCTGCCTGACTACGACCTGGTGATTGCCGAAGCCAAGAAGGTCGCCGACCGTTAGGCGTCGCGAAGCGAGTCGAGGGCGTGGGCGCGCGCTCTTCGCATCTGGTCAGCCCTCTCGACGGTGACCTCGGTAAAACGAAGCTCGTCGCCCGGGAGGAGTTGAGCGGCGATCGGCAGGTCGGCCGTGACGACGGCGGCCGCGACCGGGTAGCCGCCCGCGGTCTGATGGTCGGCCATCAGCAGGATGGGCTGGCCGCCGTGCGGAACCTGGACCGCTCCCAACACGAGCCCGAAAGAGAGCAGCTCCTCGCCTGAAGTGAGGAGCGGCGGGCCTTCGAGGCGATAGCCCATCCGGTCCGCGTCGCGGCTCACCCTGTAAGAGGCCTCGAAGAGCCGGCGCCGTCCCTCCGGGTCGAGTCGCTTGAAGTGAGGGCCGGCGATCGCACACAGGGTGTGGTCGGCGTAGTCGGGACGGAGCCGTTCGGCAACCCGGCGGCCGGAGACCGCCGGCTTCCTGGGCTCGCCCGCGACCGACAGCACGTCACCCGCCTTGAGAGGCCGCCCATGCATGCCCCCTCGGGCCGCCAACAGGTTGGTGGACAGCGACCCCAGCCAGCGATCGGCCTGGACGCCCCCGGCCACTGCCACGTACAGGCGCGCACCCGACCGCCTGGCGCCGAAGGTGAGCCTGTCGCCCGCCGCGAGGAAGATGCCCGTCCATGCCGGGACCGGCGCGCCGTTGACGTGCGGATCGAAATCGGCGCCGGTGATCGAGACGAGGCACGCGTGCTCGGCGACGAGGTGCGGGCCGCTGAAGGTGCACTCCAGAGTTGCGAGAGCCGGGTCATTGCCGACGAGCAGGTTCGCAGCCAAGTGGGCGAACCGATCCATCGCACCGCCCGGCTGGACGCCGGAGTTGATGGCGTTGGGACGCCCGAGGTCCTGCACTGTGGTGAAGAGGCCAGGCTCCTTGACATGCAGCATGGCTGTCACTGGTTGGTCGCGAAGAACTTGACGCGGTCCCCCGCGCGAAACAGGCACGGAGGGTCGGAGTCCGGCAGGAATAGCTTGACGCTGGTGCGCCCGATCAGATGCCAGCCTCCAGGCGTCGGCAGGGGGTAGATGCCGGTCTGCCTTCCCGCGATGGCCACGGATCCTGCCGGCACCTGGGTTCGAGGCACATGTCGCCTGGGCAGCTCGAGCTCGAGGGCCAACGGGCCGAGGTAGGCCCAACCCGGCACGAAGCCCACCATGAAGACACGGTAGATCGGCGCGGTGTGGAGCTCGACGATCTTCTCCGGCGTCAGGTGGAGCTGCGCCGCCACCGCCTCGATGTCGGGCCCGTCGTAGGTGACCGGGATGCGGTGCAGCCGCCCGGGCTCCGCCATCGGCGGTCGTTTGCCGGCGAGCCTCTTGACGGCCGCGGCCAAGGAGTCGTGAGTCGCCTGGTCGGGATCGAAGTAGACAGTCACGCTCGCGTAGCCGGCTATGGCCTGGCGCACGTCGCGTCGCTTCTTCAGTGCGGCCGCGAGCGCTATCGCACGCGTGTTGAGCGCGGTGTCGAGCCGCGTCCCGAGCTCGGCCAGTAGCGCCGAATCACCCAGCGGGTGGATTCGCATCCTGGGGACGGAGCGCAGCGCTTGCATGTGCGCTGACAAGGATGGCGTAGAACAGGCCGGGGACGACTCCGATGCACAGGAGTCCGACGCACGCGAGCCCAAGAGCCCACGCTGTGACAATGGCGGCCGCCGCCAGATTCCAGGTCGCGAAATCGCGGGCGACCCCACGGATGGCTGCCGGAAAATTGAACAGATCGATGGGGCGGCCGCCTGCTGCAAAGCGCACGGTCGCGTGCGGCATCCACAGGAGCATCACGAGTCCCCATGGGAGTGCGAGCGCGAAGACCGCCGCAAGGTTGGCGTACAGGCGCGACAGAGCCAGATCGGCCACGTGCCACAGGTGGGCCTGTCCGATGAGCGTCGCGAGAGGTCCGAGGACCAGGGCGAACGAAGCAGCGATGAGCACGACGGCAAGCGCGACCCAAACGCCATCCGTGAGCGTGCGCGCCGAAGCCCGCCAGCGCGGTGGCTCAGCGGCCGGGTCCGCGAGCGCCGATCGCGTGGCCGCGACGGCGTAGCCCAGCAATGGCACGAACGCGATCGGCAGCAGCACGACCATCGCCATGCCGATCAACCATGTCTGCCTCCAGTCACCGCGAAAGGGCCACGCGAAAGATTGCGCGACCTGGTTCACGAGGCAACCTTAAGGTGGCTCTGGCCGGTTGACGCGACGGCTGGAATATGTGAGCTCCCTTGGCGCTTCTGACTCAGCGATGTCCGATACGCCATCGATCGCCTGCACTCTCTCCGCATCGGAACTGAAAGACCGGGAAGGAGCCTGGAGGAAGCTGATGGGCAGCGGCCTGGTGACGCGCGAGGTGGTGCCGGGCGGGATCCGCCTGGGTGCCGCCGCGGGCGCGGCGGCCGCGCTCATGGAACTGATCGACCTGGAACGCGAATGCTGTGCCTGGATTCGATTTGAGGTCGGCGAGGGGGCCGTGGTGACGATGACCGCCGACGGCGATGGCGAGGCTGTGCTCGCCGGGATGTTCGCCGAAGTTCTCTAATCTCACCTGATCGTGTCGGCAATCACCCGGCGCCACGTCGGATCGAGCGAAGTGCTGAGCCCTCGCGCCCTGAATCGGGCACTTCTCCAGCGGCAGATGTTGCTTCGTCGCACCACGCTTTCCGCCGCTCCGGCGATCGAGCGGCTGGTTGGGATGCAGGCGCAGGTGCCCAGCTCGCCGTACATCGGGCTGTGGTCGCGGATCGAGGGATTCCGGCCTGAGGAGCTCAGTGGGTTGATCAGCTCGCGGCGCGCGGTGCGCATGTCGCTGATGCGCTGCACCATCCACCTGGTGACCGCGCGTGACTGCCTGGCGCTGCGCCCCGTGCTTCAAGCGGTGCTCGAACGCGGCCTTTTCGTCGGCAGCCCGTTCGGCAGGCGGATCAAAGGGGTCGACATCGACGAGCTGCTGGCGGCCGGAAGGGCAGTCCTCGAGGAGAGGCCGCGGACGACCGCCGACCTACGCAGGCTGCTGGCCGCCCGCTGGCCCGATCAGGACGCTGATTCCCTCGCCTACGCCGTCCACTACCTGGTGCCGATGGTGCAGATGCCACCCCGCGGGCTTTGGGGTGGGCGCGGCCTGCCGACGTTCACGACCTGCGAGGCCTGGCTCGGCAGGCCTTTCGAGGCAGGCCCTTCGCCTGACGCGATGGTGATGCGATATCTGGCGGCTTTCGGGCCGGCCACGGT
>JBGOTG010000221.1:0-4214 GCA_041476405.1 Candidatus Dormibacteraceae bacterium | reverse complement strand
CGCGACAACCTGTACGAGAAGCGCCTCGCGCTCCAGGAAGGGCTGGCGCACCTGCAGGCCCTGGCCGTCGACCGCAGGCTGCAGAAATTCGTCACTCCCACATCAGTTCGTTGGCGGGCCGGGGAGTAGCCTCGCCTCAGTGACCCCCACCTGGCCGCGCTAAAGCGCGGCCTATCCTCCCCGCCGACCGGCGGGGAGGGTCGCTGCGGCCTCGCGCTCTGTTTTGATTCCTAGGGGGAAGAGGTCGGCTGGATAGCAGCCCACACCGACTACGCCGGGTCCTGCGTGCGCGCCGACGACCGGTCCCAGCGGCTGGATCATCAGCGTGTCGGCGATGGGTTCCAGCTCACGCGCGACGCGCTCCGCATCGGCCTCGGAATCGGCGTGGCCGACGATGATGCAGACGCCGTGGCCTTTGTCCAGCTCACTGGTCAGCTCGACGATGCGGTTGAGCGCACGCTCGAACGTGCGCACGCGCTCGAGCGGGGTCACCAATCCATCGCGAATGCACAGCACGGGCTTGACCTGGAGCACCGATCCGAGCAGTGCGTTGGCGCGCCCGATACGCCCGCCTCGGCGAAGGAACTCGAGCGTCGCGACCGAGAAGAACGTCTGTAAATGCGGCCGCATCGCCATGACCTTCGCCTCGATCGCTTCCGGATCCGCACCTCGACTGGCGAGCGTGGATGCCACGAGGGCGACGAGCCCCAGGGACATCGACACGACCTCGGAGTCGATCACACGAACGCGCTTCGGATCGGTCATGTCGGCTGCCTGCCGGGCCGATGCGACCGTGCCGCTGAGCTTCTCGGAAATGTGGATGGAGATGATCGATTCATAGTTCTCGAGGAGCGCCGCGTAGGTTTCCGCGAACCTGCCCGGTGAGGGCTGTGAGGTGGTCGGATGCGTGTTTGCGCCAGGGAGGCGGCGGTAGAACTCGGCCGGGGTGATGTCGATGCCGTCGAGGAGGCTCTGCCCGTCCAGGTTCAGCGTCAGCGGGACCAGGGTTATCGATCTCGAGGCGGCCAGAGCGGGAGGCAGATCTGCGGTCGAGTCGGTGACGATCGCGACTGAGGGTTTGTTCATCTATCCAGGCGCGCAAAGCGGCGATAAGGATGGGCCATACTGATCGCTTTCGTGGGTCGCCCCTCGGGGCTTAAGTTGCGGGCCGCGTCCACGAGGGCCGCGAGGGACTGGTCGGAGGCCCGCGCAGCCTCTTCCAGCAAGACGTTGAAGTGTGTGCCCGCCGCGGTCAGGCTCGCCGCGAGGCGCGAGCCGCCGAGCCGCGCCAGGGCAGAGCCCAGGCCCATGGCGCCGATCGACTGAAGCTTGGCCAGGGGCAGCGACCCGCTCTCCAGGCATGCGCGTCCCGCCACGCCGGCTTGGCGCCCCGCGGCTTCGAGCCGGCTGAGCCAGAACCCCAGCTGGTAGCCCATGTCAGAGGTCGCGTCGGCGAGAAACGCGCGGGCTGCAGCCGCCTCATCGCCGATGGGCGCGAAGCGGTTGAATGCCGTTCGCAGCTGCGTTTCTAGGGCCTCCGAAGAGGGTGCGGCCGGCGCCGCGCTCGGGAGGAACATGATCCGGTTGCGACCACCCGCGGTGTTGTGCTCGGGTGGGGCGGAGCGCCTGGTCACCAGGCCAAGGCTCTCAAGCTCTCGCAGAAGCCCATATGCGGTCCACGTCGAGATGCGCATGCGGGCCGCCACCAGCGAGTAGTGCACCGCCTCGCCGGCCTGTGCGGTCAGTCGCTGGAGGGCGTCCAGCGCCTCCAGGCGCCGAGCGGTGAGGCGTGACTCGAATTTTCCCAAGAACCCAAAAAACCTGGGCCCATGCTACTAGGTCCAGCCCCTCACCGCGCTAAGGGGCTTTGAGCTCGACCGCCTCCTTCGCCTTCGTCCGGCGGAAGAGACGCTGCTCGATCGGCCTGATCAGTACGAGCAGGGCCAGCACGAGGGCGGTGGTGAAGATCGCGGTGAAGTAGAAGCCAAAGCCGACCGCCATCCCGATGGCCGCGACCACCCAGATCGAGGCGGCGGTCGTCAGCCCGTGGACCTCGCTTCCCTGGCGAAGGATGGCGCCGGCGCCCAGGAAGCCGACGCCGGTCACGATCTGCGCGGCAATTCGGGTGGGGTCGGTGGGGATGCCGAAGACCTCGAGGCCGAGCCCCGCGAAAAGGCAGGATCCAACGCCGACGAGGCCGAGGGTTTTGATCCCGGCCGGGTGGCCGCGGACCTCTCGCTCAATTCCGATGGAGACAGCGAGGATCGCTGTGATGAAAAGGCGAAGGGCGAAGTCGGCGTCGCCGTGGAGTGCCAGGGGGACCTCAGCCCTTACCGGGCCGGCCGCCGGGCTGGTCCTTGGTCCCGGGTTCGTCGGTGAGCTCGGGGAGGTCGAGGCTGTTCACGAAGTCGCGAAACACGGCCAGGCGCTCCTCGTCGACCGGCCCCTCGGCCTTCTCCTTGTCGTCCGACCTCTCGTCGGCGTCCGGGATGATGCCCGCCGTCTCCATTACCTCGGTGGCGACGAAGATCGGACACTCGACGCGAACGGCGAGGGCAATAGCATCGGACGGCCTCGCGTCGAAGTCGAGGTCGCGGCCGTCCTGTTTGACGTACAGGCGAGCGTAGAAGACCTGGTCTGCGAGGCGGGTGACGACGATGCGCTTCACGCTGACCCCAAGATCGCCGAACGCCGTGGCCATCAGGTCGTGGGTGAGGGGCCGTCCGAGTGGATTACCGGAGATCTTGGTCGCGATCGCCTGGGCTTCGAACGAGCCGATCCAGATGGGGAGATAGCGGTCTGCCTCCTTCTCTTTGAGGATCACGAGGTGCTGGGCGGTCGGCATGTGGATACGGATGCTGTCCACCGAGACCTCGATGAGGTTCTTCATCCTCGATCACATTACTACTAGCGCCCGCCGGGACCACCTTGTTTTGCGCCCGTAGAATCCAGAGGTGGCTCCCAAGGGACGCAAGGGGCGGGTGGTTTTGATCGACGCCCACAGCCTCATCTATCGCGCTTTCTTCGCGCTGCCGCCTATGAGCACCTCGGACGGCCAGGTCACGAACGCGGTCTATGGGTTCACGTCGATGCTCGCGATCGTGCTCGCGTCGCGCCCGGAGTTCGCGGTGGCCGCCTTCGATGTCGGCGCTCCGACGTTCAGGTCGAAGGAGTACGAGGAGTACAAGGCGGGACGGCGCGCAATGCCCGACGACCTGCGGCCCCAGATCGAAAAGGTGCGCGAGGTGCTCCAGGCCTTCTCGATCCCGATTCATGGAATCGCCGGCTTCGAAGCAGACGACCTTATCGGAACGTTCTCGCGCATCGCCGAAGAGCGCGGACATTCAGTCACGATCGTTTCCGGCGATCTCGATTGCCTTCAGCTCGTGTCCGAGTCGGTCGAGGCTCTTGTGCCCAGGCGTGGCATCACCGACACGTTCCTGTACGGACCCGACCAGGTGAGACAGCGATACGGCTTCGAACCCGTGCAGCTGATCGATTTCAAAGCGCTGCGCGGCGATACCTCCGACAACATTCCCGGTGTACCCGGCGTCGGCGACAAGACCGCCGCGAAGCTGGTGCAGGACTTCGGGTCGGTGGAGGCGCTGCTCGAGCGCGTCGACGAGCTCCCCGAAGGACGCCTGAAGACATCGATCAAGGCGAATGCCGACCAGATCCGGCTCGGCAAGCGGATGGTCACGATCGTCCGCGACGTCCCCGTGGACCTCGACCTGGAGAGCGCGCGCTGGACGCGCTACGACTACGACAAAGCGCGGGCGGTGTTCGACCGCATGGAGTTCCGCCAGCTCCTGAGCCGTTTCCCGCCGCCTGACCAGGTCCCGGTGCAGCCGAGCCTCACGTTCGAAGCGGCGCCTCAGCCGCATCCTCGATGATCCTGAGCCCCGCGGGCTCAGGCGCCGCCTCGAACGTGAGGCTCGGCTGCACGGGGACCTGGTCCGGGACAGGGAAGCGGCTGAGCAGCTGACGGAACTCCATGTGGTCGAACACGGCCCGTGCTTTGTCGTAGTCGTAGCGGGTCCATCGAGCATGCTCGAGGTCCAGCTCGACCGGGACGTCGCGGACGATCGTGACCAGGCGCTTGCCGAGCCGGATCTGTTCGGCGTTCGCCTTGATCGAAGTCTTCAGGCGTCCCTCGGGCAGCTCGTCGACGCGGTCGAGGAGGGCCTCCACGGTGCCGAAGTCCTGCACAAGCT
>JBGOTG010000220.1:0-4228 GCA_041476405.1 Candidatus Dormibacteraceae bacterium | reverse complement strand
CCCGCCCTCAGGAGGGCGGCGTGGCGAGGGTAACCTGGCCTTCGGGCTTCCAGGCTTTCCTGTTTCGTCATTGGTCACGTTCGAGGTGTTCGTGCGGCCCGCGTTGCGAAAGATGCAGGGCTTCACGAACCTGCAGCGACCGAGCCTGCCAGTTCGCCTGGGCTACGACGCCCTGGCGACGGCAGACCGTACGGAGTTTCAGCGCGTGACGCTGCATCGCGAGGGCCACGAGCTGGTGGCCGAAACCACCGGCTCCCAGTCCTCATCCCGGCTGATGTCGCTGGCTGGAGCGCATGCGTTGGTGCGCGTCCCGCCGGGGGATCAGGGCATCAAGGCCGGGTCGGTCGTCGACGCGATGATCCTGTTCCTAGCGTGAGCTCGATTTCTTGCGCTTGGCGGCTTCGCTCCGCACGTCGCCCTTGACGTCCCGCACCGCCCGCTTGACGTTGCCTACAGCCTGCCTGGCCTTGCCCTTGAGCTCCTCTTTCCGGTTGCCGGTGACCTTGCCCTTCAGCTCCTCCGCCTTGCCACGAACCTGGTCTTTCATATCGACCTCCTTGTGAGTTGGACTATATCCGGGTAACGCACCTGCCCTGCCGAACCAGGCTCATTTCGAACGTCCGTTCGCCTTAGAATTAGACGTCCCTATGCCCTCCCGCTTTCGTGTCGACGCACCCTTCAAGCCTGCCGGCGACCAGCCCGAGGCTATCGAGCGCCTCGTGGACGGCGTGCAATCAGGCCTGACCCAGCAGGTCCTTCTGGGCGTCACAGGGAGCGGCAAGACCAACGTCATGGCCTGGGCCGTGGAGCAGCTTCAGCGCCCGGTGCTCGTGCTCAGCCCCAACAAAACGCTGGCCGCCCAGCTGTGCGCCGAGTTCCGGCGCCTGCTGCCGGACAACGCGGTCGAGTACTTCGTCAGCTACTACGACTACTACCAGCCCGAGGCGTACATCGCGCGCAGTGACACGTACATCGAGAAGGACTCGAGCCGGAACGAAGAGATCGACCGCATGCGCCACTCGACGACCCAGTCGCTGATGACCAAGCGCGACGTGCTTGTGGTCGCCAGCATCAGCTGCATCTACGGCATCGGCTCGGTCGAGGACTACATGGGCGAGTCCCTCAATGTCGCGAAGGGCCAGACGATACGGCGCGAGGTCTTCCTTCGGAAGCTCACCGAGATGCTCTACGAGCGCAACGACTACGACCTGGCGAGACTTCGCTTCCGCGTGCGCGGCGATGTGGTCGACCTGGTGCCCGCCAATGAGGAGAAGGTGTATCGCGTCGAGTTCTTCGGGGACGAGATCGAGCGCATCCAGGAACTCGATTCCACGACCGGCGAGATCCTCGGCCTGCGCGACGAGTTCACCGTATTTCCGGCATCGCATTACGTCACGCCTGCCGACAAGCTCCGGCTCGCGATGGTGGACATCGAGGTCGAGCTCGAGGAGCGCTGCAGGTGGTTCGAGGAGCACGGCAAGCTCCTGGAGGCACAGCGCCTGCGCCAGCGCACGAACTTCGACCTCGAGATGCTCCGCGAGACCGGCACGTGCGCCGGGATCGAGAACTACTCGCGGCACCTCACCAGGCGGCAGCCCGGTGACGCTCCGTACACGCTGCTGGACTTCCTACCCGACGACACGCTGATCTTCGTCGACGAGTCTCACGTGGCGGTGCCCCAGATCGGGGGCATGCTCGGTGGTGACCGCTCGCGAAAGGCTGCGCTCGTCGAGTACGGCTTCCGGTTGCCGAGCGCGTTCGACAACCGGCCTCTGAGCTTCGACGAATGGGAGGAGCGCGCCGGCAAGGTCATCTACGTGTCGGCGACACCCGGGCCGTACGAGCTCAGGCGGTCGCAGCGCACTGTCGAGATGGTCGTGAGGCCGACCGGGCTGGTCGACCCGACTGTCGAGGTCCGTCCGACTGCCGGCCA
The DNA here is from genome assembly GCA_041476405.1 of Candidatus Dormibacteraceae bacterium. GTDB lineage: Bacteria > Chloroflexota > Dormibacteria > Dormibacterales > Dormibacteraceae > Palsa-872. The sequence continues at coordinate 2,295 of JBGOTG010000220.1, read as the reverse complement.
GATCGACGACCTGCTGGCGGAGGTCAAGAAGCGGACCGAGCTCGGTCATCGCTCTCTGGTCACCACCCTGACCAAGCGGTTCGCGGAGGACCTGGCCGACTACCTGCGCGAGTACGGCGTCAAGGTCCGCTACCTGCACTCCGAGCTGGACGCGATGGAGAGGATTTCCGTCCTGACGGACCTGCGAACGGGCGCCGTCGACGTCGTGGTGGGCATCAACCTGCTGCGCGAAGGGCTCGACCTGCCCGAGGTTGCGTTCATCGGCATCCTGGACGCCGACAAGGAGGGTTACCTCCGCGCGTTCCGGTCGTTCATCCAGATCATCGGACGCGCCGCGCGCAACGTCGACGGGCACGTGGTGATGTACGCGGACAAGATCACGGACTCGATGCGCCAGGCGCTCGATGAGACCGAGCGCAGGCGCAACAGGCAGATCGCCTACAACGCCGAGCGAGGCATCACACCGGCGACGGTGAAGAAGGCCATCTACGCTCTCGAGATCAAAGAGAAGGACCTGCAGGCGGACGCCATCGAGCTGATGGCCGGCGCGGGCGTGCCGCGCGAGGATCTCCTTGCGATAGTCCGCGACCTCGAGAAGGAGATGCGCCGCCTGTCGAAGGAGCTGCAGTTCGAAGACGCGGCTCGCGTGCGGGACCGCATCATCGCGCTACGAAAGCGGCTGGCGGGCGAGGAGTCGAGCAAAGAGAACGACGCCGACGTGGCACTGGCGATCGCCGCCGCGCCCAAGCAGAAGACGGTGGTCCGCCACTGGCACAACGCCGGCCGAGGGCGCGGAGCCCGAAGGTAGGCGTGCGGAACGCTCAGCGCGCGGCGGAGCTGCTTGCGGGCGGTCGCGAAGGTTGGATGGAGACCCTGGGGGCGCGTGTCACCGAGGCCGAGCCCGGTCGTGTGGTGATCGAGCTCGATGCCGGACCGCGGCATCGTCACGGCGGCGGCGTGGTGCAGGGCGGCGTCATCACGCAGATCGCGGACGCCGCGATGGGGATGACGCTCGCGACCCTGCAGGAGGAACACGTGTGGAACACGACCATCGAGCTCAAGATCAACTTCCTCCGCCCTGTGGTCGAAGGGCGTCTGCGAGCGATCGGGCGGGTGGTTGAGGTTAGACAGACGCTGCTCTTCGGCGAGGCCGACGTCGTGGACGCCGAAGGACGCTTGGTCGCGAGGGCGTCCTCGACCTGCATGGCGGTGCCGGAGGGACAGGGGAGGTGAGCGGCGAGACCCAGGCTCCGTCGCGGGCCTGGGCGTGGCTCGGCCTGCGCCTGACCGATGAGAGCGACGATGCGGCTGTCGTAGAGATGACCACCACGGAAGACATGGCGAACCATTCCGGTTTCGTCCACGGTGGGATGATCAGCATGCTGGCCGACAGCGCCATGGGACGCTCGCTGCGCTCGCTGAAGCCAGGAGTGAAGCGAGCGATGAGCTTCGACCTGAAGCTCAATTTCATCAACGCGGCGAAGATCGGGGAGAACCTGAGGGCGACCGGCCACGTGATCCATGCCGGCCGCCGTACGGTGGTGACCGAGTGTCGGGTCGAGGGCAAGGACGGAAGGTTGGTCGCCACAGCGAGCGCCACGTTTGCGGTAACACGAGACAAGGAATAGACGAGGACTCATGCCGACTGACCAGATAACGATTCGCGGAGCGCGGGAGCACAACCTCAAGAACGTCACGCTGTCGATACCGCGCGACAAGCTCGTCGTGTTCACCGGGCTCTCGGGTTCCGGCAAGTCGTCGCTCGCCTTCGACACCATCTACGCGGAAGGACAGCGGCGCTACGTCGAGTCGCTGTCGGCTTACGCCAGGCAGTTCCTCGGGCAGATGGAGAAACCCGACGTGGACACCATCGAGGGCCTGTCGCCGGCGATCTCGATCGACCAAAAGGGCACGTCGAAGAACCCTCGGTCTACCGTCGGCACGGTCACCGAGGTGTACGACTACCTGCGCCTCCTGTACGCGCGAGTCGGCCTTCCGCACTGCCCCGTCTGCGGGCGCGAGGTGCGTCGGCAGACCGTCGAACAGATGGCGGACCACGTCGAGAAGCTGCCGAAGGGGATGCGCGTGATGGTGTTGGGGCCCGTGGTCACGGGCCGCAAGGGCGAGTACCGCTCGCTGATCGAGGACGTGCGCAAATCCGGATTCGTCCGCGTTCGGGTGGACGGCAGCCTGTACGAGCTGGGCGAGCAGATCCCACTCGACAAGAACAAGAAGCACGACATCCAGGTGGTGGTCGACAGGATCGTGGTCGGTCCCGACCAGCGAACCCGATTG
>JBGOTG010000219.1:0-4251 GCA_041476405.1 Candidatus Dormibacteraceae bacterium | reverse complement strand
GTACGCGGCCTCGGCGATCTGCTCATCGGTCCAGCCCACGTCGCGAAGGCCCTGCACCTGCTCGTCAGTGACCCGATAAGCGGCCTTAGAGATGGTGCCCGCGAATTCCAGCAGCAGTCGCTCAGGCGGGTCCAGGTTGGCGGCGTCGAGGTCTCCGTCTCGCAACGCATCGGCCACCCCTTCGAACTCTCTGCCCTGCAACTGCAGGAACCACGCGTGGGAGCTGAGTCAATACCTGCAGCGGTTGAGGGCCGAGACGTATGAGGCGATCATCTCGTGCTGGGCGCGCGTGAGGGCACCATCGCTGAAGTGCATCCGCGACGCGGCCTGGATGCCGGCCAGGAAATCAGGTCTAAGGCTCATGGTTTTGATGATCCCGGCGACGGTGCCGCTGGGGCTCACCGACTTGGCTTGCGCGTAGACCTCAGTCAAGGCGCCTGTCGCGTCGGACTCATCGACCATCTTGATTCGGGCCACGAGATTATTAACGGCCTGGCGAGCTAAAGGTATCGGTTCACTCGGGCGCAACCGTGTCAGACGTCCCGGACTACCGACCGGTCGCTGAGGCTCGCAGCTACTTTGAGTAGCGGTCGACCAGGTGCTGAAGGGCTTTGGCGATGTCGCCTAACGCTTCACGGATCTCGCCCAGCTCGCCGCTGTGGTCACGCGCTTCAGCTTGGGGTCGGCTGCCCGCAATCTTGTCGATGAGGCCGGCTATCGTTCGCAGCTCGCCTGCGACTCGTTGAAGGGGCTCTACGTCAGATGCGCGGTGGGGCACCTGGCGAACGTAACACAGCCGTTAAGCCTTGTCAGCACCCGCGGATAATCTGCCTCACGCAACAGCCACTTCCGGAGGGGACGGTTACCTTTCTGCTGACCGACATCGAAGGGTCGACGAGCCGCTGGGAGGCCGACCCGAGTGCGATGCGGACGGCGATGGCGCGTCATGACTCGATTATCAATGCGTGCCTGGTCGCACATCGGGGCATCCAGGTCGAAGCCGGCCGCGAAGGCGACAGCATCCTTGCCGTTTTCAGTCGCGCCGCAGACGCCGCCTCCGCCGCGATCGCAATCCAGTCCGCTTTCGTGGCCGAACCCTGGCCGGCAGGCTTCAGGCTCGGACTGCGAATCGCCCTCCACACAGGAGAGGTGGAGCTTCGAGGTGGCCACTATTTCGGTCCGACGATTTATCGCTGCGCGCGCCTCCTGGCTGCAGCCAACGGTGAACAGATACTGGTGACCCAGGCGACTCAGCAGCTCCTGGCTGACGAGCCACCCTTGGGCAGCTTGCTGGTCGACCGCGGCGAGCACCGGCTGAAGGACCTCCGGAGGCCGGAACGCATCTTCCAGCTGGCCGCTCCAGGCCTCTCCATGGACACCCGGCCGCTGCGCACCCTCGACATCCGACTCACCAACCTGCCATTCGCCGTTTCCAGCTTCGTCGGCCGTGACGACCAACTGTCCGAGCTGACAGGGCGCGTGCGCACGACCCGTCTGCTCACGCTCACCGGCACCGGCGGATCAGGGAAGACCAGCCTTGCCTACCATCTTGCGGCCGAGGTGCTGGATGACAGCCCCGACGGCGTCTGGGTGGTGGAGCTCGGCACCGTGGCGGATCCGGCCCAGGTCTTGAGCGCGGTGGCGACCGGGCTGCAGGTCCTCGAGTTGCCGAGACGAACGCTGTCGGAATCCGTCGTGGAAGCATTGAGAGCACGCCGGGTTCTGATCCTCCTGGACAACTGCGAGCACCTCGTCGACGCCACTGCCGATCTGGTATCGACAATCCTCGCGACTTGTCCCGGCGTGAAGGTGCTGGCGACCAGCCGCGAGCCACTCGGTATCGCGGGTGAGGTCGTCTGGCGCGTGCCCTCGCTGCCGCCGCCAGACGCAGAACAGCTTTTTCGCGAGCGGGCAATGGGACACCGTCCGGACCTGCGGCTGGCGGCTGACAACCCCGGTGTCGCCGAGATCTGTCGACGCCTGGACGGCATTCCGCTGGCTATCGAGCTGGCGGCAGCACACGTGGCCGCCTTCACAGTCGAGCAGATCCAGGCGCACCTCGACGATCGCTTCCGCCTCCTGAGCGGCGGCGGGCGCACGGCCCCGCCAAGGCAACGAACCCTCGAGGCGACTGTGGAGTGGAGCTACGACTTGCTCACGAGCGCGCAGAAGCTCCTTCTTCGACGGCTGTCCGTGTTTGCCGGCGGCTTCGACCTTGGAGGGGTCGCGACTGTCGCCGGAGCCGATGTCGTCCGGGACCTCTACGAACTCGTCAGAAAGTCGCTGGTCACCGCCGATGAAGGCCGCTACAGGTTTCTGGAGACGATCCGGGAGTTTGCCGGCCGCCGCCTCGCGGACTCCGGGGAACAGGCCGATGTTCGGGCGCGCTTCGGCTCGTACGTCCTGGACCTGGCCAAAGGCCGGCGGCCGGGCAAAACAGCCGAATGGCTCGACCGGCTGGAGCTCGAGCACGACAACCTACGGGTCGCCCTCGCATACACGGCCTCGCAGTCCGGGCTCCAGCTGACCGACGCCGCATTCGAGTTCTGGTACCTGAGAGGCCACCTAAGCGAAGGCCGGGCGGCTGTCGAAGGAGCACTTGACATGGCACCACGAGACGCACCCGAACGAGCCACCTGCATGGTGCATGCCGGAGCGTGCCGGTATGACCAGGGCGACAACGATGGTGCGCAAAAGGTGCTTGCAGAGGCGATTGAGCTGGCGCGCGCAAAGAATGACTCTCCCGCGCTCGGCTACGGTCTGCACATCTCAGGTCTGGTCCAGATGGCGGTCGGCAACCCGGTGGCTGCCGAAGCCTGCTTCGAGGAAGGATTAGGCATCTGGCAAGAGCTCCAGGACCCTTCCAACGAGGCGGAGATGCTCTACAACCTCGGCCTGCTGGCGGGATCGCGGGGCGACGCAGCCGGGGCCCGGGACCTGCTGGCCCGAAGCATCGAATTACGGCGGCGAGCCGGAAGGGAGGACGAGACGCACATCGCCCTGACGTTCACCGCCGCGGTCGATGTCATGGCCTCGGACCTGGTTGCGGCCAGGACCGCGATGCGTGAAAGCCTGCAGATCGGCCGGCGGCTGGGTGACCGCCGGCTGGCATGGTCGCTCGACGTCTGCGCCTGCCTGGCAATCGCAGGCGGCGCGCCGGAGCAGGGCTTGCGCCTGGCCGGGGCAGGAAGCGCCATGCATGAGGGCTCAGGAGTGTCGCCGTCCGAGGTCTGGCGGTCGGTGGTCGAGGCCTACCTCGCGCCCGCCCGCGAGGAGCTCGGCCAGGACGCCGCCGAAGCGGCGGAGGCGGCCGGTAGCAAACTCGGTTACGAAGATGCGATCGACTACGCGCTCGACTCGCTCGGCGCGAAGCCGCTTAGATGACCACGACTCGCTTCGTTCACAGCACCCTCCGGGCGCCTGAGTAGTCGTTGATTGCGGGGAACGTCGAGAGTGGCACCTGCTCGACGGGATAGCCGGGGGACGGCGAGTCGATGATCAGACCCTGGCCCGCGTAGATCGCCACGTGGTAGGCAACGCCGCCACGTGAGAAGAAGACCAGATCGCCCGGTTGGAGGTTGGCCCTAGACACGGCCTTCCCCACGCGCGACTGCGGGTCAGCATCGCGAGGCAGAAGGATCCCGTGCGCCTTGAAAATCGAATACACGAGACCGGAGCAGTCGTAGCCGAATCCAGAGGTGCCGCCCCAGAGGTACTTGAGGCCGAGAAAGTAGCGCGCGTTGGCGACAATCGAAGCGCCGTTCTGGGGCAGCGTCCGAAGCGAGACCACCGCTCTGTCGACCACCATCACGCCACCGGGAACTGCTACGTCATACGTCCTGGCGGCCTCGCCCAAAACCGGCAGCACGGTGCCGAAGCTGACTCGCAGCGTTTTGGCGCCTGCCGGCGCGCGCAGCACCACTGTCGGTTTGATCACGGTTGCGGACCGGGAGGCATCCTGTGACGGCATGGCGGTCAGCTGGCGCAGCGGGATCCAGACCGGATAGCCGCGCGAGTCGAGCGGTGTCTTCTGATCGGGAACGATGACCTTGGCCCACTCGCCCTGCACGGCCAGAACCTTGACCGATTCACCGAGAAGAAGCTGGGTGTCGACACGACCGATCAGACCGTCCTGGGCGGCGCGGGTCATCTTGGCGACCCAGGCTTCGATCAGAACTGGATTGGCGATGGCGGGTGCATCGACCGAGCGAGGAGACTTCGGACCACGCCAACCGGTCGCGACCCTGACCG
>JBGOTG010000218.1:0-4286 GCA_041476405.1 Candidatus Dormibacteraceae bacterium | reverse complement strand
GGAGGCCTTCACCCCCGACGGCGAGTTCATCCTCGGGCCTTGCGAGGTCCGTGGCTTCTGGGTCGCCGCCGGCTTCTGCGCGCACGGCCTCGCGGGGGCGGGCGGCATGGGACGCCTCGTCGCCGAGTGGATCATCGACGGCCGCCCAAGCCTGGACACGTGGGAGATGGACTCACGGCGCTTCGGCCGCCATTACACGAGCCGCGAGTACACGTTGGCCCGGACTCGCGAGGTCTACTCGACCTATTACGACGTCAAGTACCCCGGCCACGAGCGGAGCGCCGGCCGGCCGCTGCGCGTCTCGCCGATCTACTCACGCCTCACGGACCTCGGCGCCGCCTTCGGCGAGAAATCGGGCTGGGAGAGGGCCAACTGGTTCGAGCCCAACACGGCCCGCGGGAATGAGTCGCTGCGGCCGCGCGGGTGGGCGGGGCGCCTGTGGTCACCGGCCATCGAGGCGGAGCACAGAGCCTGCCGCGAGAGCGCCGCCGTGTTCGACATGACATCGTTCGCGAAGATCGAGGTCCGCGGGCGCGGGGCGGCTGATTACCTCGAGACAATCTGCGACAACCACGTCGCTCGCGGGGTCGGCGTGCTCACCTACACCCAGATGCTCAATGAAGGTGGCGGGATCGAGTGCGACTTCACAGTCACCCGCCTGGCCGCCGACCGCTTCCGGGTCATCACCGGCACCGCGTTCGGGCAGCACGACCTGTCGTGGATCCGAGACCACGCGCCCGACGATGGGTCGGTCCAGGTCGAGGACGTCACCTCCGCCTACGCGTGCATCGGCCTGTGGGGGCCGGCCGCGAGGCAGATCCTGCAGTCGCTAACCCTCACCGACGTCGGCAACGCCGCCTTCCCATACATGACCGCGCAGCAGCTGGCGGTGGGTTCCGTGCCGTGCCTGGCGCTGCGCGTCACTTATGTCGGCGAGCTGGGTTGGGAGCTCTATTGCCCGTCGGAGTTCGGGCAGCGGTTGTGGGACACCATCTGGGCGGCGGGCACTGGCCACGGCCTGGTCGCCGCGGGTTACAAGGCTGTCGATTCGCTGCGACTCGAGAAGGGATACCGGGCGTGGGGCTCGGACATCGGCCCGGAGGCCAACCCGTATCAGAGCGGGCTTGGCTTCTGCGTGAAGCTCGACAAAGGCGAGTTCATCGGGCGCCAGGCCTTGCTGAAGGCCCGTGAAGAGCCCGCCGGCACCAGGCTCGCCTGCCTGGTGCTGGACGACCCCCACTCGGTCGCGCTCGGGTCCGAGCCGGTCCGGATCGGGGGCGCCATCGGTCGCGTCACGAGCGGAGGCTTTGGCTACTCGGTGGGGCGCTCGATCGCCTACGCCTACGTGCCTTCGAGCTCGGCTGTCGGCACTCCTGTGGAGGTCGAGATCTTCGGCACCAGCGTCCCGGGGCTAGTCGCCGAAGAGCCCCTGTTCGACCCCACAGGCAAGCGGGTGCGCGCCTAACCAAAGTCGTACTTGACATCTGGCACGAGTTCGACGATGATCGAACCCAAGTTAGATGACTGTCGAACTGCGGGAGGTGTTTGTCTCGGTGGCCCACGAGCTGGCCTGCCACTTCATGGCTGTCGCCGGGAAGGAGTCGAACCTCGAGGTGGGCGACAGGTGGATCAATCGCACCCGATCCGCCATGTCGCCCGAGCTTCGCGAGACCGTCGCCGCTCTCAACGCGAACACGCAGGGGCCCTGGTACAACCTGGTCGGGATGACCTACGCCCACCGCTGGGCGTCGGTCGACGACCTGCTGCTCGGCCTCGAATCGATACCCGAGACTGACCTGATCCTGGAGGTCGCCGGCCTGGACGAGGTTCCGGGTGCGCGCGAGCAGCTGGGCGCCATCGTCCTCGGGACAGCCGCCGGCGACAAGGCCGCGGCTCGCGAGCTGGCGGCGAACCAGGTACTCGGCCACCACGGGGGCCCCAAGCTTGCAAAGTGGCTGCCTCGGGTGGCGCCAGGGCTGCGCGACTCGCTGATGGAAACCGTGAAGCTGTGGCGTCGCGACCTCTTCGGCGCCGAGGAGGAGCGGCTGGCGTCGATCCTGGCAAGCGACGGTCGAGACAAGGTCGCCCTGGCCCGTCGGCTCAGCCCTGCCGAGCTCCTCGAGCAGGCGACCAACGGCTTCGTCTGGGTCGACCAGCCCGGCCTTGACTCGATAGCGCTGCTGCCGACCTGGGTGATGCGGCCCTGGACTGTCAGCGGACGGGCCGGAAGCACCGCTGTGATCAGCCACCCGGTCTCTGATGAGAGCCTCGGCGGTAACGGCGACGCGATCGCCGCCCGCGCCGTCAAGCTGGCGCGTGTCCTTTCGGACGAGAGCCGGGTCCGCGCGATCCAGCTGCTGGCCGCTGAGCCGCTGAGCCTTCAGGAGCTCGCCGACAAGCTGGACCTGCGCAAGTCGACTGTTCACCACCACCTGGCGGAGCTCAGGGCCGCCGGGCTGCTCAGGGTGCCCATGGGCACCAAGAGGTACTCGCTGCGCCCTGAAGCTCTTGACCGTTTCGGTTCGGTGCTGGCGGAGCTGGCTCGCCCACGGAAGCCGGCAAAGGAGAGGCGATGAACGACCCCTTGATCCAGCAGCTCGTCAGAGACCGGTACGCGGAGCTGTCGGCCGATGCGGAACAGCACAGGCTGGCCCGACTGCGACCGGAGAGGGAGCCGCTGGTGCGGATCCGCTTCACCTTCGAGCTCCAGCTCGGGCGCAAACAGATCCGCGCCTAGCTGGTCCTCATCCTGCCGCCGCTCGCGTTCCGCAGGTAGTGCTCGAAGTCAGGATCGGCCGCGGACACCATGAGCCGGTTGAAATGCCTGGAGGCGTAGCCGGTGAAGTCGAAGTCGAGCCCGGAGATCCCGCTCTGCAGCACCCCCCACATCGCCTCGCGGAAGTCGGACATGAATCGCATGAGGCGCAGCGCAGCGAGATCCTCAGGCCTTTCGGCGCCGAAGTAGGCTTTCAGCAGGAGGCGGTCCTCCCTCAGCCCGAAGTCGTGGTTGACAGACAGGTTGGCAAGGTCGAAGAAGCGGTCGCCCATGCCCGCGTACTCCCAGTCCACTATCCGGATCTCGCCATCGTCCAGGAAGTTGGCGTTCAGGAGGTCGTTGTGGCACGGGACCAAAGGCTGTGGACCGCGAGCGCGGCGGATGCGCTCCGAACTGAGGTGCGCGTTGGCGAACTCCCCCGGTATCCACACGCCGTGGGCCTGGGCTTCCTGACGGTACTGATCGACGACGGCATGAGCGTCGAAGCGGCCGGGGATCACAGCCGCCCCGTGCACCTTGCGTAAAACAGCGGCCACCCTGCGGATCCCCTCCTGCGTGCGGACCTCCTCGGGTGGCACCCCGCGCCCGTGGATGAAGCGCGTAACGAGCCAGCCCTCCGACTCGACGAACGCGACCACCGCCGGCCCCACGCCGATCTCTGCCGCGCGCACGCCTGCCGCGTGCTCGGTGACGCGGTCGATGCCGAGCAGGTCGGTATCCCTGCCTCCGATGCGCAGCACGTAGGAGGCGCCGTCGACATCCACCCGGTAGTTGCGGTTGGTTATCCCGCCCGAGAGGACGGCGATGCTCGCCGTCCGGCCCGGCCACAGCCGCTTGACCGCCCCCTCTGCCTCCGCCGTCGCGCCGCTGTCCACTCCTTCAGAAGGTAGGGTAGGGCCGAAAGGTCAACGCGGCAGGACCCCGGCGCATGTTTGAATGTCAAGACCCTCGACCGAATGTAAAGAGGAGGTGGGCGGCGTGAGCGCAAAGCAGGCGGCAACCGGGTCCAGTCAGGCGGAGCTGGCGGAGCTGCGCCGGCGCTACATCCCGCGTGGGATCACGACGGCCCATCCTCTGGTCGCCGATCACGCCAAGGGATCGGAGCTCTGGGACGTGACGGGCCGGCGCTTCATTGACTTCGCCGGCGGCATCGGCGTGCTCAACGTCGGCCACGGCCACCCGCACGTGATGGAGGCGGTCCGGGCCCAGCTGGAAAGGGTCACCCACACCTCGTTCCAGGTCGTGATGTACGAGTCCTACCTCCGCCTGGCCGAGCGCATTTGCGAGCTGGCTCCAGGCGAGGGCGACAAGAAAGCGATCTTTTTCAGCACCGGAGCCGAAGCTGTGGAGAACGCGGTCAAGATCGCACGCGCCCACACCGGACGCCCGGCGGTGATCAGCTTCCAGGGCGGCTTCCACGGCCGCACGCTGCTGGCCCTCAGCCTCACCGGGTCGGTCAGCCCCTACAAGCAGAACTTCGGGCCGTACGCCGCCGAGATCTACCAGTCGC
>JBGOTG010000217.1:0-4390 GCA_041476405.1 Candidatus Dormibacteraceae bacterium | reverse complement strand
GCAGATGATCTCCGGGCTGAGCGCCTGGCTGGATGAGCACGAGTACGTGTCGGTGAACGAGATGAAGGGCAGCATGAGCCAGTCAGCCTCACCAGACCCCGGCGCATTCGAACGGGCCAACTACATGCGCAGCCTCGTCGATTTCACCGTGGCGTCGCCCGACCCGCGACACTTCTACGCGCGTCGCGACCCGATTCCGTGGGATTGACCCAGAGCGGCTTGCCAGAACCGGGGTCCATCGCCGGGGCGAAGCCGGCCGCAACAATCGGGAGTCAGGTTCAGTTCCGCGAGGGACACATTGCCACCTGCCTGCGGGGACAGGACGTGCTCCACATGCCTCTGCTCAACAAAGGCACTGCCTTCACCACCGAGGAGCGCACGGCCCTTGGCCTTACTGGACTGCTGCCGCCGGCAGTCAAGACGCTCGAGCAGCAGGCCGCGCGAGCGTACGGCCAGTACTGCGAACAGGCGGACGATCTCGCACGCAACATCTACCTCACCGCCCTGCACGACCGCAACGAGGTGCTCTTCTATCGACTGGTCACAACGCACCTCCGCGAGATGCTGCCGGTCGTCTACACGCCGACTGTCGCCCTCGCAATCCAGCAGTACAGCCACGAGTACCGCCGCCCGCGCGGTGTGTTCCTGTCCATCGACCACCCAGAGCTGATCGAGGAATCGCTGCGCAGTCTGGGCGCAGGTCCGGACGACATCGACCTCATCGTCGCCACCGACGGCGAGCGCATTCTCGGCATTGGCGACTGGGGTGTCGGCGGAGTGGACATCGCGATCGGGAAGCTCGCGGTGTATACAGCCGCAGCCGGCATCCATCCTGCCCGGGTGATACCTGTCGTGCTCGACGTCGGCACCGATCGCCAGAGTCTGCTCGACGATGAGCAGTACCTGGGGAACCGCCACCCTCGTGTGCGCGGAGCCGCCTACGACGAGTTCATCGACCTGTACGTCAGTACGGCCGCAAGGCTGTTCCCCAATGCCCTCCTGCACTGGGAGGACTTCGGCGCCGACAACGCCCGCCGCCTCCTCGAACGGTACCGGCCCAGCTACCGCACGTTCAACGACGATGTGCAGGGAACTGGCGCCATCGCGCTGGCAGCCATCACTGCTGCACTCCGAATCACCGGCGGGCGAATCCGCGACCAGCGGGTCGTCCTGCTCGGGTGCGGCACCGCCGGGATCGGCATCGCTGACCAGCTGAGAGCGGCCATGGTTGCGGATGGCGCGGACGGGGCAGCTGCAACACGCATGTTCTGGGGTCTCGGGCGGCGCGGTCTCATCACCAACGACATGATTGGCACGCTGCGCGATTTCCAGGTCCCTTATGCGCGGCCGGCAGACGAGGTGACGGACTGGGCGCGTGGCGCCGGCGGGATCGACCTACCTGAGGTCGTGCGGCGCGTCAGGCCAACGATCCTCATCGGCGTCTCCACCATCGCGCGTGCCTTCACGGAGGAAGTCATTCGCGAGATGGCCAACCACGTGGAGCGGCCCATCATCCTCCCCCTGACCAACCCGACTTCGCTGAGCGAGGCAGTACCCGAAGACTTGATGGCGTGGACAGATGGCAGAGCTCTCATCGCCGGGGGCAGCCCCTTCCCGCCGGTCACGTATGGCGGAGTTCGTCATACGATCGGCCAGGCGAACAACGCCCTGGTGTTCCCGGGCATCGGACTCGGCACCATCGTCGCCCGCGCCGAGCACGTCAGCGACGGCATGCTGGCCGCCGCGGCCGGCGCGGTCGCGGCCTTGACGGATGTGAGCGCGGAAGGTGCGAGCCTACTTCCCGACGTCGAGCGCATACGCGAGGTGTCGCTCGCGGTGGCAACCGCAGTGGCCGCACGGGCGGCGGAGGAGGGACTGGCTCGCGGCTCGGTCGACCAGCTCGGCAAGCGGGTGCAAGCGGCGATGTGGGAACCCGTCTACTGGCCGATCGTTGCCACGCCGGCCGGATCGACCGGCCTCGGCCGACCCCCCGCCTAGACCAAGGACGCACCCCGACACGCCCGGTTGCTCGCCTAAATCCACCGATCGGTTGATCCAACTCCAACTACTTGACCGATTTGCCCGGACCCTGGCCCGGGCGATGCTGGATCGCGAAATCAAGACGGTTCAGGAGGTCAAGTGAGCAAACAGATCATCGAGGTCTCGGCACTACACAAGCGGTATGGGAAGCAGGTCGCTGTCGAGGACGTGTCCTTCACTGTCGACCAGGGTGAGATCTTCGGCATCGTCGGTCCCAACGGGGCCGGTAAGACGACCACAGTCGAGTGCATCGAGGGCTTGCGCAAGCCCGATGGAGGCTTCGTGCGGGTCCTGGGCCTCGACCCGGAGCGCGATGGCGCCGAGCTGCGTCAGCGGGTCGGGGCCCAGCTGCAGGAAAGCGAGCTCCCGGACAAGTTGAAGGTCTGGGAGGCGCTCGACCTGTACGCCTCGTTCTATCCCCGCCCCGCGGAATGGGGTCGTTTACTGGAGAGTCTCGGACTGGCGGATAAGCGCAACACGCGGTTTGGCAAACTCTCGGGCGGCCAGAAGCAGAGGCTGTCGATCGCTCTGGCGCTGGTCGGCAATCCCGAGGTGGCCATCCTCGACGAGCTGACGACCGGGCTCGATCCCCATGCCCGACGCGAGACCTGGGACCTGATCGAAGGCATTCGGGAACGCGGCGTCACCGTGGTGCTCGTCACCCATTTCATGGAGGAAGCGGAGCGTCTGTGCGATCGCATTGCAGTGGTCGACTCCGGGCGCGTGATCGCGATCGACACCCCTGCCGGATTGGTGTCCCGTGTCCAGTCGGAGCAGCGGATCCGGTTCCATGTGAGCGCGCCGCTCGACGAGAGCCTGCTGACCGCGCTGCCCGAGGTCCGGCAGCTGAGCCGGAACGGCTCCCAGATCGTCGTGACCGGTACCGGCAACCTGGTCAACGCCGTGATCACCGTCCTGGCGCGCCACGAGATCGTCGCCGGGGACCTTCGAGTGGAGCAGGCCAGCCTGGACGACGCGTTCGTCGCCCTCACCGGCCGCGACCTCGACCGAACAATCATGTCAACAAGGAGTGCGTGATGAATGGATTTGCGAAGCTGACCTGGAACGAGACAAAGCTGCTCTGGCGGGAGCCGCCGACAGTCTTCTTCTCGCTCGTGTTCCCCTCCATTCTCCTGGTGGCACTTGGAAGCATCCCCGGGTTCCGTGAGCCGTCCCAGGTCATCGGCGGCCTGCGGGCCATCGACGTCTACGTCCCGATCCTCATCGCTTTCGCCATGACGATGCTCGCCTTCCAGGCGCTCCCGACGTCCCTGGCGGTCTATCGCGAGAAGGGGATCCTGCGCCGGATGGCCGTCACCCCGGTTGGGCCGACCCGGGTGCTGCAGGCCCAGATGCTGACATCGCTGCTGATGGCGCTCGGCGCAATCGCGGCCCTGGTGATCGCCGGGCGGGTGGCGTTTGCGGTGCCGCTTCCAAAGCAACTCTTCGCCTTTGCGCTCGCCATCGTTCTCTGCTCGGCCGCCCTGTTCGCGATCGGTCTGACGATCGCTGCGCTCGCGCCCAGCGGACGGGCCGCCAACGCAATCGGCACTCTGCTGTTTTTCCCGATGATGTTCTTCGCCGGGTTATGGATCCCTCGAGCGGCCATGCCTGCCAACCTGCGCGAGATCAGCGACTACATGCCCCTCGGTGCAGGCGTTCAAGCCCTGCAGGACGCCACCGCCGGCGCGTGGCCTCACCCACTGCAACTTGTCGTATTGGCCGCATACATCGTCGTATTCGGCATCATTGCAAGCAAGGTGTTCCGCTGGCAATGACGTCGGTCCGGGGCCTGTTCTGGGGGCCGTCGACCTACCACGCGATGGGGCCAGATCCAGTCGGCTGGGACGGCCGCTACCAACGTGCCCTGAGCGTCCTTCCGTTCGTGATGCTGGCCATCGCGAGCCTGCTGAGCGAGCTCCAGACTTACCGACATGCGGCCGACCGCCTGGTGGTGGTCGGCCTCGCGGTCGCCGCCGCGGTCTGGGTCTTGCTCCTTTACACGTGGCGCTGGCCGCAGTGGAAGCAGCCGACCGGCTTGATGCTCGTCTACTTTGCCGGGCTTCTCGTGTTCGGCTGGTTGCTCGAAGCCCAGTCCGGCTTCTTCATCGCCTTCGTGATCGTGGGTTTCCTCCAGGCCTTCTTCATTCTTCCTGCGGGTCTGGCGGTCATCGCGGTGGCGGCAACCTCATGCGTCGTGTATCTCGCGCCGCCTGGCTCCGGATGGCACGATCCAGGGTCCTGGCCGTTTCTCATCTTCATCGTCGCCCTCCAGACCGCGGCCGTGAGTGGTGGCAGCTTCATGGGCGTCCGGATGATGGAGGAGCAGGAAAGACGGAACCGGATGGTC
>JBGOTG010000216.1:0-4404 GCA_041476405.1 Candidatus Dormibacteraceae bacterium | reverse complement strand
GCGCTCAACGGCGTCATCCTCGCGTCGGTCGCCAACGGCGGATCGCTCGATGACGTCGCCAAGGGCGTCGACTTCTTCCACCAGCTGAAGGCCAAGGGCAACTTCGTACCGGTCGTCGGCACGGCCGCCACCGTGAAGGCGGGCCAGACCCCCGTGCTGTTCGAGTGGGACTACCTGTCCACCTCACACGGCAAGGACATCAAGACCTGGAAGATCTTCGTGCCGGCCGACGCGACCATCGGCGGTTACTACGCGCAGGCGGTCAACAAGAACGCTCCGCACCCGGCCGCTGCTCGACTGTGGGAGGAGTACCTGTACTCGGATGAAGGCCAGAACCTCTGGCTTAAGGGCGGGGCTCGGCCAGTGCGCCAAGCCGCGATGCAAACCGCCAACACCATCGATGCCGCCGCTGCCGCGGCTCTGCCGCCGGTGACCGGCACGCCGTTGTTCCCGACCCAGGCCCAGCAGACCGCTGCCGGCGCCTACCTCGCCTCTCACTGGTCGGCGGCCATTTCTTGACGGCAGCCGGCAATCCGGCGATCAGCACCGGCGCCCGCCCTCCGATGAGGGCCGGGCGGCGGTTGCCCCTGGCCTGGCTGGGGGTCGTGCCGTTTTTCGCGTACTGTGGCCTCTTCCTGCTGCTGCCGACCCTGATCATCACCGCGGGGTCGTTCACCACCAAAGACGGCAGCGTCACGCTGTCGAACTTCACCGACATCAACCAGCCGTACCTAGTCAAAGCGCTCCTGTACAGCACGATCATCGCTGCCGTCAGCGCGGTAGTTGGAGCTCTGGCGGGGGCGCTCCTGGCCTACGCGGTGGTCACCGGCAACCCGCGAGGCATCCTTCGCCGCAGCATCACGTCCGCCTCAGGCGTGCTTGCACAGTTCGGCGGCGTCACCCTGGCGTTCGCATTCCTCGCCACACTCGGGCAGGTGGGCTTTATCTCCGAGTTCCTCCTGCAGCACGGGAACGACTTTCTCTTCCGCGCCACGTGGTTGTACGAGCTGCCAGGCCTGATCCTCGTCTACATGTATTTCCAGATCCCGCTGATGGTCATCGTCTTCCTGCCTGCGCTCGACGGCGTCCGGCCGCAGTGGCGCGAGGCGACCGAGAGCCTCGGCGGCAGCACATGGCACTACTGGCGCTACGTTGCGGGGCCCCTGCTGGCGCCGTCTTTCCTGGGTTGCACGCTGCTCCTGTTCGCTAATGCCTTCTCCGCATACGCCACCGCGCGAGCCCTGGTCTCGCAGGGCAGCATCATCGTGCCGCTGGCGATCGACAACCTGCTGACCAGCGAGACGGGCCGGGCCCAGCCCGGGCTCGCGCAGGCGCTGGCCCTCTCGATGATCATCATCGTCACCGTCGTCACGGTCCTGTACTCCTTGCTGCAGCGCAGGACTTCGAGGTGGCTGCGATGAGCAGTCTGCCCCCGCGCAGCCTCGGCGTCGGAAGCGGCGGCCTGCTGTTGGGGCATGAGGCCGCCACGTCGAAGGGCCTCGGTAGCCCAAGACCGGGTTCGTTGATGCGGACGCGCCGGACCAAGCTGCAGATCTTCCGCGGCGTGATCTTCCTGGTCATGGGCCTGTTCTTCCTGGTGCCGATCGGGGCCATGTTCGAGTTCTCGACCCGAGGCGACACCACGACCTCGCCGAGAAACCTTGATGCCTGGACGAACATCGTCAAGGTGCCCGAGCTCATGGATGCGCTGACGGCCTCCATCGAGCTGGCCGCCATCACCGCGATTGCGATGCTCGTCCTGCTCCTGCCCACGATGGTCTGGGTACGGCTTCGAATCCCTCAGCTGAACCGGATCGTGGAATTCGTCTCCCTGCTTCCGCTGACTGTTCCGGCCATCGCCCTGGTCGTCGGCACGGTTCCGCTCTACCGATGGATTGGTGTGAACTTGAGCGACTCGATACTCACACTCTCCTTCGCATATCTCGTTTTGGTGCTGCCCTACACCTATCGCACGCTCGATGCCGGACTGGCCGCCATCGACCTGAAAACGCTCACGGAGGCGGCCCGCAGCCTTGGGGCCGGGTGGGGCACCGTGATGCTTCGGGTGGTGGTCCCGAACATGTCGAGCGCCATCCTCAACGCCTGCCTGCTGGCGGTCGCCCTGGTCCTTGGCGAGTTCACCTTCGCCAACCTGCTGAATTTCGAGAACCTCCAGGTCGCGATCCTGTACGTCGGCCTCGTCAGCGCCACCACGTCGATCGCCGTCGCAGTCGCCTCCCTGGTGTTCGCCTTCGTGCTGTTGATGATCCTGTCGTTTGTCGGCCGGCCGAAGGATCGGGTTGCACGTGTGGAGGAGATCCCCGGCTCGCTGGTCCCGTCGATGACCGGAGTTTCTGTGCTGGCAGAGCTCGTAGACCAACCCAAGTGAGGCTGCAATGAGCGAAGTACGTGACACACGGGCAGGGATCGAGGTCCGGCTGGAGGACCTTCGACGCAGCTATGCGGGCGTCACCGCCCTTGACGGGCTCAGCCTCACGCTGGCGCCAGGAGAGCTCGTGGCGCTGCTGGGACCGTCCGGCTGCGGCAAGACCACCGCCATGCGCCTGGTGGCGGGCCTCGAGGAGGCCAACAGCGGCCGCGTCATGTTCGCGGGCAAAGAAGTCACCGGCCTGCCGGCCAACAAGCGTGACGTGGGCATGGTGTTCCAGGCGTACTCGCTGTTCCCGCACATGACCGCGCAGCAGAATGTGGCGTTCGGCTTGAGCCTCCACAAGGTAGGCCCGGATGAGCGCAAACGCCGGGCCGGCGAAATGCTGGAGTTGGTCGGTCTGTCCGCCTACGCGAACCGTTACGCGCATCAGCTGTCTGGCGGCCAGCAGCAGCGAGTGGCCCTGGCGCGCGCGCTGGCCATCCGGCCGACGGTGCTCCTCCTCGACGAACCGCTTTCAGCCCTCGACGCGAAGGTGCGCTCGAGACTCCGTGATGAGATTCGTCGCGTGCAGCTCGAGGTCGGGACCACAACGCTGTTCGTGACTCACGACCAGGAGGAGGCGCTCGCGATCGCTGACCGCGTCGGGGTCATGAACAAAGGCCGGCTGGAGCAGCTGGACTCGCCGACAGTCATCTACTCGCGCCCCGCCACCCCGTTCGTAGCGGAGTTCGTCGGCCTCACGAACCGATTGGTGGGCGTCGTGCACAACGGCGAGGTGGAGGTCCGCGGCACACGGCTGCCGCTGGTGCAACCCGACGCCGCGAACGGCCCGGCTATCGCTCTCGTGCGCCCGGAAGCCGTCAGCCTGGCGGCCGACGGCGACAACGTGCCAGGTCCGATGATCGGCACGGTGATCGCCGTGTCGTTCCTGGGCGCGACCAGCCGTGTCACCATCGACCTGGGCGACAGCACTGTGGTCGCTCAGCTGCCCACCTCTGAGGCGGCGGCGCACACGGCAGGAACCCGCGTGAAGCTGGTCATTCGCAAGGACCCTGTGCTCATAGCGAGGGACGAAGTAGCCGCGGCCGACGCGTGAGCGCGCGATTAAGCCGACGCTGACCCTCCAACGACGTCTTGCGGCAGGGGCGGTCCAGAGGGAGGGTTCCATGGCGCCCTATCGCTCGGTAGCCGAGGTCGAGGGCGAGCCGCACGTGGTGCGCGCGGACCTCGTCGGGCCGGCGGCCGCCGAACGCTTGAAAGGCGATGGCGCCGCCATCGCTTGTCTGGGCCACATCACCGACCTGCACATGACCGACGTGGAGTCGCCGGCCCGCTTCGAGTACGTCAACAAGGACTACGCCGACCCGCGCTTTCGCGAGCTGCTCCCGATGCAGCGGGCACAGGAGGCCCTGAACGCCCATGCGATCGACGCCATGGTCCGGACGCTGAACCAGGTCGGCGCCGGCCCGCTGACCGGCCGGCCGCTCGAGCTGGTGGCGATGACAGGCGACGCCATCGACAATGCGCAGTGGAACGAGCTCACCTCCGTCGTCGACCTGCTGGAAGGTGGCCTTGTGCAGCCCAACTCGGGCGGCCCGGAGTACGAGGGGGTGCAGTCTCCCGGCTGGCCCGACGACTTCTTCTGGAAGCCCGACGGGGCGGCGCAGGGTGAGGACCTTCACCGCACGGCATACGGCTTTCCCCACGTGCCCGGACTGCTGGAGCGCGCCCTCCAGCCGTTCTACGCCGCGGGCATCGGGGTGCCCTGGTTCGGCTGCCATGGCAATCATGAAGAGGTGTGTCAGGGGGTGGGCATGGTCACCGATGCGCTCGCCCGCGGAATGGTTCGCAACCGCAAGCCGCTCAGGCTGCCTGACGGTCTCGACCTCGACACGGTGATCGAGACGTTCGTCAACCGCCCCGAGGAGTTCATGGCCGGTCCCTATCTCGACGTGACGCCGGACCCGGCCAGACGGCCTTTCGAACTCGCGGAGTTCGTCGATGCGCACTTC
>JBGOTG010000215.1:0-4432 GCA_041476405.1 Candidatus Dormibacteraceae bacterium | reverse complement strand
CCCGTCGGATTGTGCGGCCGCCCGCGTCATTAGACAAGGTCTACGGGCCTCGATCGTGCTGCCGGATCAGGACGTTTGGGGCGCGGTCGTCCTCCCAGCGTCTGCGGCGAGGATCGGGGATGGCTTGAACCCTTTGACGATGAGGTAGATCCCGAGCGACAACTCCCAGAAGAATTCCGGAACCGTCGCGATGATCTGCGCCCCGGAGCCTGGCTCGATGACGTTGAATAGGACCAACGTCCCCGAGGCGATGATCAGCGGACCGCCGATCAACCCCAGCATGGCCATACCTCTCGGCACGAGGCCGGACCGGAACATCAGGTAGCCCAGGATCAGCCCGTTCCCGACGCCGACGACCCAGCCGGGTCCGAGCAGGAACGTCCAGTCGTGGATCGCGACGAGCGACCTGCCGGTCGTGACGAGCGAGTCCGCGCCGGACGCACCGACGTCCTGCCGCAACGTCACGACCGCAAGCAGGCTAAGGATGCCGACGGCGATGAAGGCGGACTCGATGACGCGGGCGGTGACGTAGCCGAGGGCGAGGCTTTCGTGCTGCCGCTTGAGGATCGGGAACAGCACGACGGCCGTGCCGATGTTGGCGATGATGAGGATCATCTCGAGGAGCGCCCCGAGGGCGATGCGGTTGACAGCGCCGGCGCCGACGATGTAGTTGGGGTGGTCCAGCAGCGGGGTGTACAGCACCAGCGCTGCTGGGATAGAGGCGACGAAGGTGATGATGAAGAGCCAGCCCGTGATTTTTGCGATCTTTTGAGGATTCAACTGACTTCCTTTCTGAGGTCAACGACTCTGCAACTGCGACTGACGTGGTGAGTCGCCCACCCTCTCGTGCCGCTCAGGCTTCAGTCAGGAGCCCACCACCTCTCGGCACAGGTTCGCCAGATCGACGAGCGCGTCATGGCCTACGGACATGACGAGCCGAAGGAGGATAGTTGCACTCAGAAAAATCCGCAACGTGTTTGTGGGAGTCTCGAAGGTGCAAGAACCGGGCCTACGCTTGACACCTGGTTCTGACATGCACCCAAGGAGAACGAAGTGGCACAGATCGACGGCGGGCTCATGGCAGGCAGGACGGTCGTGGTCACCGGCGGTACGAGCGGCATCGGCAGGGCAACCGCCCTGGGCCTTGCTGCGATGGGTGCGCACGTCGCGATCACGGGCCGGGACCGCGAGCGCACGGAGGGCGCGGCTCACGAGATCCGCGCAACCGCCGGCGGGGAGGTGGACGTGTTCGTCGCGGACCTGTCCTCCCAGTCGGAGGTGAGGCGGCTCTCAGACGAGCTGCTTCAGAGCCTTCCCCGGATCGATGTGTTGGTCAACAACGTGGGGGGGTACTGGAACACGCGGCACGTCACCGCCGACGGGCTCGAACGCACCTTCGCCCTCAACCATCTCGCGTCGTTCTTGCTCACCAACCTGCTTCTCGACCGGCTGAAGCAGAGTGGGCCGGCGCGCGTGGTCACGGTGTCTTCCGGCGCGCAGTCCACGGGGCAGATCGACTTCGACGACCTCCAGGGGGAGCGGTCCTACTCGGGCGCACGGGCTTACAGCCAGTCCAAACTCGCCAACGTCCTGTTCACCTACGAGCTGGCCAGGCGGCTGCAGACCACCTCCGTCACCGCCAATGTGTTGCATCCCGGCGTGGTGCGCACATCCTTCGGAGCCGAGGACCCCGGCGGCGTCCAGCGTCTGTTTGTCCCATTCATGCGGCCGTTCATGAAGGCACCGACCCGGGGCGCCGCCACCTCGATCCACGTGGCTTCCGCTCCCGATCTCCAGCAGGTGACAGGCCGCTACTTCGTCAACAGCAAACCAAAGAGGTCCTGCAAGCGCAGTTACGACGAGGCTGCTGCCGCACGGCTCTGGGATGTCAGCGCAGATCTGGTCGCAGGGTCGAGGACGTCGCGGGCAGGGTAAGCGGACGTCGGAGCTCTGGGCCCGGCGTTACGGCGTCAGGGGCGAAGCGCATGAAGCGGCGATCGACGTTTCAGATGAACCGGTTCACATCATGGGCGTGCTTGCCATGTGGAGACCGGGCAACAGCCACGGGTGCCACGGAGCCAAGACCCCGGCGATGAGGAGTGCCCCGCCGACCACCATCGAGAACGCATGCCCGTACTTCCACACCTTCTCGATCAAGATGACGACGGCGAGCCCCGCCATCACCGCGATGTTCATGGCGCCGACCGCGATCAGGACGATCATCAGTCCCCAGCAACACGCCACGCAATAGGCGCCGTGGTGGATACCGACCCTGAGGTCACGCGCCGGACCTCGGAAGCTGGCGTAGTGGAACAGCGATCCGACCGGCGTGCGACAGTGGCGGAGGCACGCTCCCTTCAGCGGCGTGAGCTGATAGATACCAGCGACGGCGAAGATCCCCGCGCCGACCCACTTCGCCGCATCGGGCGACGCATCGACCAGATCTCCCGAGCCGACGAACGCGAGATACGCGAGGAGCCCGAAGGCCGCCCAGACGATCAGGTATCCGGCCAGGAACTGCGCCACGCCGTTGACGCGCTGCCACGCAGTCGCGCGAGCGGAGACGGACCGCACCCAGACGATCACCATCGGTGCGACGGAGGGCAGCATCATGGCCGCCATCATCACGATCCAGAGCGCCAGGAACGCGAGGAGCGTGAGACCCATGGTTCCCGGGCCGATGCCCATCCCGTTGGCCTGGTCGACCGTGACGAGCCAGGCGAGCGCGGCCAGCGCGCACAGCGCGAGCCACCATGGCAGGAGCTGCTTCAGCGGGACGCCGAGCGACGGCGCCTTCGCCGTGTCCGTGTCAGCCCTCGTACTTGAAGTCGGTCACGAAGCTGTTCGTTCCCGAGTACTCCACGTCCCAGTGGCCGTGATAGCTGACGTCGCCGGCCTTGGCCTGTGTCGCGGGCTGCGTGATCCCAATGAGCAGCGGATTGGTGATGACCGGCGGGTTCTGCCCGTCCATCCCCTTGAGCTCCTCCGACGACATCGTGAGGACTCCCGCGACCTCGGCGCGCAACGAGCCGTTCTTCCGGTCGAACGTGATCGAAGCGGGCGCCACGCCGGCGACCTCGCCGATCAACGGCGCGACCGCAGCAAGATGGCCGCCCGCACCACCCGAGAAGACGGCGCCGAGCGCCTCGGACTGCTCGGGGGTGGCGCGGTCGTCCAGGTAGAGCGCGACCTTCCAGCCGCCGTCGGTCATCTGCTTCGGGGTATGCGCGGCCATGACCACGTTCAGCCCGGACAGGTCGACGCCGTCCTTCTCGCCGGTCGAGACGTGCCAGGCGAACATGACGTCGCACGCCTCCTTGTCCGCCGGCCTCAGCCAGATGCAGGGGCAGCTCACGTCACATGTGCATGTCTCGAAATAGTCACCTTCGACCGAGAAGCTCACGACTCGACCCCTTTCGTTCGATGCCGTCAGCGGCCTGCGCTGGACGCGCAGCGACCCTATCCCCGAGGCGCTTTGAGCGCAACGTCGGTAGGCTCGAAGGATGTTGACGGGGCACCGCTGGAAGATCGCGACGGTTCGTGGGATACCGCTGTACGTGAGCACGTCGTGGGTGTGGATCGCCGCCCTCTACGTATGGAGCGTGTACGACTATCTGACCGCGAGCGGACGCGCGACGGCGGGCTCGGTCGAGGCGGTCCTCCTGGCGATCTTCGCGGCGGTGCTCTTCTTCAGCAGCATCCTGGCCCACGAGACCGCGCACGCGGTCATGGCGCGCTCCCTCGATCTGCCGGTCCGAGGGATCACGTTGGTGTTCTGGGGTGGCGCCACCGAGACGCGCGCGGATGCCCGCGGTCCGCTCGGCGAGTTCCTGGTCGCCTTCGTGGGACCCGCAACGACGCTGGTGCTCGCCGGGGTGTTCTGGGTGATCGCGGGAGCCACGTCGGGCGTCTCCTCGGAGCTGATCAGCTTCCTGGCCCGGTTCTCCTTGATCATCGCGGGCCTGAACGCCTTGCCGGGGTTCCCGCTCGACGGTGGACGCATGCTGCTGGCCACCGTGTGGGGCATCACCAAGAACCGACGGACGGCGCTCCGCGCCGCGGGATACTCCGGCATCGCGGTCGGTGTGGCGTTCGGTGCGGGCGCGTTCTGGTTCTTCACGAACCAGAACATCGGCGAGGGGATCTTCATGGGATACATCGCCATGATCCTGATCACGACCGGGCGCAGCATGGAGCAGCGGATCGCGCTGCGGGACCAGATGGTGAAGGGCCGCGTCGCCGACGCTATGCGTCCTCCCCCGCCGGCCGTGCCCGCCACCATGAGCTTGGCGGAGGCGCTGGACCATTCGCTACGGGGCACGAACCAGCGGTTCCCCGTCACCGACGAGGGGCGCGTGATCGGCACGGTCTCGATGGAGAGCGCCCGGCATCTGGGCGCGCGCGATCCGATGCGTCCGGTCCGCGACGCGTT
>JBGOTG010000214.1:0-4460 GCA_041476405.1 Candidatus Dormibacteraceae bacterium | reverse complement strand
TCGCGCGTCCGCCACCCTTGTTGGAGGCGCACGGGAGACGAGGTCGGCAAGAAGCCGTTCAGCATGATCGGCCGCGTCGGATCGGCTTCTCTCACCGCCTTGACCTCCTGCTCGACCCACGCGGCCGCGAGCCGCCAGGAGTGCTCCATTCCGAGAGGGTCCACCGCCTCGTGCTCGACCTGCCAGGCGACCACCGCTTTCCGATCCCTGTATCGGGTGACGACGCGTGTGGCGAACGCCAGCGCAGCCGCGAGCAGGGCCGGATGTGTGGACGGCTCGACGATCGATCCTTCACGTAGGGGTTCAGCCAGATGGTGCGCAGGAACGAAGAACTCGGGATAGCCGAAAGTCTTGAGGGGGCCGACGCACAGGATGATCTGCTTTCCGGCCTGCTCCGCCGCATCGACCTGCCAATCGAGCTCAGCCGGGTCGAACTCGTTCGGTCCCCGTTCCATGCGGCTCCAATAAGCTCCCAGGCGTACCACCTCGAACGGGCGGGAGATGACCTCGAGCAACGTCCTGCGAGCGTCCAAACCGAACGCCTCGACCTGTGGCGGTCGGAAGCTGAATCCGAGCTTCGTCGAATGCCTCCGCTCGACCGGCATGTTCCGCCATCGATCGGACGGCGGGCGCGTGGCTCGCCGGAGCCGGACCTCCGAGACGACTGGCAGCGCGAGTCGAGTGCTCAGCGCCGTCATCCTATGCCGGGCGCTCGCGCTCGAGCCGGTTACCGGTCCGGCCCGGGGACGGCCCATGCGCCTTCAGGGGCTTCGCGCCAGTGCCCTCTCATGGCGACGGATCCCCTGGCAGGGCGTAGAAACAAGAGATGCAGCTCAGGAGCGAGCAACTTCAGCCTGCCCCGGACGAGGACGGAGCGACCCCGGCCGCACTGGCGGGTGGCGTGCCGGCGTGGTCCAGACAGGAGTCGCGCACTCACCCCGTGACCACAGCCGACCGCAGCGGGCACAGGAGATGATCAGCCCCCGCGAGGACGTTTACGTGGACCAGCCGTGGCTCTTGATGCGCTGGGATCCCACCCACAAATGCATTCATTCGGAGTGGAAGGGTTTCGCCAACAGCGCCGAATTCAGAGACGGCGTCATGCGAGGCGTCCAGGCGATCCGCGAGAGACACGCGACCAGATACGTGAGCGACACCCGAAAGGTCAAGGTGGTCGTCAGGGAGGATCAGATATGGGCCTACGACGTGGCGGCTCCCCTGATGGCCGCGGCCGGCTTGAAGCGCATGGCGGTCGTGACCGCGCACACAGGCCTGGGCAGGCTCACGGTCGAGGACGTGGTGAGGATGGTCGACGACAAAGTTTTGCTCGTGCGTACCTTCGACTCCGTGGCCGAGGCGGTGAGCTGGGTCAAGGGAGCCTGAGGGCGCCCCGACCCGGTCGCGAGGCCGACATACTTTCCCGGTGAGCGACTGCTGCTCCCCGAAGGGCTACCGGCGCATGTTCAGCGAGCGGGGCGCGCGAGCCCAGGCGCGCAGCTACCGCCGGAACGGACTCGACGCCACCTCGAGCCGCATCGTCGAGCTGTTGAAGCAGCGCGGGGTGGCGGGCCTCACGCTGCTCGAGGTGGGCGGCGGGATCGGCGCGATCCAGATCGAGCTCCTGAAAGCGGGCCTGGCGAGGGCGGTCAGCGTCGAGCTGACCCCCACCTATGAGGAGACCGCCGCCGACCTGCTCCGCGAGGCGGGATTCGAGGATCGGGTGGAGCGCCGGGTGATGGACTTCGTCGATGCCGGCGCCGACGTCGGAGCCGCCGACATCGTCGTCATGAACCGCGTCATCTGCTGCTACCCGGACTTGCCGCGCCTGGCCGGCGCGGCGGCGGATCACGCTCGTGGGCTCCTGGTCATGAGCTTTCCCAAGGAGCGATGGTGGACGCGCGTGCTCGTCTGGACGGCCAACGTCGGGATGCGGCTCACAGCCCGGGACTTCCGCATCTTCGTGCACCCGATGGCGAGGATCCTGGCGACCGGCGAGCAGCACGGCCTCGAGCTGTCGTCCGACAGCCCGGGGGTCTTCTGGGAGATCGCCACGATGCACCGGGCTGCATAGCCCCGTGGGGCCTCTGCGGGGACCACATTTCGCTTTAGAAGGCCCCAAACCCACAGGAAAGTAGTAGTGTGCCGGTTACGCTTTTATCGCCTTGGGAGGGAGGGCGATATGGTTAAGGACGGCCAGACACAAGCCCTCTGCATTGAGGTAAGGAATGCGTATGAGCGTCAGAGAAAATTCCGGCGACCACAGCCCGAGACAGGTGACCGCA
This sequence comes from Candidatus Dormibacteraceae bacterium, assembly GCA_041476405.1. Lineage (GTDB taxonomy): Bacteria > Chloroflexota > Dormibacteria > Dormibacterales > Dormibacteraceae > Palsa-872. The sequence continues at coordinate 2,178 of JBGOTG010000214.1, read as the reverse complement.
GCACGGCACAGGCCGCGCGACGCCGCAAAGCAGGTGGCGGTCGCGCCCGGGCACGCATTGAGATTGGCGGCAGCTCCGAGGCAGGCGGTCCACCAGGTCCCTGCCCGGAAGTCACAACCCAGGGGGAAGTAAATGGCTAACAAGCGAGAGCTCGAAGAGCAGATTGCGAGGCTCACGGCCGCCGTCGAGGAGATGAGGGCCAGGATGACAGGCCTCGAAGGCGCCACCGGGCGGCCGTCAGGCCTGGAGACGCAGCGAAGCAGGCGTGACCTTCTCCGCATGGGAGGGGCCGCGGCTCTTGGCGCCGTCGGCGCTGCTGCGATGCGCATCGTCCCGGCGGCGGCGACTGATGGCTCGGCTGTCCTCGCGGGCCAGGACAACACTTCGACCCTGCCGACCACCATCTCAGGCACCGCTGCGCCGGCCGAAATCTTTGGCGCCAAGCAGTCAGACTTCCCGGGCCTTCCAGGCGCATCCACGTTCTCGGGCGCCATTCAAGGTTACGGTGGCGTTAGCGGACCGGGCACTGCATACGCCGATGGCGTCGACGGGTTCGCCAGTGGCGGTGACCCCGTAACCGGGAGCCACACCGCTTTCGGCGTCTACGGGTTGACAGACTCCGGAACTGGAGTGACAGGCGAGGCTGTCACAGGAGTGTCCCTCTACGCGCGGGGCACCGGTCGCTTGCGGCAGGATAATTTGCCCTTAGCCACCAACCCGACTCTTCAGGGATTCACCGCGAACCTCATGGAACAGGTGCGGACATCCGACGGCGCGCTCTGGGTCTCCAACCCGAGCGGAACCTGGCGCCGCGCGACCACGTTCGAGGTGTTTTCCAACCCGCGGCGCGTTTACGGCACTGGCGCTTTTGTGAATCCGAACACAGCCGTCCCGAACATCGACGCGACCGCGAGGATACCTTCAGCCGGCGGCGGGCCGAGCGGCGTGCCGGCGGGCGCCACTGCTGCCTGGGCCGCGGTCCAGTCATATGAGCCTGCCGTGATCGGCTTCTATCCCACGGGGAGCCCCGACCCGCTGGGTGGCGCCTTCGGCGTCATGGGGACAGCCGGCATCAGCGTGCAGGTCTCGTTCCTCATGATCCCCCTCAACTCATCCGGCCATTTCAGCTTCACCAACCGAAAGACCAAGGCGCGCATCTTCATCGACGTTTGGGGCTACCTCACTCAGGCGCTCCCCTAGAACGCCTCGACTCGTATCAACAACGCCAGGGGGCCACATCTCGGGATCGGCCCCCTGCCCGTTTGTGGGCTCAGCCCCTCGGCCCGGGCGGCTGCGGCGTCGCCGGATTCACGGGAGGCCTGTCCGTCGGCGGGGCCGGCGTGGACTGTGCGGCCTGCCGGGAGATGATGACTGACGCGCTGTGCACCGATTCAGGGCTTGACCCGACGCCGTTGGTGGCGAAGACCGTGAAGGTGTAGGTGACCCCTTCGGTCAAGCCGGGAAAGTACCCGCTCGTGGCGGGCGCGAGGACAACGACTGTCAGGCCCGGTGTTGCCCCGACGTACTCGGTGATCGTGTACGACGTGACGGGTGTGCTCGGGACGAAAGTCGACGGCGTCCAGGAGACGGTGGCCGCGTTCTTGCCGGCGGTGGCCAGCACTGCGGTGGGTGCGTGCGGCGCTGTCGTGAACAGGTCCGCGAAGTTGTAATCTGCCCAGGCTGCCGGGGATCCGCCCGTGCTCTCCGTATTGATCTCGTTCGTGCCCCACACAACGCTCGTTGCGACGGGGTCGGGAGTCGCGCCTGAATAGTCACCCCAGCGGCATGGTGATCCGGGCGAGGGGAAGTTGCAGCTCCCGTCGGTGTCGGCCGCCGGGCTGGTACCGAGGATGATCTCGCCTGGCTCCATAGCGCCGGGCGCCGTTGCTGTGACCCTGATCTGGCCGTCAATGACCGGAGCGAGAGTGAGGCTAGAACGGTTGTAAAAGATGGCTGCGCCCCCCGCATCGAAGCGGGGTGAGATTGCGCCGTTGAAAACGAAGTCGGTCGCGCTGCTGATGTCGCCCTGCTGGGTGAGCGAGGCCACGCCACCGGTCACTTTGATCTCATACCACTGGACAATTGAGCGTCCGCCCGGGCCTCCAACCGTGTGCTGGGTCCAGATTCCGGTTGTCGGATCACCGACCGCCTGCGTGAGGCGGCCGTCGAGGGTGTCGA
>JBGOTG010000213.1:0-4472 GCA_041476405.1 Candidatus Dormibacteraceae bacterium | reverse complement strand
AGAGGCCAAGGAGAAAGGGCTCGACGTCAAGGTCGGTCGGTTCCCGTTCGTGGCCTCAGGGCGAGCTCTCACGCTCGGTCAATCGGAAGGCTTTGTCAAAGTCATTGCTGACTCGTGCTCGGGCAAGCTGCTCGGAGCGCACATCATCGGGCCGCGAGCGACCGACCTCATCGCGGAGGCGACGCTGGCGATCCAGAACGGGCTGACGATGGAACAGCTCGACCTCACGATCCACGCACACCCCACGCTCCCTGAAGCGCTTATGGAAGCAGCGCTGGCGGCGCAGGGACGGGCGATCCACATTCCGAATAGACGTAGCGCCGCGGCCCCTCCGGCCCTTCGGGCCACCTCCCCGGCGAGCAGGGAGGACACAGCGCCGGCGACGCCTGTTGCCGTCACCTCAAAAGCCGCGCCGGTGCAGAATCGTGAGAAGCAGATGGTCGCTTCGGTAAAGCCCCCAATCACTCCCCCACACCCCAAGGCAATCACGCCCAAAATGCTCGAGCTCACGAAGGACAATCGCGATTTCCTGCTCTCGCTGCACCGATTGATGCAGTTCATCAGGCGCTTCGAGGAGCGCACTCAAGAGCAGTACACGAAAGCCAAGATCGGCGGGTACTGCCACCTCAACATCGGCGAGGAGGCGACAGTCGCCGGCGGCATCCTCACGCTCAAGCTGACCGACTACATCTTCACCAGCTACCGCGAGCACGGCCACGCGATCGCCCGTGGTGTCGACCCGAAGGCGGTGATGGCCGAGCTGTTCGGTAAGGAGCCGGGCACCTCGCACGGGCGCGGTGGCTCGATGCACATGTTCGACGCCGATCTCCGCTTCATGGGCGGCTACGGCATCGTCGGCGGGCACCTCCCGCTTGCGGTCGGCGGCGGCTGGGCGGTCCGCTACAACAAGCAGAAGGACGTCGTCTTCTGCATGTTCGGCGACGGTGCGACGAACATCGGCGCCTTCCACGAGTCGCTCAACTTCGCCAAGGTGTTCAAGCTCCCTGTCGTGTGGTTCTGCGTCAACAACCGGTATGGGATGGGGACGCCCGTCGAGGCCGCCTCAGCCGTTGTGGACATCTACAAGAAGGCGTGCGCGTACGACATGGAATCGATCCAGGTCGATGGCATGAACGTGCGCGAGGTGCTCCTGAAAACGAGCGAGATCGTCGAGAAGACCCGCGCCGACTCCGAGCCGCGTTTCATCGAGGCACTCTGCTACCGCTTCAAGGGCCACTCGGTGGTCGATCCCGACAAGTACCGCTCGAACGACGACAAGGAGAAGTGGCGCAAGGCCGACCCGATCGTGGCCTTCGAGCACGAGCTGGAGAAGGCGAAGCTTGCCGACGAGGAGTACTTCAAGAAGGTCCGGATGGAGGTCGACGCCGAGGTCCAGGAGGTCATCAAGTACGCGGACGAGAGCCCCGAACCGAAGGTCGAAGACCTGTACAAGTACGTGTACGCCGGCGAGTGGGAAGAGCGGCCCGAGCTGCGCGGAGACCCGCTTTAGTGGCGGAAGAAAAGCTCTACCGCGTCGCGCTTCGTGAAGCCCTCGCCGAGGAGATGGAGCGTGACGATTCCGTCTACCTCATCGGCGAGGACATCGGCAAGTTCGGCGCTGAGCGCGTCGTGGACGCGCCAATCGCCGAGGAGGTCATCGTCGGCACCGCCATCGGCTCCGCGATGCTCGGCCTGCGCCCGGTGGTCGAGATGATGACCATCAACTTCTCGCTGGTCGCGTACGACCAGATCGTCAACAACGCGGCGAAGATCCGCTACATGTTCGGAGGCGAAGCCAAGGTCCCCCTCGTGATCAGGATGCCCGGCGGGGCGGGACACCAGCTGTCGGCCCAGCACTCCCACAGCTTCGAGGTCCTCTACGGCCTCATCCCGGGCCTGCTGGTCGTGGCGCCGACCACGCCCGAGGACGCGAAGGGGATGCTCAAGTCGGCGATCCGGACCGACAACCCCGTCATGTTCCTCGAGTCGATGAGCCTGTACAACGTCCGCGGCATGGTCCCCGACGGCGACTACACGGTCCCTCTGGGCCAGGCCGCGATCCGCCGCAGGGGCGCGGACCTGACCATCGTCGGCGTATCGCGCATGGCGGTGCTGGCCAACGAGGCCGCGAAGCAGCTGGAGGAGGAGGACGTCGACGTCGAGGTGATCGACCTCCGCTCCATCCGGCCGATCGACTGGCCGCCCCTTGTCGAGTCGGTCCGCCGCACGACGCGCTGCCTGGTGGTCGAAGAGGGTTGGGCGACGTACGGCGTCACCGCGGAGATCGCCGCCGGCGTCCAGGAGCGCTGCTTCGATTACCTGGACGCCCCTGTCCTGCGACTGGGCGGCGCCCAGGTGCCGATGCCGTACAGCCTCCCCCTCGAGAAGGCCTCCATCCCGACCAGCGAGGACATCAAGCGCATGGCCCGCCGCATCGTCGGCAGGAAGACCGATGCCTGACGTCAAGAAGATGAGAGACAACCTGGCGGTTTTCTCTCATCGCGGCCTCGGCAAAGCCGACCCCGCGGCGAGCCGCGGGGCAAGGGCCGCTGCTCTTTTTCCCTGGAGTGGAATATGCCAGATGTAAATATGCCCAAGCTGTCGGACACGATGGAGGAGGGCACCGTCCTCGAATGGAAGAAGAAGGATGGCGACGAGGTCCACAAGGGCGAAGTCCTGGCCGAGGTCGAGTCCGACAAAGCGACGTTCGACCTCGAAGCCGAGGACGACGGCGTGCTCTCGATCAAGGTACAGAAGGGCGTGCCGGCCAAGATCGGCGCTCCGATCGCGAGCATCGGGCCCGCGGGCGAAGCCGCGCCAGCCAAGGCGGCCAAGGCGGCCAAAGCGGACGGGGCCACGCCCGAGAAGGCAAAAGCCGCGGCTGAGGCCCCGCCGGAGCCTTCCGAGCCGGAGCCCGAAACACCAACCGAAGAGAGCACAGAGGTGGACACCGCAGTCGCCGAGGCGGAGCCCGCGTCCGAGGGGGCGGAACCGGCTGCGGAAGAGACCGAGCTTCCCGCCGCCCCGCCGCCTGCCGCCCGCGCCGGCGACGGAGCGGCGGGTGGCGCCGGCATCAAGGCCTCGCCGCTGGCGAAGCGCCTTGCGGCCCAGCTCGGAGTCGACCTCGCCGGCGTGAAGGGCTCCGGACCGGACGGCCGCATCGTCCGCGAGGACGTGGAGGGGCTCGCGAAGGGCAAGGGCGGCGCGCCGCGACGAACGGCCCCCGCGCCCGCGCGGCGCGCGGAAGGCCCCGACACGGAGCTGATCGAGCCGACGCGCATGCAGGCCACCATCGCCCGCCGCATGACCGAATCGAAGTCGACAGTCCCTGAGTTCACGGTGACTGTCGAAGCACGGGTCGACCAGTCGGTGAGCATGCGCCAGCAGCTCAAGGATTCGGTGCCCGGCGCCGACAAGGTCACGATCACGGACTTCCTGGTCAGGGCCTGCGCCCTGGCGCTGCGAAAGTTCCCCGAGGTCAACACGTCGTGGGTCGACGGAAAGTTCCAGCGAAAGCGCTCGGTCAACATCGGCCTGGCGGTGGCGCCGAGCCAAGGCATGGGGCTTCTCGTCCCGGTCGTGCACGACGCCGACCGCAAGGACATCGTCCAGATCTCCATCGAGTCGCGACAGGTCATCGAACGCGCCAGGTCAGGGCGTCCGGCCGAAGGCGACCTCAGCGGCGCCACGTTCTCGATCTCGAACCTCGGCATGTTCGGCGTCGACGAGTTCACCGCCATCATCAATCCGCCGGAGTCGGCGATCCTTGCCGTCGGGGCCATCAAGGACGTCCCCGTGGTCGAGGACGGACGCATCGTTCCCGGCAAGGTCATGCGCATGACCCTTTCGGTCGACCACCGCGTGTTCTACGGCGCGACCGCGGCCCAGTTCATGGCGGAGGTCAAGCGCCTGCTGGAGAACCCGGTGACCCTGATCGTGCCGTCGACGACGAGCCTGTAGGCCCGCGATGAAACGGCGGCCGGAAACGTAAACGGTCACGGCTCGGGCCGCGGCGGCTCGGCCGCCGCCGGCAGCTGCAGGTGCAGCCGCAGCTCGCCCCCGATCCCGTAGTCGGCCCACAGCCGTCCATTCATCGCCGTCGCCAGCTCGCGTGAGATCGCGAGCCCAAGTCCGACGCCGCCCGCCGCTGCGGACCGCGAGGGGTCGGCGCGGTAGAACCTGTCGAACATCCTCTCCGGGTCGGGCTGGTGCTCGCCTGCCGGGTTGGACACGATCGTTTCGACGAAACCGCCGGCCACTCGCGCGACGGCGGTGACCGCTGACCCGGACGGCGCGTACTTCACGGCGTTGTCGAGCAGGTTGTCCAGGACCTGGTGCAGTCGCTCCGGGTCGGCAGCCACCGGTGGGACGTTCGTTGCCACATCGAGCTTGAGGACCAGCCCACGCAAGTCAGCGCGCTGCCGCACGATCTCCAGCTCCTGTTGAAGCTGGCCGCCCAGGTCCACCGCCGT
>JBGOTG010000212.1:0-4512 GCA_041476405.1 Candidatus Dormibacteraceae bacterium | reverse complement strand
GGCGCGATGCCGGTCCTGGCCGACGCCTGGTACTTCCGCGGCAGGCTCGACCTCGCCGTCGTCGCCGATCCGCTCCAGGGCCGCTACCACTGGGATTACGGCAAGAGCCTCGCCGCCATCGGGTTGGCGAGCCGCGGCTTAGACGAGATCCTGCTGGCGGCCCGTCTCGGCGAGAGCAATCCACAGCTGTACGTCGACATCGGAGACGCCGAAAGTGGGTTGGGGCGGCCGGCCGACGCACGCGCCGCCTATCGGATGGCCGTCGAGATCGACCCGTACTTCATCACCGCGCGCCAGAGGCTGGCCGGGATCGGCGTGCCGGCTTCGGGCTGAGAGACACCGGAGTCACCCCGCCGACCCCCCGCGAGTCCGGCTAGGAGTCGTCCTCCGCGTCGTCGTACTCGTCAGGCCGGCGGTCGGCGCGGCTGGCGCCCAGGCTCGCGGGCGGTGCCGACAGCTGCTTCAGGCTGAGCGAGATCCGCCGCCGCGCGGTGTCGATCCCGATCACCTTCACCTGCAGGTTCTCCCCCACCTTGAGCACGTCCTCGGTGCGTTCCACGTGGTCCCAGGACAGCTCGGAGATGTGGAGCAGGCCTTCGATGCCGGCCATGATCTGCAGGAAGGCCCCGTACTTCTTGGTCTTGGTGACCTGGCCCTCGACGATCGAACCGATCGGCATCGACTGGACCAGCTTCTCCCAGGGGTCCTGCTGGAGCTGCCGAAGCGAGAGCGAGATGCGCGTCTGCTCCGGGTCGAGCTTGATCACCTTGACGGTGACCTCGTCTCCGAGCTGGAGCACGTCGGTGACTTTGGACACCCGATCCCATGAGAGCTCGGAGATGTGGATGAGCCCGTCTGCGCCGCCGATGTCGACGAAGGCCCCGTAGCTCGTGATGCCCGAAACGGTCCCCTTCACGGTGGAGCCGGTCAGCAGCCGGCTGAACAGGTCCTCGCGCTTGCGCGCGCGATCCTCGTCCTCGGCGGCCTTCTGGCTGACGATGAGGCGGTTGCGCTTGCGATTGACCTCGAGGATCTTGACCGGGATCCGCTGGCCGACCAGGGACTCGAGGCTGCCTGCGAAGGCGCGCGCGACCTGGCTGGAGGGCAGGAAACCCCGCAGCCCCAGGACGTTGACGATCAGGCCGCCCTTGTTCTGCTCGCGGACGTCGGCCTCGATGACAGTGCCGTCGGTCTGCTTCTCGGCGGCGACGATCCAGGTCGTCTCCGCGCGGGCGCGCCGCAGGCTGAGGACGACGTTGCCCTCCTCGTTCTCGGGCTGGAGGACGTAGACCTTGATCTGGTCCCCGGGCTCCAGTCCGACCGAGTCGGCCTCGCCTCGGAGGCCGAGCTCCTTACTGGAGATGACCCCTTCCGCCTTGGCGCCGATGTCGACGAGGACCTCATCGGCATCGACACGAACGACGATGCCGTCCACGATGTCCCCATGGTTGGGGGTCTTGAAGGCCTCCGACTCGTAATGGAGGTAGTCCTCCATCGTCATCGTAGATGAGTCTCTTTCGGTCGCCTCCCCTTGTTCTGTCAGGACGGCACCGGACTCATTGGACAACTGCGCTTTCCCCCTAAGGTTTATTGGTGTGGTGTTGGTCGTCAAATCGGCCTACGCCAAATACGAATTTCGATTGTACCGCAGAAATGCGCCTTATCCAGGAAAAGGCTGGGCCAGGTCGTGATTGTCGATCAGGCGCGTTTTCCCGATCCGGACGGCAAGTACTGCAAGGCTGCCCGGGGGGGTGAACGTCTCCGGGTCGACCAGCTCGGCGTAGTCCACTCGGGCCAGAGGTTCGGCCTCGAGGGTCTCGAGGATCGTCCGCCGGAGGCGGTCGGAATCGCGCTCGCCCCGGCCGTACGCTCGCGCGGCGAGGCGAAGGGCGGCGCTCAGGCAGGCGGCCGCCTTGCGTTCCCCGGCGTCCAGGTAGGCGTTCCGTGAGCTCAAGGCCAGGCCGTCAGCCTCTCGGACCGTCGGGCAGACGCAGATCTGGACGCCGGTGTCGAGATCGGCCGCCAGCCGCCTCACGACAGCCACCTGCTGGGCGTCCTTCTGGCCGAAGTACGCCCGATCGGGCTCGGTGGCGCCGAACAGCTTGGTGACGACAGTCGCGACCCCCTCGAAATGGCCTGGACGCGCTGCGCCCTCAAGAGGCTCGGAAACGCCCGAGACCCGCACCCGCGTCGACGCCCCGGGCGGATACATCACGTTGGCGGCCGGCTTGTAGACGGCGGCCACGCCGGCTTCCCGCAACAGCTCGAGATCGCGGTCCACAGTGTTCGGATACCGTTCGAGGTCCTCGCCGGGGCCGAACTGGATCGGGTTCACGAAGTGACTGACGACCACCCTGGAGTTCTCCTGACAGGCTCGCTCCACCAGGCTCAGGTGGCCGCGATGCAGGGCTCCCATGGTCGGGACCAGGCCGATCGTGAGGCCGTCGGCCCGCCAGCGGCGCGAGGCCGCGAGCATCGCGCCGGGCGTGTCGAAGACGGCCGGCTCGCTAGCCGGCGCCGTACTTGACCTCTTTCAGCGCTCCCTTTGCCGCCGGCGCCGCGCCGTTCGCGGTGTACGAATGCTCCGGGCCGGGGAAGGACCCCGACTCGACCTCCTGAGAATACTGACGGGCAGCCCTTCCGATCTCCTCGGCGAGGTTCGCGTAGCGCTTCACGAACTTCGGCGCCTTGCCCGTAGTGAGCCCGAGCATGTCGTGCAGGACGAGCACCTGGCCGTCGGTTCCGGGGCCCGCCCCGATCCCGATGGTCGGGATGCGGACGGCTCGGGTGATGCGCGTGGCGAGGGCGTTGGGCACACCTTCCAGCACGAGGCTGAACGCGCCCGCCTCCTCGAGCTCCTTGGCGCCGGCAAGGATTCGAGCCGCCTGCGCGTCGCTCTTCCCCTGCACCTTGAAACCGCCCATCTGGTGCACGAATTGCGGCGTCAGGCCGAGGTGGCCCATCACGGGGATGCCGAGCTCCGTCAGGCGCCGCGTGATCTCTACGACACGGCCGCCACCCTCGAGCTTGACAGCGTGCATGCCACCTTCTTGCAGGAACCGCCCGGCACTCGTGATCGCCTGCTCGACCGATGCGTGATAGGACATGAACGGCATGTCGCCCACGAGCAGGGCCTGCCGGGAGCCGCGAGCCACCGCCTTGGCGTGGTGGATCATCTCGTCGAGGGTGACCGGCAGCGTGGTCGTGTAACCGAGCACCACCATCCCCAGGCTGTCGCCGACGAGAAGTATCGGAATGCCTGCGTCGTCGAGGATCTGCGCGCTCAGGTAGTCGTACGCGGTGAGCATCGCGAAGCGACGGCCTTCATCCTTGAATCGCTGGACGTCCAGGACCGTTGTCATTTACGAGATCTCCTTCGGGTCGCTGCCACTTTTCGGGTCAGCGCCCTTCTCGTTCGCTCGGCCGCCGCAGGCTCCAAACCAGCCTGCTCGGCGATCTCGAGCGCTATCTGGCCGAGCATACGATACAGGTCCACCCGCCGCCTGTTCGCGCGCCGCCCGGCTCGCGCATCGAGCTCGGTGAGGGCTGCGATGTGGCGCGTGACAGTGCCTGCATCACCGCGCCGGACAGGACCCGTGAGCGCCGCCGTCGGACCTCGCTTCTGGACGTTCGTCACCGCCCCCAGCGCCAATTGCGCGAGGCCCTTCGTGGCGTCCTTTTCGGACCAACCGGTCTGCCCGAGAAGCTGGACCGCCTCACTGAGAAGCGCGACGACGTAGTTCGACGCGAAGACCGCGGCCGCGTGATAGACCGCCCGCCGGCTGTCCTCCACCCTCCGCGGCGTTGCCCCGATGTCATGAGCCAGCCCGCCGAGCGACCGTCTCAGCATCGCGGTGCTCCCGTCCACTGCGACGACGATCCCTCGGAATGCCTCCGGCGGGCCTGGCTCGGGGAACGACCGCAGAGGATGGAAGGAGCCGACGGGATGGCGACCGGCGAGCGGCGCCAGGGCGGCGAGCTCGAGCGCGCCGCTCGTGTGGACGAAAGCAACGCTGTCGGGAATCGAGGCGCCTTCGGCCGCCAACCTGGCGGCGACCCCCTCCACCGCGCTGTCAGGCACCGTCAGGAAGACCACCGCGTCCGGCTGCGATTCGAGAGCGCTCACGAGCGCCGGAAGCCCGGTTCGCACGCTCGCGAGAAGGGTAGATGGAGCGTATCCTGGGCCGGTCAATCCGATCGCAGTGTGGGAGATCAAGGAGTACTACTACACAACCACCTTCGGTAGCCGTGTTGCCGACGGCGTCTATGAAACCCTTCTCGATGGCATGGAGCTGGAAGAACTCCGTGAGCATGAAGGCGTCGACGTTCGGCACTACCTCATGATCGACGGTCACACAACATGGTGGAGAGATGGTAAATCATATCTGTGCCGCATCGTAGACATGCTCCATATGGGATATGTGGACGAAGTGTTGTTCGGGCATGAAGTTGTTAAGCGGCTACCTTTGATCGTGAAGGAGTGGGTCGCAATCGCAAAGAAGCGTTCCAAAT